>NZ_JAMFSB010000116.1 GCF_026225065.1 Paraburkholderia sp. | reverse complement strand
CGCGTGGTGCTGGCGGTCGTGCCGTATGTGGACTACTTCTTTTATGCGTTGCCATTTCTCGGCTCACCGTTCGGCAACACACCCTGGATCGGCATCACGATGCGGGCGGCCTTCCATCATCACGAGGCCGGTGTGCGTGCGCCGCGCCGTCCGCTGGTGAATGCGCTCAAGGAGCAGCTATTTCGCCGGGCGGTCCGTACCAGCGGCCTGAAGACCTTGCTGACCATCGACCCGACGCTGTCCGACTGGTGCGCAAGCCACCCCGAACCCGGCGCGGCGCCCGTGCAGTATCTCGCCGACCCCAGCCCCGATGCCGTGCCAGGCGACCCGTGGCTCGCCCGCGAGCGGCTCGGTCTCCCCGGCTATGGGCAGTATGTGCTGGTGTACGGCTCGATCGGCGAACGCAAGGGCATCTTCGAGCTCATCGACGCATTGGCTGCGCGCGAGGACGCACCGACGCTGGTGATCGCCGGCGCCCAGGAGAAGGACGCGCGAGCGCCCTTGCGCGACGCGCTGGCGCAACTGACCCCGGAGCCGGTGGTGCTCGACCGCTTCATCGACAGCGACGCGGAACAGGATCTCGTCTCGGCCTGCGACATCATCTGGCTCGGCTATAAAGGGCACTACGGCATGAGCGGTGTGCTGGTACAGGCGTATCGCGCCGGCCGGCCGGTGATCGCCACGGCCGACGGACTGATAGGCTGGTTTTGCCGGGATGGCGAACTCGGCCCGGTGATCGAAGATCTCACGCCAGACTCGATCAATCAGGCTCTCGACACGCTGCTGGATTCCATCTGGGTGAGACCGGGCGCGTCGAACGGCCATCTGCTCGAGCGCAACACCCTGGCTCACTTCAAGCAGACGTTGCAGTCGGCGATTCAGGTGTCGTCGGCGCGCCAGACTCGCGGCGCGGCCTCGCTGCCCACTCAAGCGGCAGTGCCAAGGCCATAAGCGGACCCTGAACAGGATCCTTGGTGAAGAACCCCTGAGCAGGACCCTCAAGCGAAGAACCCCTAAGCATTACCCGCCATCGGTGGTCCTCCCGCTACGAGACCTGTCCACCGACCGCCGGCACTTCCAGTTCCTCCGGCATGCCCTCGCCCTTCGCGCCCTTGCGGCGAGCCGGGAAAATCGCATCGCGGATACGCAGGAACGGGAACTCGATGGCGCGTGTCGTCACGTAGCCGATTACGATCGCAATCACGAACTGCGCGATCAGCACCGGCGCCCATGCGGCGATGGCCGGCACATGCAATGCCGCAAACTTGCGGATCAGCAAATCGCCCGGTGCAAGCGCCAGCGAATGCCACAGGTAGATGCCGTACGAGTAGACGCCGATCCACGCCACCGCGCGAAACAGCCAGGCTTCGCGCAGCTTCTGCGAGTACTCGATGGTCAGCACGATCAACGCGCAAAAGCCGAGCGCCTGGATCGTATAGCCGATGCTCTCGTCGAGCGGAATGTTCTTCGTGGCGAGCACGAGCCACGCAACAAGCGCCAGCACCAGCGCTATCAGGGTTTTCTTGCGCGCGGCGAAGCGGCGGTAAAGCTCCGGCTTCATCCAGTACACCGCCGCCAGAATCACGCCGAACAGCAGGCTGTCGATGCGATATTGCGTGTAGAAGAACGCGGCGTCCAGATTGCCGTTCGCGACTATCGCGCAGCGCGCCGCCAGCACGATCACGCAGAGGGTCAGTAGCGTGGCGATGACCGCATTCGCACGCAGCTTGAGCGCTGCGACGATCATCAGGAGTGCCGGCAGAAACAGATAGAAGTGCTCTTCGACCGCGAGGCTCCAGGTCTGGGTAATCGACGAACCCAGATAGTTCTGCATATGCGTGAGGTTCTGCACCAGGAAGGTGCTGGTCGGATGACGGCCCGAGAGCACATGAAACAGGATCAGCACATAGTAGGCAGGCCAGATCTTGAAGATCCGCCGGATGATGAAGCGTCGCGCATCGATGCGGCCCACCCTGGCATACTGCTTGAGCAGCAACCCACCCACCAGGAAGCCGCTCAGCGTGAAGAACAGGTTGACCCCTTCACGGCCGAAACTCTTCAGCGGATACTCAATGGCCGCGATAATCGCACTGCCCGTTTGCACGCTGTGGAAATGAAAACCCATCACCGCAATGATCGCGAGGCCTCGAATAAAATCGAGCTCGATCGAGCGTTGGGGCCCCTTGCTATTTTCTGTCCCGAACCAGCGCATGATTTTCCCCCCTGACACGGAATTGACGTGTTCAAAACGTGTTTCCGCCATCGGTCCTCTTATCTTCTTGTGGCAGATACGGTTTGATCCGCCAACATCACGGCTTTCGCGGCCATTGTGTGTACTGTTGGCGAACTCCAACGCCCGTGTGCGAAGACGTACCAAGGCAGCAGTCGATTCACGCCGAAGACTAGCCGCCGTGCGCCTCACGAGGCGGCTACGGGAATGTGCACTGCTATATTCGAAACCATAATTGGGGGAATCCGGTGCCATGAAGATCTTGCATCTGCTGTCGACGCTCGACCCGCGCGCGGGTGGCCCCACCGAAGGCGTGCGGCAAAGCGGCGTCAACATGACCGCGCTCGGCCATCGGATTGAAGTCGCGACTGTCGACGACCCGTCTGCTCCGTGGCTCGAATCCTTCCCCCTACCCGTTCATGCACTCGGCCCCGCCAAGGGCTTCTACGGGCTCACGCCGAAGCTCGTGCCGTGGCTCAAGGCACACGCAGCCTCGTTCGATGCCGTGATCGTCAACGGCCTATGGCAGTACCACAGCTATGCCGCATGGAAAGCACTGCGGCATCTCGACGTGCCCTACTACGTGTTTCCGCATGGCATGCTCGATCCGTGGTTCAAGCGCACCTATCCGCTCAAGCATCTCAAGAAGTCCCTGTATTGGCCGTGGGCTGAGTACCGGGTCTTGCGAGATGCGACGCGTGTGATGTTTACCGCTCAGGAAGAATGCCGCCTCGCCCGCGAATCATTCAGGCTCTACCAGGCCAATGAAGAAGTCGTGGCGTTCGGGACCAACCGGCCGCCCGCCGGCGCAGCAAACCTGCGCGAAGCGTTTTACGCCGCCTATCCGGCCTTGCGCGGCAAACGGCTGATCCTGTTCCTCGGCCGTATTCATCCCAAGAAGGGTTGCGATCTGCTGTTGCGCGCGTTTGCCGCGGCGCGCGATCTCGATCCAGCGGCGCATCTCGTGATGGCCGGCCCGGACGGCGGCGAGTGGATGGCAACGCTGAAAACGCTGAGTGCCGAACTCGGGATCGACAGCCGCGTCACATGGACCGGCATGCTGCAGGACGATCGAAAGTGGGGGGCGTTCTATGCCGCCGATACGTTCGTGCTGCCGTCACACCAGGAGAACTTCGGCATTGCTGTGGCCGAGGCGCTCGCCTGTGGTCTTCCCGCGCTGATCTCAGACAAGGTGAATATCTGGCGTGAAGTCGCAGCAGACGGTGCGGGCTTCGTGGCGCCCGATACCGTTGCAGGCACAATCGCCAACCTCACACGCTGGCTGAAACTCGACGCAACCGAAGCGCAGACGATGCGCCAGCAGGCGTTGCACTGCTTCGAGCAGCACTTCACGGTGGATGCGATGTCGGCCGATCTGCTGCGCGTGTTGCAACAGGGCTGCCGCAAGCAAGGCGCAGAGAAGCGTTCGCCACTAGCGCTGGGGCAAGGTTAGGTTACCGAAGCGTACCCGCCCAACCCCAACGTCGTACGCGATACCCCCTTCGGGGCACGCCGCGCGTCCCCTTCACTTCTTCGCCAGAAACAGCAGGTCCTCGCCCAGCGGCCGCACCTCAGCCGCGAACGGCAATTTCTCGCCCACCAGTTCTCCACCTGCTGCCGGCGCCTGCGTCAGCGTCGCGAGGTTCGCCTGCAGCCCGGGCTCGCGGCCCTTGAGCGCCCGCGCAATGTGTTCGGCCAACCGCAACGTCAGGGCCACGATCGTGATGGTCGGGAAATTCGCACCCACCGTCGGGAACACCGAACTGCCGGCCACGTACAGATTGGCGATGCCATGCACCTTGCAATCGCGATCCACTACACCTTGGCGCGGCGAATCGTGCATACGGGTGGTCCCCATGTGGTGCCACGTGCCTTCGATCTGTTCGGGCCATGGTCGCCCTTCGAGCGGCGCGTCGAGCGAGACGCTCGCCACCCCGCCCAGTTGCATCTCCTGCGCGAGCAATGCGTTGGTACGGTCGAAGGTGCGCTTCACCAGCTCCGTCAACTGCCAGTCCACTTTCACACGATGCATGCCGAGACGATCGCGCTGCGTCGACAAGGTCACGCGGCTATCGCGATTGGGTTCGGCCTCGACGATAGTCTGGAACTTCACGTCGGTGATCAGCGCACGCGGTTGAAACAGGCGTGCCGCACCGAAGCAGCCAGCCTCAACCGGATGCAGCGCCATTGTCGCGATGTCACGGCGCAGGCTCCAGCCCGGCTGGTCCTTTTTCAACAAGGCCTGCTTGCAGCGGATCAGCGCTTCGGCGCCGTCGGTGTTCTCGCCATAGAACATCGAATAGAACCACACGCGCGCGTTGAGCAGCTTCTCGCGTTCGAGCACCTCCAGGGTCAGCGCGAACTGCGACGAGATATGCTGGCCGTGGGCCTTCACCGCGTCGTTCTGGTAGTGATACTTGATGTCGTAAAGCTTGTTGCGCGCCCACGCCGGATTGAAGCGAATGCTGCCCGACATGATCCGCGGATGGTCCATGAAATAGCGGCCCACCAGATCGTGACCGTTGCCGAGGCCCACTGCCTGCACCTTGTTCGCCGCCAGCAGCAGGCGCGCATTCTCGATGCCGCCCGTGGCCAGGATGAAGATTTTCGCAGTCACCACGAAGCGGCGCCCGCTCAGCGTGCCGACCTGCACGCGCGAAACATTCTGCGCCTGGGTATCCGCGTCGATATCGAGCACGTTGGCATTGAGGAAGACGCGTACATGGCGCGATTTCTGCAATTCGCCGCGATACAGTTTGCCAAAGCGCACGGGCGGGCTGAACTGCGAGATCGTGTCGCGCACGTTGCCGCTCGGAAGCGGATGCCGGCGCACATCGGGACGGTTGATCGAGCTCTCCCAAAACGCCGGATCGAAATTCTGCGGTCCGAGCTTGAGCAGGTCGTGTGTACGCACGTAGTAGGGCTTCAGTTCCTCGAGGCCGAATGGCCAGCCGCTGTCCTTGACCCAGTCACGCTTTTCGAAGTCCCAGGGATCGAGCGGGCGGCACCAGCCACCCCAGCAATTGCTGCTGCCGCCGAGAAAGCGGCTGCGGCTGCCATCTGCAAACGTATAGGGAATGCCGACGTTCTCGCCGCGATACAGGTCGCGTGTCTCGTCATCGGCCTTGTAACCGCCGCTCTCGAGCAGGCATGTGTCGATGCCAAGCTTGCTCATTTCGAGCGCGAACGTAATACCGGCTACACCTGCTCCGATTATGCAAACGGTGGTCCCAATGACCGACCGCTCTTCCACAACCCGGCTGTCGATGAACATCCCCGCTCCCGTGATTCTTGTGCAGCCGCCGTACCGGCACTCCACGCCGTGCCACCCAATGTTCCTGAGCATTGCAGAGAGACTTTGCGGTACACGCACTTGTGATGACGTCACCTGGCCCGCGACGACATCCAGTGGTACGTGTTCAGGCACCTCTGCACTGCTGTCGACATGCCGCTCGATACGGTCTGCTGTCGCCCGGGATGAACGGTCCCGAATACCCCAAGTACTGCCATCTATCTTTCATGCGGATCGCGAACAACGGTGTTCGCTATCGCGCATTACTGCACGCGTTGCGGCGCAAACCGCTGCTTGATAAAGCGCGCCGGATTGCCACCATAAACACCGTTGGCCGCCAGCGAGCGATGCACCACCGAAAGTGGTGTCACGAGCGCGGAACGGCCGATCGTCACGCCCATCTGCACAACGCATTTCGACGCGATCCACACGCCGTCTTCGATCACGATGGGCGCCACACGCAGATCCATGTTGGTGGCGTAGTCGTGTGAGCCGGCGGTGAGAAAAACGCCCTGCGAGATGCACACGTTCGAGCCGATACGGATCAGCGCCTGGTTGTAGATCCACGCATCGACGCCGAACCAGGAGTTCGCGCCGACTTCGAGATTCCATGGCGCCTTGATGCGTAGTGGATGCATGAAACGGCAGTTGGGGCCGATCTTCGCGCCGAATCGACGCAACAGCGCAACGCGCAGCGCCGAGAACGGCACCAGCTTGTTGTTGATGACGCATGCTTCGACCACGAACCACAACGCCTCGGTCAGGCGGCTCACCTGCCGCACATAATTGCCCTTGCCCGCGAGGCTGAGATCGATGACCGGGCAGACCGCCGGCGTCGCCTTTGCGGCATCCGCCTGCCATTCCCGCGCTGCATCGAGTTCGTTGAGTTCGTCGCGTTTCATCTGAGTATTGCGCTCCACTTGCATACTGCAACCTCGATGTGGGCCTTCGCCCACCGTCGCTGCCAGGCACTATTTCGCCTTGTAGCATTACGTAATAAATTGGCACAGTCCTCGCGAGGTTTCGTTCTTGCTAACGCCGATTGGCTTGATGCGCACAGGCTTTGTCGGCTTTGGACTGGCATCTTATTAGGGACGTTGCGTGGTTGACACTACCATTAGCATGACGCAGCGCGATAGCGCGTGCCGCCAACCTGTAGTATCCGGACGTCTCGTCATGAAACCTCTTGCCCTGCACATCACGCGCTCCTCCTTCCTCGCACTGGCTTGTAGCGCAATCTGCGTTGCAAGCTATGGCCAGTCGCTTGCGACCTACGGCAACGCCCCCGCTGCCGAAGCAGAAGGTGCAGCTGCCGCTGCGAATCGCGCTGGCGACCGCGCCACGTTTACACCCGGCACCAACGATGCCTCGCTGCTGGGCGGGCCGACTGCGTATGGCGATGTCTATCGCGCCCAGACGCTCGACGACAACCAGCAGCAAAACGTCCCTGCTACAGCCGCCAATCCGCAGGGCGGTGGCGTCACGCCGGTTGAGCATATGCTCACCAACCCCGGCACGCCGCAGCCTGGCGGTGCTGCCCTGCGCACCGCAAACGCCGGCAACACAGGACTCAAGGCTGGCGGCAATGCCGCCACTGCGGGCCGCGGGGTCGCCACGGGCGTGTTGAGCGAGGATCCGAATATCGCCGCACAGCAGCTCTACGGCAACAGCAAGGCGACGCAACAGCTCTACGGCAGCGGCGCAGCAACCGGTGTCGGTCAACGCGAAATCTACAAGTCGCCCTGGTAAAAGCCACGCGTCCGGCGCGCGGCAATCACACTCAGTCGACCTGGGTCGGCTCCAGCGGCGCTGCCGCCAGCTTCTTGTGTGCTAGACCGCTGGCTGGGTCCTGACCTCGCGGGTCACCAACAGCACCACCGCCACTGCCGCTTACAGCCGCGCTGTCCTGCCCACACAACTCCACTAGCTTCCTGTTCAACGCACTGAACACGCTTGTACTCGACAGTGCGCGTTCGGCGTATTCGCGTCCCGCTGCGCCGAGCGCCGCACGCCGTGCCGGATCGGCGGCCAGCGTCACGATCGCTTCAACCAGCGCTTCGACGTTCTCGGGCGGCACAACCACACCACGCGGCGCCACGACGTCATGGAGCTCGGTCCCTGGGCAGGCCATCGCGACAATCGCCCGGCCACTCGCCAGCATGCCATTTAGCTTGGACGGCATCACCAGATCCGCAGCGCCGCCACGTTGCGGCAGCACGTGAATGTCGGCCAGATTGAGCAACTGGTTTAACTGACGCGCGGGCTGCAACGCCATAAAACTGCAGTTAGACAGATCGGCGCAGCGCGTTTCGAGCATGGCCCGCGCCGGCCCGTTTCCGCAAAACACAAAACTGATGTCGGGGCGCCCCGCAAGTTGGACGGCAGCCTCGGCGAGCACTTCAAGCCCTTGCTTCGATCCCATGTTGCCGGCATACAGGATCACGGTCTGCGGCGAACTCCGCTTCTCGAGTCCGAGCAGCTCCCGGTAATAGCGGGCGTGCACCAGCGGCACGATGGCGCGGGTATCGACCCAGTTCGGCAAACAGTACGCCTTGAGCGGATCGACGCCCTTGAGGATGGCGCGCTCGACCATCTTGGCGGAGAGACTCGACACGACGTCGAAGCGCGTCAACAGCCAGCGCTCGACCGCGAGCGCGATACGCCTGGAACGCGAGCCCTGGATGAGTCCGAGATCGAACGCCGCATCCACCTCGTAGTCCTGAATGTGCAGCCACGCGCTCGCCCTGCTCAAACGTGCCACGAGCCAGGCGGCGGGCGCGCTCATCAGACTCGGCGCGATGCTCATCACAACATCGGGACGCCACGCGAGTTGCGCCGCGAGAACCGGCAACGACGTCAGCGTATAACTCGCCAGATGCAGGAGACGCGCAACGCCGGTGGGCCGTGCCGGCACCCACAGCGGCACTCGCTGCACCCGCACGCCGTTGCGCATTTCGCGGCGATAGCGCCATGCGCTGAAGCTTTCGGCGACGCGCCACTGCGGGTAATACGGCGGCCCGCAAACGACCCGCACCTCATGACCTTCGCAGACCAGCGCTTCCGCCATCTCAGCAGTATATTTGCCGACTCCGGTGAGCTCTGGCGCGTAGTTGAGCCCCACAATCAGTATTTTCATACCCATCCCCATTCGGCACATCACGCGACGCGCGCCGGCGCCTGCGTGTCAATTTTTGCAACCGCTTCCTCGTCAACCTAGCTTGCGAGCATCACCGCGCAGCCTCTCGCGATGTTCGACGCGGCGTTCGGTGGATCGAAGCGCTGAATGACATCCATGCAGGCGCGCGCGGTTTTCTCCGTATCCGCAAACGCCTCAAGGGCTTTTAGCATCGTGCGATGCAGCGACGCACCGTCGCCGGAGCGAAACGCGTAGCCGGTCACGGCGTCGATCACGAGTTCGGGCACACAGCCGCAGTTGTCGCTGACCACCGCCGGACAGCCATGGCTGAGCGCTTCGTTGACGACAAGACCCCACGGCTCGCTGAAGCTCGGCAGCACCAGGCACGAAGCGCCGAAATATTCGCGCGACAGCCCTTCGTCCTGCAGGCTGCCGACGAAGCACACGGCCTCGCCGAGTCCGCTTTCATCCGCCCGCTTCTGGAGTTGCTCGCCCTGCGGCCCGGTACCGACAATGCGTAGCCTTGCTTGTGGAATGCGCTGGCGGATCGCGGCAAACGCATCGAGCAACGCCTCGACACCCTTCTCCTGCGAAAGCCGGCCAACGAACAGAAACACCGGATCCTGGTTGCTGCGCGCATGCAGACGCTCGTCGAGCGCGTGCTCCGGCACGAACGACCATGGCAAGGCCGCCGCCTGACACGGCACGAAGATCCGTTCACGTTTCGCGCCAAGCGACATCAGGTACTCGCGGCTGCGCTCGCCAAAGCCGAAATAGCCGTCGCACAACGAGAAAAATACCCGCTTCGGAATCGACGTCAGCAAGCGGCGCGGCCGGTCGCGCCCGGTGGAATCGCAGAACACCGCGCGGCGCTTGCCGGTCGCAATGCAGGCGAGCAGCATCGCCCAATACTCGGGCCGATGGTAGCCAGGCAGCACCACGAGATCGGCCGGTGTGCGCAAGACTTCCATCGTGAGGCGGTACATCATGCGCCACGTCGGCACGTCCTCGTAGCAGCCGTTGAACAGCGTGCGCATCGGATAGCGGTGGTACGAATAGTCCACCTCGGAAAAGCCGAGCCGGAAGTGTTCGGTTTCGGAAATCTGCACGATCGAATATTTGATCGGGCTCGCCGCCGAAATCGTATGCAGTGCAGAGAAAACTACAGCCTTGTGGCGCGACCAGACCACGTTATGAAAGATCGTGACCGAACCCGTCGCCATGTCACACCGTCCTTTCGGAAAGCGTGGCCGCGCCAAAGCGCGTGACGAAGTCGCGATAGGTCGCCTCGATGCCTTCCTGCAAACCAATGCTTGCCCGCCAGCCCATCCGTGCAAGACGCGATACGTCGAGGAGTTTGCGCGGCGTGCCGTCAGGCTTCGAGGTGTCGAAAACAATCTCGCCGTCGAAGCCAACCGTATCGGCGACCTGCTGCGCCACCTCACGGATCGACAGGTCGTCGCCCATGCCGACGTTCAACAGCCCATCGGCCACCTCGCGATCCAGCACGAACTCGGTGGCTGCCGCCAGGTCGTCGACATGCAGAAACTCGCGGCGCGGCGTGCCGGTGCCCCACACGGTCAGCACGCTGTCGCCGTGCAGTTTTGCTTCGTGTGCCTTGCGAATCAGCGCCGGCAGCACGTGGCTGCTGCGCAGATCGTAGTTGTCGTTCGGGCCATACAGATTGGTCGGCATTAGCGCGACGAACTTCGTGCCGTACTGGCGGTTGTACGCCTCGCACAGCTTGAGCCCGGCGATCTTGGCAATCGCGTAAGGCTCGTTGGTCGCTTCGAGGGGCGAGCTCAACAGATACTCTTCCTCGATCGGCTGCGGGCAGTTCTTCGGATAGATGCACGACGAGCCGAAGAACACAAGTCGCGTCACGCCTGCCTGATAGGCTGCGTGAATCACGTTGGTCTCGATGGCGAGATTCTGATAGATGAAGTCAGCCGGCTGCGTGGCGTTGGCGAGTATGCCGCCCACGCGCGCTGCCGCAAGCAGGACGACATCCACGCGCTCAGCGGCGAAAAAGCGCTGCACTTCCTTCTGGTCCAGCAGGTCGAGCTCCGTGTGCGTTCTCGTCAGAATGTCCGTGTAACCGTCTTCCCGCAGACGGCGTACCAGTGCCGAGCCGACCATACCGCGATGGCCGGCCACGAAGATGCGTGCGCTCTTGTCCATAACCGTTACTCTCGATGTTATTCGTGATGTTCGAGGGCCTTGAAACCGGCCAGCGTCACCAGCGCGTCGCGACGCGCAATCTGGAAATCCGAGCGCACCATTTCCTTGACGAGCGTCAGGAACGGCGTGGTCGGTCTCCAACCCAGTTTGGCATGCGCCTTCGACGGATCGCCGAGCAGCGTCTGCACCTCGGTCGGCCGGAAGTAGCGCGGATCGACCCGCACGAGCACGTGGCCCGGCGAAAGGCGCGTTTCCTTGCCCTCCACCCTGTCGACGATACCGACTTCATCCACGCCTTGGCCCTCGAAGCGCACCATCACGCCCAACTCCGCAGCCGCGGCCTGGACGAATTCGCGCACGCTGTACTGCTGGCCCGTGGCGATCACGAAGTCTTCGGGCTCCTCCTGCTGCAGCATCAGCCATTGCATCTCGACGTAGTCGCGCGCATGGCCCCAGTCGCGCATGGCGGACAGGTTGCCGAGGTACATGTCGTCTTGCAGGCCCACCGCGACCCGCGCAAGGGCGCGGGTGATCTTGCGCGTCACGAAGGTTTCGCCGCGCACCGGCGACTCGTGGTTGAACAGGATGCCGTTGCAGGCATACATGCCATACGCTTCGCGATAGTTGACGGTGATCCAGTACGCGTACAGCTTCGCCACGGCGTACGGACTGCGCGGATAGAACGGCGTGGTCTCTTTCTGCGGCGTTTCCCGCACGAGCCCATACAGTTCGGAGGTGGACGCCTGATAGAAACGGGTCTTTTTCTCGAGTCCGACAATGCGCATCGCCTCCAGAATCCGCAGCGTGCCCAGGCCGTCCGCATTGGCGGTGTACTCCGGTTCCTCGAACGACACCGCGACGTGGCTCTGCGCAGCCAGGTTGTAGATCTCGTCCGGCTGCACGCGCTGAATGATGCGCACCATGCTCGACGAATCGGTCAGATCGCCGTGATGCAAAAAGAAATGCCGGTCGTTCACGTGCGGATCGCACATCAGGTGATCGATCCGATCGGTATTGAACAGCGACGTACGGCGCTTGATGCCGTGCACGTCGTAGCCCTTGGCGAGCAGCAGGTCGGCGAGATACGAGCCGTCCTGGCCTGTCACGCCGGTAATCAAAGCGACCTTACGATCCATTGTCTTCCCCTCGTCGAAACGTTTGACTACAGTGCTGCGCGTGCGGCGGCCAACCGCACGCGCGTAGAAATCGTCTTGCCTGACCACACGACGCGTGACGCACGCGCCGCATCAATCTGCGCGGCTTTCGTATCCGTAGTAGCCGGTGTAACCACCCAGGTTGAGCTTCGGCGGCGGCACATCGGTCAACAGCACGCCGTGCAGGTTGACGCCTGCATTGACGAGGCGCTTGAGTGCTTCGGAGATTTCCGTCGGCGGATGGCGGCCGTGGCGCACCACCATCAGCGTGGTGCCGGCATGCTTGCCGATCAGGGCGGCGTCGGTTACGGCCAGCACCGGCGGCGTATCGACGATCACCAGGTCGTAGACCCGCCCGAAATGTTCGAGCAGGGTCCGGAAGCGGTCGCTCATCAGCAGCTCGGACGGGTTGCCCGGCAAGCCGCCCTTGGTGAGCACGTCGAGGCCGGGCAGCACATCGCGCAGCACGCACTCCTGAATATCCGCGCCATTCAGCACGTCGGCGAGACCCGGGGTATGCGGCAGACCGAAATGCTTGTGGATATCGCCGCGCCGCATGTCGCCGTCGATCAGCAGCACGCGTTTGTGTGCCGAAGCCACCAGCGCCGACAGATTGACCGACATGAACGACTTGCCGGCATCCGGCCGCGAGCCGGTCAGCATGACGACGTTATTGCGTGCCGAGGTCAGCGCGTACTGCAGCGTGGTGCGCAGGCTGCGCACGCCTTCCACGGCGACGTCGTCCGGCGCCTGAGCGGCGAGCACGTGCACGCCAGCGCGACGTAAGCCGACATTGCGCTGCACGCGAATCTGCAGGTTGCTGCGCGGCACCACCGCACAAACCGGCACGCCGAGCAGCGATTCGATTTCCGTGGTGTTCTGCACGCCGCCATACAGCGTCTTGCGCGTGAATGCCGCAAGGATGCCGAGCACGAGGCCAAGGCCGGTGCTGATCAGGATCAGCAAGGCGCGTTGCGGGCGCACGGGATCGTCAGCCGGCTCGGCATAGTCGACCACGCGCACGTTGCCCACCTGGCCCGCCTTGACGATGCGCAACTGCTGCGCGCTGTTAAGCAGGTTGGTGTAAAGCTCAGTATCGACGCGGACGTCGCGCAACATCCGCAGCGCGGTCTGCTCGGTGTCCGGCAGCGTCGACACGTTACGCGTCAAGCCGCCCTGCACGCTTTGCAACTGGGCAATCTGCGCGTCGAGCGCGGCCACCGCCGGATGCGCGGCGGTAAAACGCGTGGCCAGTTCAGCGCGCTGTTGCTGCAGATCCACGAGTTTGGTCTTGTTCTCGACGATCTGTTGCAGCAGCAGCCGGCTTTCTTCGCTCAGATCGACCGTGCCCTCCTTGTTACGGAAGGTGTTGTAGCGCTGCTCGGCCTGATCGAGTTCGGTGCGCAACTGCGGCAACTGCTGGTCGAGAAACGCCAGCGTATGTTCAGCCTCGGCCGACTTTCGGTCGATGTCCTGCTGCACGTACTGACGGGCAATGTTATTGACAATCGCCGCCGTCAGTTCGCTATCGGCGCCTTCGAGCGTCACCGCGATGATGCCCGACTGCACGGTCGTCTCTACCACGTTGAGTTCTTTCTGCAGCTTGTTGACCGTATCGAGCGTCGACGCGCGGCTCAGACTGAACTGCGTGCCTGGGCGCGCGGTCAACTGGTCGATCTGCAGCCGCACGGGACCGCGCGAGGTGGTGCCGACCGCGAGCTGTCCGGTCCGCGCACGCAGCACTTCAGCGCCGCTTCCGTCCGTCACCACATACGAGTCGTCCGGCAGGACGGTCAGCGCAAACGGCTTGTCGTACATTTCCTTGGGCGTGTCGAACAGCGAGACGGTGATCTGCTCGCCGCCCCATCCGTACTGCGGCATGCCGAACAGCGGCGAGGCGAGACCGTCGCTGCCGCGCCAGCGCGCCAGCATGTTGCCGATCACGGGGAAATGATGCGGCGTCGCGGTGATGTCGAGATGGAGCTTGCGCACTGTTTCATCGATCACGAGCCGCGAACGGAGCAACTCGATCTGTGCCGAGGTCACCGCCTTGGTGTCGAAAATCGACGCCATGGTCTGCAATGCGTCCTTGTTGCCGTTGGCATTGCCGCCGTTGCCGTCGTTTGCGGTGTCCTCCACCTGGATCATCGCGTCGGCGCGGTACACCGGCGTCTGCACGAACGCCACCGTCGTGCCGATTAGCAGCGCCGATAGCATCACCACGAGGATCATCCGCCAATGCTGCGAAATGACGGTCAGGTAGTCAGACAGACGCAGCTCGTCGGCGCTCTGGACATCGACATATCGGTTTTCAAAATTGGTAGCCATGGTGTCATCAATCCCGCACAACAATTACGTTGAATCGGCGTGTCGCGCCGGGTACGGTCCTGCCCCAACGTACCCGGCTACGGCTTACTTCGTCACGATTGCCGCAGTCAGTCCTGCGTTGACCAGCGGCAACAACAGGTTCAGCACGCGGTTAAAGCGCACCAGCCCGCCCGCGTCCACATACACGACATCTTTCGGCTCCAGTTCGAACTGGTTCGCGAGCAGCATCGAGACCGGCGAAGTGGCGTCGAGATGCCAGACCTGCGGCTTGATTCCGGGGCCACCGCGAATCACGTAGAGTTCCTTCGCGGCCGCGGTGGCGGAATTCAGGCTGCCCGCCTGCGAGATCGCCTCGCCGAGCGAGAGCTTGCCGTTCTTCATCGGCAACACCGTCGCGGGCTTGTTGACTTCGCCCATCACGTAAACACCGTAGTCTTCACGTGCCTCGACACGCAGCAGATCGCCGTTCTGCAGCATGATCTTCGAGGGGTTCTGATTGTTGTGCAGCATCTGCGAGACATTGATGTAATAGGTTTTGTCGTCGCGCACGATCACCACGTGGCCCTGGTCGGCGGTCGGGGCAAAGCCGCCCGCACGGCTAATCGCCTCGGTCAACGTCATCGGAATGTCGTTGATGGTTTGCGAGCCGGGCGCGCGCACTTCGCCGTCAATGTAGACCTGCGATGCGCGGAACGACGCGATGCGCACAGTGACCTGAGGCTTGACCATCACCTTGCCGAGATCGGCGGTAATCCTGCGCTGCACCTGCTCCGCGCTTTCGCCCGCTACGTGCAGCGTGCCGACATACGGAAACTGCAGGTTGCCTTCGTGATCGACCAGAAAGCCCAGCGCGGCATCCGAGGGACGCGAGGGTGCGACCGGCTGACCGAGCGCGGCCGCCAGTTCCGGGTGATCCCAGACGGTAATCTGCAGCACGTCGCCGGGTCCGACCTTGTAAGGTCCGACGGTACCTAACAGCGGCGTCAGATCATTGCCGTCGCCGCTCACCATCGACTGGTGCTCCTGCTGGATGGTGGCCAGCGTGATATCGGTGATCGGAATCTCCTGCGAGCCAGTCGCCTTGCCATCGTCAGTATTGCTAACCGGCAGGCTTGGCGGCTGAACCATACGCTGGCCAGGCACCACCGAGCACGCTGCCAGCATCGCAACAGCCGCCATGATGCCGAACAACCGCGCACGCTCAATTGCCGTGTGCCTGGCACCAACCCTGTACGTCGCGCTTTTTATTTGACTCATTTCAGTCTCCCTCACCGCGTCAATATGCATTGTTATGTACCAGGCCTTTGACGATCGTTGCAGCGATGATGCGCATGTCCAACCCAAAGGACCAGTTACCGAGGTAATACAGGTCATGCTCCACACGCCGCTCCATTTTTTCGATCCGATCGGTCTCGCCGCGATAGCCGTTGATCTGCGCCCATCCGGTGATGCCCGGCTTGATCCGGTAACGCTGGATGTAGCCAGCCACCACCTTCTGATACAGATCGTCATGCTCAAGGGCGTGCGGGCGCGGTCCGACGACCGACATATCGCCGCGCAGCACGTTGAAGAATTGCGGTAGCTCGTCGAGACTGGTGCGGCGCAGGAACGCGCCGACCCGCGTAATGCGCTCGTCGTGACGGGTCGCCTGACGCAGCGTTCCGGCCTTTTCGGTGTGCAACCGCATGGAGCGGAACTTGTAGATGGTGAAGACGCGGCCGTCGGCGCCCTTGCGTTTCTGCCTGAACAACACAGGTCCGCGCGAGGACAGCTTCACCGCAACCGCAATGCCCAGCAGCAGCGGCGCGAGCGAAATCAGCGCGACGGCGGCGAACAGGCGATCGAACATCTCCTTTTGCAGCTCCGAGGTCTGCGACAACGGCGAGGCGACCAGGTTGATGGCCGGCACACCGAGCAGATCGATCATCGAGCTCTCGAACATCGCGACGCTGCGCAGATCGGGCATGAAGCGGATGTTGACGAGGTCTTCACGCAGTTCCTTCACGCACTCGTAGATCGTGTGTTCTTCGGAAAGCGGCAACGCCAGCCACAGCTCATGGACGTCCTGCGCGCGGATGTAGTCGGTGAAGGTGCGCAGATCGTCGAAGGCCGGGACCGTCGGAATCACGTTGCTGAGCGCCGGGCCATCGTGCAACACGTCGAGCACCGCCGCGGTACGAAAGCCCGCCGCCGTGCAGCCGTCGATCTTGCGCACCAGCTCCGCCGCGTGCGAGCCGCGCCCCACCACCGCCACCTTGCGCAGATTCAGACCGGCCACGCGCATGCGCGCCAACACGCGGTGCACGACGATCCGCGAGACGATCATCAGGGCGCCGGTCATGGCGGTCCAGTAAGCGAACCACAGGCGCGAGACGAAGTCGCTACGGTGCAGGGTGAACATCAACACGAGCGCGCAGGTTTGTACGGTCAGCCACGCGAGCGACACCTGGCCGGCCAACCCCATCTTCGAGCGGCCGCGCCACGACTCATAGACGCCGAAGGCGGGAAAAAGCGCGAGGGCGAACGCCGCCGCGAACGCGACGAAGGCGTAATAGAAACTGCGCTGCCCGATGTCGTCAAAGCGTATCTGGGACGCGAAATAGGCGCCCGAAACGACCAGCACGACATCCAGCACGCGCGCGGCCAACGCTACAGGCTTGATCATTTTTCTCTCCCCACCACCTGCATTGAAACGGTTTCGCCAACTACGCCAGACTCAATTGCAGCGGCCGTACGTATCGTCGAACCGCACGATATCGTCTTCGCCGAGGTACGATCCTGATTGAACTTCGATGATTTCGAGCGGCACCTTGCCGGGGTTTTCAAGCCTGTGACGTACGCCGAGCGGAATGTAGGTCGACTCGTTTTCGCTCAGGAGAAAGCTTTCCTCACCGCGCGTGACCATCGCCGTGCCGCGCACGACGACCCAGTGTTCTGCGCGATGGTGATGCAGTTGCAGCGAGAGCCGCGAACCCGGTTCGACCACGATGCGCTTCACCTGGAAGCGGTCGCCCTGATCGATGGAATCGTAAAAGCCCCATGGGCGCCGCACCTTGCGGTGTGCATCGGCCTCGGGCGAGCGGTCGGCCTTGATGCGTGCGACCAGCCCCTTGACCTCCTGGACGTGCGAGCGGTCGGCGACCAGTACGGCGTCCGCGGTTTCGACTACAACGATATTGCTGAGGCCTACGCAGGCCACCAGCCGCCCTTCCGAGTGCGCGTACGAAGAGTTGCTGCCTTCGAACACCACGCGGCCACGGCCGACATTGCCGGCGTCGTCCTTGTCGAGCGCATCCCACACAGCGTCCCACGATCCCAGATCGGACCAGCCGGCCACCAGCGGCACGACGACACCCTCGAAGGGCTGGCCGTCCGGTCCTGCTGTATTGAGCCGCTCCATCACGGCATAATCGATCGAATCGGACGGCGCCTTGGCAAACGCCTCCGCGTTTGGCCGGAAGAACGCACCATCCGTCTTGCCGCCGGCCACCGCGGCGAGGCAAGCCTCGGCCATGGCAGGTTGCAGACGTTCGACCAGTTCGAGCCATACCGAAGCGCGCACGACGAAGATGCCGCTGTTCCACCAGTACGCACCCGAGGCGACGTATTGCGTGGCCAGTTCGAGCGCGGGCTTTTCGACGAAACGGTCGATACGGAAAGTGTCCGGTTCGATCTCGGCGCCGAGGCGGATATAGCCGAATGCAGTGTCGGGCCGCGTCGGCGGCACGCCGAGCGTGGCGATTGCGCCGCGCTGCGCATGCTCGGCGGCGCGTGCGAGGGCCTGCTGGAAGGCAACGGTGTCGAGCACGGCGTGATCGGCCGGCATCGCGACCAGAATCGCGTCCTCGCCGCCGGCTATCCCCAGTGCGGCAGCGAGCGTCAACGCCGGTGCCGTGTCGCGACGCGCGGGCTCAACGATGAGTTGCGCCTCGACGCCGTTCTCGCGCAACTGTTCGGCCGTCACGAAGCGATGCTCTTCGCCACAGATGATGATCGGCGCGGACCTGACCGTCCATTGCGCGGAAAAGCCTTGCATGCGGGAGACAGTGTCCTGCAGCAGCGATTGCGTGCCGATTACGTCGATCAACTGTTTGGGGTGGTTCTCGCGCGATAGCGGCCAAAGGCGGGTTCCCGAGCCGCCCGCAAGAATCACGGGGGCAATGCTCAAACCGATCAACGGCTGTTCGGTAAATGTCAGTTTCTCCGCGCCGTCGCCGGTGCTGCCGTCCTGGTCGGCGTTATCCCGGTACGCATTTTCCATTTTTAGTACTCCTACACCTAAATAGGGCGTTCTTTTCGTTGACAGGCTGCGGTGCGCAAACACGCGCATCCAAGCCACGCTCACGGGCGGCCTGCCCCGTTCGCACCCCCAGATCTCAGGCGGCGATGCCGCTCGCCGTTCCCGGATCCGTCGTGTTTATTCCTGCGTAACAGTACGGCTGCGAGCGCGGTATTCCGTCGGTGAAAGCGCCATGCGTTTGCGGAAAATTTTCGCCAGCCGGTCGCCATTGCCGGTGCCGCTGCGCCTTGCAATCTTGTCCACGGGCAACTCCGTTTCCGCAAGGAAGTTGCATGCGATACGCAAGCGAACCTGCAACAGGTAATCGGATGGCGTGACGTGCATCTCGTGCTTGAAGCGGCGCAGGAAATTGCGTTCGCTCATGGCCGCCACATGCGCCGCATCGGCTACCGACACCGGTCGATCGCAGTTGGCCTCCATCCAGCGGGCCGCCGCACGGATCTTTTCGCCAACGCTCATCGTGCCGCCCTCGGCGAGCCGTGGCATCAACGCCGCGCCCATGCCGGGCATGACGCGATCGGCGACATTGCGGGCCACGTCGAGACCCAGATCGCGCTTGATGGACATCAGCGCGCTCTTGCTCGAGTCATGGTGGTCGTTGGCTTCGCTGAGCGTGCTGTCGTTCGCGACATGCGTCAGATACGGACTCGTATGTCTGATGTCGTCGTGTTCGGCGAGACCCGCGGCCGCCAGGATCAGACGGCCTTCGGCGATCGGCTCGATGGTGCGGGTACGGGCACGCACCGAGCGCAACCACCCGAGCAGGCGTTCATCGCGTGCCGCCAGGTTGGCGCCATAGCCACCCGCTACGAACAGCACATCGAAGCCGGTGTTGTAGCGTGCGTCGACGCCATCCGTCCACATCCGTGCGGATGACGAACTGGCAATGCTGCCGCCTTCCATCGAGAGGAATTGCACTTCATAAGGAGGGTCGTCGCCGCCATGCGCGGTGGCAATCTCGTTGGCCGTATGGAACATCTCGGCCACGATGCCCGCGCCCAGCAAGCCGAATCGTTCGAACAACAGGATGCCTACGCGGCGCGCTGCACATCGCACATTCACGTTAGGCGTATGCAGCCAGGTAATCCTCGCGGTATCAACGGACATATGCGGCATGATCTTCCCCTACCATGTCATGCGTTGCGGGCCGAATCTTCTGATTTTCTAACTTTTTAATAACATTGCACTGCATCATATCCACGCCGAAAATCGCCGTTGACGACAGTGACCGAAATGCGCGCGATGTTGGCGGATTGCGTCGCTATATATAAATTCGCAAAATGGAAATTCGATGCGAACGTACAACAGCTTGGCTAATCGCGACATTTGACTCATTGATATTGTCGTGCCGGATTGGCGGAACGTATAAAACATCAGATGAATCAAAACAGTCTACTGGACGAGCGCAAGCCGGTACGGCAGGCGAAATCGCCGGAAACCGGCAATGTTGCGCTGCATGTGAAAGGAGTCCGCGGGGGAATCCTCGTACGATGGCCTGTTTTGAACTTTATGATGCATTGCACCAAGCACGTCGCGTACCAGCCTGATGTGGCGCGGGGTTGCGGGGTGGAGCCCCTGGCCGTGCGGCCCCGGACAGCGAAAAACGTTTCAAAGGTGAAATTACCAGAGGCACCCAGATCGGCTTTAAGCAAATGGAACGAAGAAGTAAGGCCTTTATTATTTTCTAAAAACGCCGCGAATACCCTATTTACAACCCACGACCGAATTTGTTTCAAAACCATACAGAATCTGGAGCTGTCGAAAATGTTTCAATACTGAAACGCCGTGCCAATTCAATAAGTCTGATCTATTTGTTTTTCCAGATTTAGAATCGGCTTGCGCATAAGCATCCGGTTATGCCAACAGCGTTTCATCCGGGTAACTATTTCGCACGTCAGACGATTTATCCTGACGGCGGCAGGCATCTATTACTGATTAATAAGCAGCGCGATCGCAGCATTGCATATTTTGTCTGTAAGCTCACGCGGCTTGCACAACGCGCGACGTTTATTGCTCCGATGACCTGGAGTTTGTCGTGGCGTACCAGGTGCGCGTCCCCTATGCTGAGATTTGACACCAGAAGCGGGCATACACCGGCGATGAGGGTGCCAGCGTTGCACCACGTTGACGAATCGCTGCACCGCGCGTGGCACAGCCAAAAACAATCGGTGAGATGCGTGGTGTAACGCACTGGACGGGGTTTTATCGTGTGCCTGAATGATGTGAGTATTGCCTCCGCCATGTTCACGGCGCTACTCGCGCGCGCCGTTGCGTCATTCTTCGGACCATCATGAGACACACACCGCCCTCGCAGCACGAGCTTGCGCCACCTGTGTCCCTCTTTCGGCGTGGCGGATTTTCACTGACGACGCTCGTGCTTCGTCTGATGGTGGCGCTCACCATCGCCGCCTGCAGCCAGCACGACGTCGCGGCGAACGCGGCCACGGAAGGCGATCAGCAAGCCCCACAGGCATCATCGGCGCGGACCGCCAGTCCGGCGGCGACCCCGTGCGCCGCCGAGCGCGGCTTTTGCCGCTTCTCCGGCACCGAACAGATTCGCTATGGCACCTCGAGCCGCTATGTCGTGCTCACGCTCACCGGTGGCAAGCCTTGCAATAACAGCGTATTCGGCGACCCGGCACCGGGCTCGCAAAAGAGTTGCTGGATCGTGCGTACGTCGGCGACGAACGCGGCGACGCAACCGAACCCAGGCGCAACGCTTGTCGCAGACGGAACCGACGCCCGCCCGCAGGATCCGCCGCCAGCCCCCGCTGCCGCGCCCCACCGCGCCGCTATCACCTGGACCGCATGCGCCAGTGAGCGCGGCACGTGTGCTTTCTCAGGTACGCACGACGTCAGATACGGCAGCGATGCAAAATATGTAATCCTGACCTTTACCGGCGGTACACCGTGCAACAACACCGTGTTCGGCGATCCGGCGCCCGGCGCGCAAAAGCGCTGCTGGTACGACAGCGGCGTCGCGCCGGCGCCCACGGCGACGTCGATCATCGCTACGCCTGGCAAGAGTGCGCTGACCTGTGGCGCACCGTCCGAGCCCGCCAACGCGGCGCCGGATGGCCCCGCGATCGAAGCGGATACACCCGGCAGCGACGGGACGCGCATGTTCGCCAACGGCCGCCCCTTCGCGGTGGATCTCACCACGCGTGCCAATCGGCGCGATACGCTCGACTGGCAGATTCTCGATACGTGGAGCAACGTGCGCGCGTCCGGGCAACTCCAGATCGCGAGCGGCCCGCAAGTCGTCACGCTCAATTGCGTATCGACGCTCGCCGGTTACTTTGCCGTCTCCGCGAGCCTGAGTTCGGCCGGCACAGAACTGCCGACTCGCGGCACGCGGCCGGTCGGCATGGCGACCTTCGGGGTACTGCCTGAACTGTCTGGCGTCATCACCCCGCCCACCTATGCGCGCGAGGATCTGCACCGTTTCGGCGGCCAGGGTTCGGCCTACGTGACGCCCGGCCAGCACTGCTGCTCGGGCGACGGCTACCGGCCGCTCTATTCCGATCTGGGACTGCGTTGGGTCAACGACAACCGCAACTGGTACATGATGGAGCCGAACGGGCCGAACACCTTCAACGCCGCGTCCTATCAGCTCGCACCGTTCCTCAAGGGCGGCGATCTGCTGCGTCTGATCCAGCTGGACGGTATCCCTGCATGGGCGAGCCCCACGCACGTCGCCACCCACAGCTATTTGCCGGTCTCGGTGCCGGCGTATGAGGCCTTCATGACCCGGGTCGGCCAGGAATCGAACCAGGTGCGCGCCCAGCACTTTCCCCGGCAATCGCGTAACTACTATCAGGTGACGTGGGAACCCGATTACAACAGCGGCTTGCCATGGAAGGACACGGATGCCAATCTCGTCGCGCTGTATCAGGCCACCTGGCAGGCCATTCACGCAAGCGATCCTAACGCGGTGATCATGGGCACCACCAACGCCTCGGTCGCCACCAATACAGAATGGCTGCAGCGGCTCCAGCCGCTCGGCATCGCGAAGTACCTCGACGGTGTGTCGATTCATGGCTACTACGACGTCGGCACCACGCCGTCGCATCCACCTGAGCGGCTCGTGGGCGACAGCGATCCGTCCAAGGCGGCCCAGTCGCTGCCGGCGACGATGCGCGCGCTGCGCCAGCAGATTGCCACGACGCTCAAACCCGGCGCGCGCCTGTTCGTCACCGAAACCGGCATCAGCTACGACATCGGCTCGAAATACGGCCCGAACACTCCGACGCCGAACGTGCTGTACGCCCAGGGTGCGCTGGTCGCGCGCACGCACCTGATCCTGCTCGGCGAAGGCGCCGATGTGACGTATCTGTTCTATGCGACCGACTTTCCGGACCAGACCGGTTATGGACTGTTCTTCGATCTCGCCGATCCCCAAGGTGGCTACGGGCCGTCCGCCATCAGCCCGAAGCCCGCGGCGATGGTCACCGCCGCGATGACGCGGCTTATCGACGGCACCAACACGCTCGGTGCGCTCAACAATCTGCCGGCCGGCGTCTATGCGTATGCGTTCCAGCAACTGAATAACGGCGCAGTGGTCACGGCCCTTTGGACCCATAACAATGCGGCCTGGAACGCCAGCAAGGGCTTCAGCGCGACCTATCAGGTGCCCTACAGCCTGCAGGTCGACGCACCGGGCAGCTCCGGCCAGGTGACGGTAGTCGACATGATGGGTAACCCGTCGAGCCTGCCTTACAGCAACGGCGTGGCCGCGCTCACGCTGACTGAGGCGCCGATCTACGTGATCTCGACCAATGCGGGCGTCGCTCGCGCCAACGTCACGACCCCAGCCGGCTATGTCGCGCAGTGAGGTTGTCCTGATGTGCAGAGAGTTCGGCGCATTTGGCAGGGATGCCGCTAGCGGACGCGCCGGCACGAAACGCTAGACTGAGATCTGCTCGCGCAGACGAATGAGGAGATCGACGCCACCATGCTTGCCCGCCCCGAATTCCTCGACGTCGTCCGCCTGACGCCGCTCATCTCGATCGACCTCATCGTCGTCGACGACCGGGGGCGGGTGCTGCTCGGGCGGCGCGTCAACCGTCCCGCACTGGGTGCATGGTTCGTCCCCGGCGGAAGGATCCACAAGGATGAGTCGCTAAGCGGCGCGTTCAGCCGGATCGCACGCGAGGAACTCGGGCTGGAGAACCAGTCGCAGAATACGGCCTGCTTTCGCGGCGTATTCGAACATCACTATGACGAAAACTTCGCAGGTGCGGCCGATATCTCGACCCACTACATCGTGCTTGGCTATATGCTGGTGCTGCGCGAAACCGGGCGTATCGGCCGGTTCGAACAGCACAGCGACTATGTCTGGATGACGCCGTCGGAGCTGCTGGCCTGCGCAGACGTGCATGAGAACACCAAGGCGTATTTCCGCTAGGAAGCTTAGAAGCACTTAATACACAGGCGCGGCGGCGGGTTTCGCAGCCGCGCATTGTCACACTCGGCTCACTCGGCCATCTCCGGACTATCCGCCGCAAGCTTCGCATTCAGATACGCCTCGAACCCGGCTTTCACCTCGGGATGCTTGAGCGCGAATTCGACCGTCGCCTTCAGGTAACCGAGTTTGCTGCCGCAGTCGAAGCGTTTGCCGTGGTAGCGGTATGCGAGCACCTGTTCGTCAGCGAGCAGCGACTGGATCGCATCGGTCAACTGGATCTCGCCGCCGGCGCCTGGTTGGGTCTTGCGCAGATGCCCGAAAATCCCCGGCGTCAGCACGTAGCGCCCCACTACACCGAGATTCGACGGCGCCTGTGCCGGTTCGGGCTTTTCCACCACGCCCGACATACGAAACACGCGGTCGTCCCATGCCTTGCCCTCGATTACGCCATAGGAACGCGTTTCCTGTGGCTCGATCTCCTCCACGCCGACCACCGAGCAGTGGTAATGGTCGAAAACGCCAATCATCTGCGTCAGCACGGGTGGGCGGCCGTCGATCAGATCGTCCGCCAGCATCACCGCAAACGGCTCGTCGCCAAGCAGCTTCTCGGCGCACAGAACCGCGTGACCGAGGCCGCGCGGCTCCGACTGCCGCACATAAAAGCAATCGACGTGGCTCGGCTTGATGCCGCGCACGAGGTCGAGCAGATCCTGCTTGCCGCGCGCCATCAGCTCGGCCTCGAT
>NZ_JAMFSB010000115.1 GCF_026225065.1 Paraburkholderia sp. | reverse complement strand
CGAAGCGCGCAAGAACACGCTTGCGCTACTCGATGCATTTGCCGTAGTGCGTAAGGTGTTTGCCGACGCGCAACTGGTCGTCGCGGGCGGCGCCAGTCTGCTCGATCACGATTCGTACACGCGGCGGTTTATCCAGCGTGCGGCGGAGCTAGGCCTATCTATCGGACCGCAGGAAAGCATCGTCGTCACCGGACCACTCGACGATGCCGCGATGCCCGCACTGTTCCGGAGCGCGGATGTGCTGGCGATGGTGTCGGTGCGCGAGGGTTTCGGACTGGTTGTCCTCGAGGCGCTCGCTTGCGGTACGCCGGTTGTTGCGTCGGCGATCGCGCCTTTCACGGAATACCTCGATAGCGACACCTGCTGCTGGGCCACGCCGACCGCCACGGATTCAATTGCCGAAGCACTGCAGCACGTGCTCAACGGCGAGCACGCAACCGATTTCACCCATGCGGTGCCCGCGCTGCTTGCCCGTTTTAGCTGGGCCGCGAGTGCGCGCCGTCATGTCGATGTCTATCGCGCGTGGCTGGCACAACAGCCGCTGGCGATTCACTAAGCCATCTGCACAAAGGAATTTCTATGCCTGTCATGCACTTTCGCATTCAATGGCCTGATGGCGACGAAGCGAACTGCTATTCGCCGTCGCAGGTCGTCAGCGACTTCTTTACGCCGGGCCATACGTATCCGCTCGACGATTTCGTCAAACGCTCGCGCGAGGCGCTCAATATCGCATCGGAGCGGGTACGGCAGAAGTATGGTTTCGCGTGCTCGGCAGCGATGGATCAACTCGCGCAGATCGAGCACGACGCGCAGCGCTTTCGCGATCACGCGGATGCCACCGTGAAAGTCATCGAGCTGGTCTGAACGTTACTACTTGCAAGGACGCATCATGTCGAACACAGCGCATTCCATGAGCGCCGGCCCACGCGGCAATGGCCATTACAGCGTGCTCGTCGTCGGCGGCGGGCAGGCGGGTCTGTCGGTCAGCTATTACCTGAAGCAGGCAGGCCTCGATCACCTCGTGCTCGAAAAGCAGACCGTCACGCACACCTGGCGCAAGCAGCGTTGGGATGCGTTCTGTCTCGTCACGCCGAACTGGCAATGCGCATTGCCGGGCTACCCGTATTCCGGCGACGATCCGCACGGCTTCATGAAAAAGGACGAGATCATCGATTACCTCGACGGGTTCATTGCGATGGTCGATGCGCCGCTGCTCGAGCACACCCAGGTCAGCCGCGTGAAGCGCCAGGAGGACGGTACCTATGCGGTGGCCACCTCGCAGGGTGATTTCACGGCTGACCACGTGGTGGTGGCATCGGGCGGATACCACACGCCGATCGTGCCACGCTTGGCAGAGCGACTGCCTGCGCAGATCGTGCAGTTGCAGTCGTCGGAGTATCGCAATCCGCAGGCGCGTCCCGAAGGCGTGGTACTGGTGGTGGGCTCGGGGCAGTCAGGTGCGCAGATTGCCGAGGACCTGCATCTGGTCGGCCGCAAGGTGGTGCTCGCCGTAGGCGAAGCGCCACGCTGCGCGCGCTTTTATCGCGGACGCGACGTGGTGGATTGGCTCGCGGACATGCAGTACTACGATATGCCGGTGGAAAAGCATCCGTTGCGCGAAGGGGTGCGCGACAACACCAATCACTATGTGACCGGCCGCGACGGCGGACGCGATATCGACTTGCGTCGCTTCGCCGCCGAAGGCATGGAGTTATACGGACGGCTCGAAGATCTGCGCGATGGGCAATTGCATTTCAAGCCGAATCTCGCGGCCAATCTCGACGATGCGGACGATACCTATAACCGCATCAATGCAAGCATCGACGCTTTCATTGAGCGGAGTGGTGTCAGTGCGCCGCAGGGTGTCCCCTACGAGCCTCTATGGCAGCCTCCGCACGAACGCGCGACGCTAGAACTTGCGGCTAGCGGTATTACATCGATCATCTGGTGTATCGGCTTTACGCCCGACTTTAGCTGGCTCGATGCGCCGGTGTTCAATGGGCGCGGCTATCCGGCGCATCACCGCGGTGTGACACCGGCCGAAGGACTCTATTTCGTCGGCTTGCCGTGGTTGCACACATGGGGCTCGGGTCGCTTCTCGGGGATTGCGCGCGATGCGGAATACGTCGTGCAGGCGCTTCTTGCGAAGGAACGTGAGCGGGCCGCCACTTGTGCGTCGATGGCGGCTTGAGCGGCGCGACAAAGCAAAACTGCCTGGACTGCGCAGAAGTCGCGCAATCCAGGCAGCGTTTTGACGTTCAGCTGTCCAAGCTTCGCTATCTGATGCTTAGGCGCCCAATGCCGGATCGCTATAGCTGCTGTGTCCCGTTTCGACGTGGCCACCGAGGCGCCGCGTGAAGGTCGGGTCCGTATCCACGGTCACCGTCAGGTCGTACCAGCCATAAGCGGCGCGCAGGTCGAGATAGATCTCGTCGGTCTTGCCACCCGCCACCGTCTGCCGGATCACCATGCTCGGATCGTACGCATTGGTGACGGTGAACTCGCACTTTGCCGTGCCCACGTTCTCGAGACGCAACTGCAGATTGCCGTTGGCGACGTCGTAACCTTCCGCCACTTCCGGATTGGCTACTTCCGATTTGCTCCACCAGTTCGACGCTGCCACCGGCTTGCCGGCGAAGCGGCGCAGGTAGCCGTTCGGGCCGTACACGGTGTAGTCGTAGGTGCCGTTGGCGTTGAGCGGCAACTGGTCGTCAAGGCGTTTGCCGGCTTCGACGGTATAGCTGAGCGGCGTCGTGCCGCTATTGGTCGAATAGACGAGGAACGCCGCGCCGGCTTGTCCACTGTTCACAAAGCCGAGCGCGATCTTGCCTTGCGATGCCCCGCTGCGCAGCCGCACGAAGAATTCGTAGGGCAGTGCGCGCGCCGGGCGCACGCCCGGTTCCTGCTTCGGCACGGCCTGCACCAGAGGCGGGACCGGCACATAGTCAGGATGACGCAACTGGTCCGGCGGCACGTAGCCGGTCGTGCTCGGCAGCGCCGGCGTCGAGTCGTTCGGATTGACGAAGTTGAACGCCGACATCAGGTCACCGGACACCGCACGGCGCCACGGCGTGATATTCGATTCGCCGAGGTCGTGATTGTGGCCGAAGCGTTTTTCGATAAAGCGGATCACCGAGGTGTGGTCGAACACTTGCGAGCACACATAACCGCCCTTCGACCACGGCGACACCACGATCATCGGCACGCGCGGGCCCATGCCGTACGGGCCGTTCGAATACTCGCCCGCCGTATATTGGCCGTTGCCCAGATAGATTTCATTGGTGGTCGCGACAGTCGACAGGCCGTTGGCGCTCGAAGCCGGTGCGAACGGGGGCGGCACGTGATCGAAGAAGCCATCGTTCTCGTCGTAGTTGACGAGCAGTACCGTCTTGCTCCACACCTCCGGGTTCGAGGTCAGAACCTGCAGCACCTGATCGACATACCATGCGCCGTAGTTCGCGGGCCAGTTCGGATGCTCGGAATAGGCTTCCGGCGCGACGATCCACGAGACTTGCGGCAGCGTATTGTTGGTCACGTCCTGCTTGAGGACATCGAAGTAAGTGCCGCCGTTTGCCACGTTGGTGCCGGTGCGCGCCTTGTCGTACAGCGGATTGCCCGGCGTCGCGTTGCGATACTGGTTGAAGTAAAGCAGCGAGTTGTCGCCGTAGTTGCCGATATACGGGTCCGACGTCCAGCCCCACGAACCGGCGGCATTCAGGCCGGTGCCTTCGTCCTGATAGATCTTCCACGAAATGCCGGCGTTTTGCAGTACTTCGGGGTACGTCGACCAGCCGTAGCCGAGTTCGGAGTTGTCGATCACGGGGCCGCCGCCGCTGCCGTCGTTACCCACCCAGCCGGTCCACATGTAGTAACGGTTCGGGTCCGTCGGTCCCAGCAGCGAGCAGTGATACGCGTCGCAAATCGTGAATGCGTCGGCCAGCGCGTAGTGGAACGGAATGTCGTCGCGCGTCATGTACGCCATTGTCGTGGTGCCCTTGGACGGCACCCACTGGTTATACAGGCCACCGTTCCATGCCGTGTGCGTGGTATTCCAGTCATGCGCCAGATCCTGCAGGAACTGCAGGCCGAGATTCGGCGCGCTCGGACGGAACGGCAGCACATAACCCGCGTCAGCGGTGATGCCCTCGGTGAGCGGTTGATACCACACCGGGTTGCCGGTGGGCAGCGTGATGGCGCGCGTGTCGCCAAAGCCGCGCACGCCGCGCAGGGTGCCGAAGTAGTGGTCGAATGCGCGGTTTTCCTGCATCAGGACGATGATGTGCTCGACGTCCTGGATGCTGCCTGTGGCGTTGTTAGCGGGAATCGCGAGTGCGTTGCGAATGCCGAGCGGCAGCATGCTCAACGCGGTTGCAGAACCGGCAGCCGAGGCGGCTGCGCGCAGAAAATCACGGCGATTTTTTGATGTCATGTTGGGCTTCGATCTTCAGGGAAGGAATATGCGCGACGGTGAGCAAACGGGTAGAACCGGCGCGGGGAGTCGGACGACCTCAATCAACGGTGTGAATCACGGGTGTTACAAGACTGTCGGACGCTGCGGCTCCGACCTGGGCGGCGGTCGGCGGTGGTGTCTGGAAGGCATTCGGCGGTAGTTCCGCTGGGGCTGTCGGCTGCGCTTGCGTGGCCACGCTTTGCGGCATCGCGTAGGGCGCGGGCGGCGCGTCGTTGACCTGATCCGAGGTCGTCGTTGCCGTTTCGGGTGCCTTGTTGTCGTCGTTGCTGCAGGCGCTCAAGGAGATGCCCATGCAGACGCACAGCGCCGCCGCCAATGCGGCTGCTCCGAACGTTCGCGGCCATGCGCGTGGTGCGGCCGCCAGACGTCTGCCCGGGGGTTCGGATTCGAACAACTCGCTTCGCTCAGACCTGGGAGACATAGGAGGCCTTTGACGGTATTGGGGGACGCTGGGCCAAGGTGACGCACCTTGGCCCAGCACCGTCGAAGGATAACTACTTACCTGTGTAAGATTTGTGAACGTTGGGGAATAAGTTGTAATTGTGTATGTTTGCGCAATTAACCACTTTCCGTGGTTGCGACAAACGCGACGATCGCCGCGTTGAGCGCATCAGGCGCGTCGCGATGCGGCGAGTGCCCGCAAGCATCGAGCTTGACGAGACGTGCCAGAGGTACACGCGCTGCGATCATATCGAGGTGCGCCATCGTGCCGTAGTGATCGTCGTGCCCCTGTACTGCCAGCAAGGGGCAGCGGATCGCATGCAATTCCTCGACGATGCTCCACGTTCTGTAAGCTGGGCTCAACCAGATGTCGCTCCAACCGTAGAACGCCGAATCGACGTCGGCGTGAAAGCGGCTGAGCTTCTCACGCAGGTCGGCGTGCTCGTAGGCTGCTTTGGTCTCGACGATTCCTTGCAGCGAAATATCTTCGACGAACACATGCGGCGCGATAGAGATGGCGCCTGCCAGCAGGCGCGGAAACGAAGCGGCGTATAGCAGCGCGATCGAACCGCCGTCGCTATGGCCGATCACCCACATGCGTGCGCGTTCTTCGGGCTCGATATGTAACGCTTCCAGCAACGCCGGCAAAACGTCGTGCGCCTGAACGCTCAGGTAATTGACCGGCCAGACGGCGTCGCGAGGTCGCGGCGTCGAGTGGCCATAGCCGGGACGCGAATAGACGAGACCACGCATGCCGAGCTGATTGCATAGCTGTTGCGGCCAGCCGCGCCACATGGCAATCGAGCCGAGTCCTTCATGCAGAAACAACGCGATCGGTGCCGCTTGTAATTCGGCATTGATCCACTGGTATTCGATTCGCAGCGCCTCGCGTGCGGAGGTGGCCGGCAAGATGGCGAAGTTGCTTGCGATGGCTGTGCCGTCCTTGGCGGCCCGGGTGTGCATGCGTGACAACGCCGTTACGGTTGAGTCCGGCTCGCAGCAGGCGACACCGCGCCGCATGCTCGAATCACCAGTTGCACCACCTCCTCGGTGGACGCTTCGAACGCTTTCTGCGTCAACGCACGTTTGCCGCCGAGCGCCAGGATCTGTGCGTCGAAGTCGGCGTAGTGCTGTGTGGTCGCCCAGATCATGTACATGAAGGTCTGCGCATTCACGGGTGCGAGCAGGCCGCGTGCGATCCAGTCGTCGATCACCTTCACGCGGCTCTCGAGCCAGGGTTTCACACGTTGCGTGAGGATGTCCTGCATATGCTCGGCACCGTGGATGATTTCATTGGCCCATACTTTCGAGCCGAGCGGCCGCCGCCGCGACAACTCCATCTTCACCCGCACGTAGCCGCTGATCGCTTCAACCGGATCGTCGCTGCCCTCGAACGTGTCCGCGGCACGATGCCAATCTTCGAACAGGTCTTCGAGCACGCGGCGATACAACGCCAGCTTCGTAGGGAAGTAGTAATGCAGGTTAGCTTTCGGTAAGCCTGCGCGTTCGGCAATCATCGCCGTGCTGGCGCCTTCCAGTCCCCGCTCGGCGAATACCGCTTCCGCACAGGCCAGCAGATGGGCCTCGTTCGATTCGCGGATGTGCGCCTTGCGCCGCCGCAAAGGTGTGGGTGTCTCGTCGTTTCCCGCGATGTCGGCTGCCACTTCGTCGTGTCTCATTGTTGGCCTCGCGCGGCTCGCATGCCGCGTCGCGCTTCATTCTAGTCGTTCGGAAGATTTTGGACACGCTGATTCGCTGCGCGTCAACGCGGCATGCTGCATTGCAATGGCACGCTTTTCGCTCTATGTGCTCACGTACGAAAAGCATTGATTTGGCGGCGTTAATCGGCTACAACCTGTCCAATCGGACAGGATTGGATGAGCGGGCGGTACCCCAGGGTTAGCCCTTTGCCGGATGCGGGTGAGACGGCAATTAACATGCACCGCGGCCGTGCGGAAACGCCCTAAAATCAGCCGTAAATGCACCAGTTTTTATTTGAAGCGATGTGTGATCGCAGCAGAATGGTCGGTTCATCGAAAGGAGCGAGACGAATGAACGCGGTATCCGAGGCGTTAAAGCATGCTGAACCCGATACGTCGATCAAGGTCGACGGCAAGCGTCTGTGGGACAGCTTGATGACGATGGCGAAAATCGGCGGTACACCTAAGGGTGGTGTCTGCCGCCTGGCGCTGACCGATCTCGACAAGCAGGGGCGTGACCTGATCGTAAGCTGGACGAAAGAGGCGGGTTGCACGGTCACGGTGGATCAGATGGGCAATGTCTTCATGCGGCGTGCCGGGCGCAATCCGAACGCGCTGCCGGTCATGACCGGCTCGCATGCGGATTCGCAACCCACTGGCGGGCGTTTCGACGGCATCTATGGTGTGCTGGGCGGACTCGAAGTGATTCGCAGTCTGAACGATCACGACATTGAAACCGAACACCCGATCGAAGTGGTGATCTGGACCAACGAGGAAGGCTCGCGCTTTGCTCCGGCGATGGTCGCCTCCGGTGTGTTCGCCGGCGTGTTCACACTCGAATACGGCCTGTCGCGCAAGGACGTGGACGGCAAGACGATCGGCGAGGAACTCAAGCGCATCGGCTACGCAGGCGATGTGCCGTGCGGCGGCCGGCCCTTGCATGCCGCGTTCGAGTTGCATATCGAACAGGGGCCCATCCTCGAAGCCGAACATAAGACGATCGGCGTCGTGACCGATGCGCAAGGACAGCGTTGGTACGAAATCACGTTGACCGGCCAGGAAGCGCACGCGGGTCCGACGCCGATGCCGCGCCGTCGCGATGCGCTGCTCGGCGCTGCGCGCGTAGTCGATCTCGTCAATCGCATCGGGCTCGACAACGCGCCGTTCGGCTGCGCGACTGTCGGCATGATGCAGGTACACCCGAACTCGCGCAACGTGATTCCGGGCCGCGTGTTTTTCACGGTGGATTTTCGTCATCCTGACGATGCCGTGCTGGCGAAGATGGACGCCGCGCTACGCGAAGGCGTCGAAAAGATCGCCAGTGGCATTGGCCTTGAAACCGAACTCGAGCAGATTTTCTATTACAAACCCGTCGCTTTCGACGCGGCCTGCGTGAAGTCGGTGCGCGCTGCTGCGCAGCGCTTCGGCTATCCGCATCGCGACATGGTCTCGGGCGCGGGACACGACGCCTGTTATCTGTCGCAGGTCGCGCCGACCTCGATGGTGTTCGTGCCGTGCGTCGACGGTATCAGTCACAACGAGATCGAGGACGCCACGCTCGAATGGATCGAAGCAGGCGCCAATGTGCTGCTGCACGCCATGCTGGGGCGTGCCTGCGAACCGGCTTCATGAACTTTGAAGGGTTGATGGTGCCTGGAGCGCCGCGCCGCGTATTGCAACCGGGCGTTGGCGCTTTTAGAAAAGCCTGACCGCATTACCTATATAACAAGCCGTCCCGACTGCGCTCGCGTGCAGTCGGCGGGCACGGCTACGTCCTCACATTCAAGAAGGAACGTGTATGGCCATCAAGCATACCGGCGACATTGCCCCGCATCGGCTGTCGCCCGAGCAGCTTTCCTGCGAATTCGCCGATATCTCGCCCTTGCTCGATCCGGCCGCCGCCGCGGTGGCGGCGAGCCGCTGTCACTACTGCTACGACGCCCCGTGCATTCAGGCGTGTCCGACGCAGATCGATATTCCCAGTTTTATCCGCAAGATCGGCAACGGCAATCTGAAAGGCGCGGCGCTCGATATTCTTTCGGCGAATCCGTTGGGCGGCATGTGTGCGCGGGTCTGTCCGACCGAGATCCTGTGCGAAGGGGCATGCGTGCGCAATCATCAGGACGAGAAGCCGGTGGCAATCGGCGCGCTGCAACGTCATGCGACCGACTGGGCGATGGCGCGCGGCGAGGTGCTATTCAAGCGTGCGGCGGACACCGGGCGTCATGTGGCCGTCGTCGGCGGCGGCCCGGCGGGGCTGGCGTGCGCGCATCGGCTGGCGGTGGCGGGGCATCGCGTGACGATTTACGACGCGCACGAAAAGCCTGGTGGTCTTAACGAATACGGCATCGCTGCCTACAAGACGGTCGATGATTTCGCCCAGAGTGAAGTGGCCTGGCTGTGTTCGGTGGGTGGCATTGAAATCAAAAACGGTGCGACGCTCGGGCGCGACCTGAGTCTCGATGCGCTGCGCAAACAACATGACGCGGTGTTTCTGGCGATTGGCCTGACCGGTGTACGCGAATTGGCGCTGGAAGGCGAAGCGCTTGGCGGCGTGCTTGACGCAGTCGATTTCATCGAGCAGGTGCGGCAAGCGAGCGATCTCGCGACGGTGCCAGTGGGACGCCGCATCGTCGTGATCGGCGGCGGCAATACGGCGGTGGATGCCGCGGTGCAAAGCCGCAAGCTGGGTGCGACGACGGTGACGATGGTTTACCGCCGCGGCGTGGAGACGATGAGCGCAACGTGGGCCGAACGCGAATTCGCGCAGAGCCAGGGGGTCACGCTCGTCACGCACGCGAAGCCGGTCCGCCTGATTGGCGGTGATGGCAATGTGACGGGTGTGGAATTCGAGCGCAGCTCGGCGGAGGGCAGCGAGCGTTTCGTTGTGGAGGCGGACATGGTGCTAAAGGCAATCGGCCAGACGCTGGTTGCAGTGGGCGTGGAGCGTGAGTTGTTGACCCTCGATGGCAGCCGGATCGCCGTCGACGCCAACGGGCAGACCTCATTGCCCGATGTGTGGGCCGGTGGCGATTGCGCCGCGACAGGCGGCGTCGATCTGACGGTGCAGGCTGTGCAGGACGGCAAGCTTGCGGCCGCAGCTATCGACGCGCTTTTCGCCCGCACGGCGATCAAGGCCGCCTAGCGACCCAGCCGCGAGCGCACTGCGCCTGGCAAAGCCACTCACCCGACCTCACGATAAAACAAAGTCCCCAAGGAGCCGAACATGGCCGATCTGCGCTGTACGATTGCCGGCATCACGTCGCCGAACCCTTTCTGGCTCGCCTCCGCGCCGCCGACCGACAAGGCCTATAACGTCAACCGCGCCTTCGAGGCAGGCTGGGGCGGCGTGGTCTGGAAGACGCTTGGCCTCGATCCGCACGTGGTCAACGTCAGCTCGCGTTACGGCGCGGTGCAGTGGAATGGCCAACGTATCGCAGGCCTGAACAATATCGAACTGATCACCGACCGTCCGCTCGACGTCAACCTGCGCGAGATCGCCCAGGTCAAGCGCGACTGGCCGGACCGCGCGTTGATCGTGTCGTTGATGGTGCCGTGCAACGAAAGCGACTGGAAATGGATCCTGCCGTTGGTCGAAGACACCGGCGCCGACGCGGTCGAGCTGAACTTCGGCTGCCCGCACGGCATGAGCGAGCGTGGCATGGGCTCGGCGGTGGGGCAGGTGCCCGAATACATCGAGATGGTCACTCGCTGGGTCAAGGAGGGCACGAAGCTGCCGTGCCTCGTCAAGCTGACACCGAACATCAGCGATATCCGCATGGGTTCGCGCGCGGCCTACAAGGGCGGCGCGGATGGCGTGTCGCTGATCAATACGATCAACTCGATCGTGGGCGTGGACCTCGACGTGATGGCGCCGTTGCCGATTGTCGACGGCAAGGGCACGCACGGCGGCTATTGTGGACCGGCGATCAAACCGATCGCGCTGAACATGGTGGCCGAAATTGCCCGTGACGTTGAAACACCGGATCTGCCGATCTCCGGCATCGGCGGCATTTCGACCTGGCGCGACGCGGCGGAATTCATCGTGCTGGGCGCGGGCAGCGTGCAGATTTGCACGGCGGCGATGCACTACGGCTTCCGGATCGTTTCCGATCTCGCCGACGGCCTGTCGAACTGGATGGACGAAAAAGGCTACGCCACGCTCGACGACATTCGCGGCCGCGCGGTGCCTAACGT
>NZ_JAMFSB010000114.1 GCF_026225065.1 Paraburkholderia sp. | reverse complement strand
TCAATCTGGGCGTGGAAGGCATGATGTTGATGGGCGCCGTCAGTGGTTACGCGGTCACTGCCGTCACCGGTAGTCCGTGGCTCGGCGTGCTCGCGGCGATTGCGGCCGGGCTCGCCATGTCACTGTTGTTCGGCTTTCTCACGCTGACCATGCTGGCCAATCAGGTTGCCACCGGTCTTTCGCTGACGATCTTCGGCATTGGCTTGTCGGCTTATGTCGGCAAGCCCTATACGTCCGCGGCCGTGCGCGCGTCGATCGACACGTGGACGATTCCGCTGCTCTCGAAGATTCCGGTGCTTGGGCCCGCATTCTTTAGTCTCACGCCGCTCGATTACCTCGCCTTCATCATGTTCGGTGTGGTGGGCTGGTTTCTCTATCGCACCCGCGCTGGCCTCGTGCTGCGCTCGGTGGGCGAGTCGCCGCAGGTGGCGCATTCGGTGGGCTTCCCTGTGATCGGCGTGCGTTACGGCGCCGTTGCATTCGGCGGCGGCATGGCGGGTCTGGCCGGTGGCTATTACTCGATCGTCAATCTGCATCTGTGGCAGGAGCAACTCACCTCCGGCCGCGGCTGGATCGCGCTCGCGCTGGTGGTGTTCTCGACATGGCGCCCGGGGCGTCTGCTGATCGGCGCGCTGCTGTTCGGTGCAGTGACCGGCCTGCAGTTCTATGCGCAAGCGATCGGCGTGCCTGTGCCCACCCAGTTTCTCGCGATGCTGCCGTATGTCGCCACGATCGTGGTGCTGGTGTTGATCTCGCGCAATCCGAACACGATCCGCCTGAACGCGCCGGCCTCGCTCGGCAAGCCGTTCTTCGCGGCGGGCTAGGGGGGCCAGTAGGCCATGCGCTCGAGTTTCAAATCAGGTTTCAGATTCACTCCATACGTAGCATGCACAAACCCGCTTCACGGCTTGAACGAATCAATCACACGACAGGAGAAAACATGAAGAGAAGAAATCTGCTGACTGCCGCGGCGCTGGGTACGCTTTCGCTCAGTCTCGGCGTCACGCTGACGCAATCGGCGCAGGCGGCCGACGTGCCCGGCGTGGCATTCGTCTACCTCGGCAACCCGGGGGATGCCGGCTGGACCTATGCGCACGATCAGGGCTCGAAGGAGGTCGAGGCCAAGTTCGGCAGCAAGATCAAGGTAACGCGCGTGGAGAACGTGCCGGAATCGGCCGACTCGGAGCGCGTGTTCCGCGATCTGGCGAACAAGGGCAACAAGATCATCATTGGTTCGAGCTTCGGCTATCAGGATTTCGAACTGAAGGTTGCGAAGGATTTCCCGGACACCGTGTTCCTGCACGCCACCGGCTACAAGAAGGCGCCGAACTTCGGCACCTATGACGTACGGATGTATCAGGGCGCATACCTCGCCGGCGTGGCCGCGGGCTACGTGACGAAAACCAATACGCTCGGCTTTGTGGCCTCGGTGCCGATTCCCGAAGTGATCCGCAACATCAACGCATACACGCTCGGCGCGCGTTCGGTGAATCCGAAGGTCCACACCAAGGTCATCTGGATCAATAGCTGGTTCGATCCGGGCAAGGAAAAGCAGGCCGCGGAAACGCTGATCGGGCAAGGCGCCGACGTGCTGCTGCAGAACACCGATTCGAGCGCCACGCTGGCAACGGCTTCGGAAAAGCACGTGCATGCGTTCGGCTGGGATTCGGACATGAAGAAGTTCGGTCCTGACGCGCACCTGGGTTCGGTGGTCGGCAACTGGGGCGTGTACTACACCGCGGTGGTCCAGCAGGTGCTGGACGGCAAGTGGAAGAACGATCCGGTGTGGTGGGGTATTCCGCAGAAGGCCGTCAGCCTGGATGATCTGAACACATCGGCGATTCCGGCCAACGCGCTGAAGGATGTCGCGGCGAAGCGCGACCAGATTGCGAGCGGCAAGTGGGATGTGTTCGCCGGTCCGATCAAGGATCAGACGGGCAACGTGACGGTGCCGGCCGGCAAGACGCTGGGCGATCCGGAACTGCAGCGTCTGAACTGGTATGTGGAAGGCGTGGACGGCGACTTGCCGAAGTAATCGCCATGCACCTTGGCGGGTCGCGCGGCCGGGCGATTGCCCCCGCCGCGTGCCGGCTAGCGCAAACAGTCGACCAGGCGGTGGTTTAGCAGCCGCTGCTTTAAAGGGCTGCGTCCTCGCGGGCGCAGCTTTTTTTCCTTATTCGATACGCAGACCGACCTTGATGGTCACCTGCCAGTGCACGACCTTGTCATCTTCGATATGGCCCCGCGTTTCGGTTACTTCGAACCAATGTAGATTGCGCAGGGTCTTGGACGCTTTTGCAATGGCGGTGCGAACCGCATCGTCGCTTGATTTCTCAGATGATCCGGTCAGTTCGATCTGCTTGTATACGTGGTCTTTCATCATCTCCTCCTTCATCTTCAGGTTAGTGAAAAAAGTATAGGCAATCGTGCCCCATGCGCATTGCCGAGTCATGGCGCACGCGGCGTGCCCGGTGCGTGGCGGGGTTTACAGGCGGTAAAAGCGGCCGGATGCGGGCTAACATCTTGATAACCTGCTAAAATGTTGGGTTGTTCGCCGCAAATTTATTCAAAGGACGCGCCGTGCTGTCTACCGCAAATATCACCATGCAATTCGGGCCAAAGCCCCTCTTCGAGAACATCTCCGTCAAATTCGGGGGAGGGAACCGCTATGGCCTGATTGGTGCGAACGGCTGCGGCAAATCGACCTTCATGAAGATTCTGGGCAGCGATCTGGAGCCGAGTTCGGGCAACGTGATGCTCGAACCGAATGTGCGTCTGGGCAAGCTGCGCCAGGACCAGTTCGCCTACGAAGACGTACGCGTGCTCGACGTCGTGATGATGGGCCACGCCGAAATGTGGGCCGCCATGACGGAGCGCGACGCGATCTACGCGAATCCGGACGCCACCGACGACGACTATATGCACGCCGCCGAACTCGAAGCGAAGTTTGCCGAGTACGACGGTTACACGGCCGAAGCGCGCGCGGGCGAACTGTTGCTCGGCATCGGCATTGCGATCGAAGACCACAACGGCCCGATGAGCAACGTGGCGCCGGGCTGGAAGCTGCGCGTGCTTCTCGCCCAGGCTCTGTTCTCGAAGCCAGACGTGCTGCTGCTGGACGAGCCGACCAACAACCTGGACATTAACTCGATCCGTTGGCTGGAAGACGTGCTCAACCAGTACAACTCGACGATGATCATCATCTCGCACGATCGACATTTCCTGAACCAGGTCTGCACCCACATGGCAGACATGGACTACGGCACGTTGAAGGTCTATCCGGGCAACTACGACGACTACATGCTGGCCAGCACGCAGGCCCGCGAGCGTCAGCAGAACGCCAACGCGAAGGCGAAGGAACGCGTCGCCGACCTGCAGGACTTCGTGCGCCGCTTCTCGGCGAACAAGTCGAAAGCCCGTCAGGCGACCAGCCGTATGAAGATGATCGACAAGATCAAGATCGAGGAATTCAAGCCCTCGTCGCGGCAGAACCCGTTCATCCGCTTCGAATACGAGAAGAAGCTGCATAACATCGCCGTGGTGGCCGACACCATCACCAAGAAGTATGAGCGTACGATTTTCAGCAACTTGAGCATCAGCGTGCAGCCGGGCGAGCGCATTGCCATCATCGGGCAGAACGGCGCTGGCAAGACCACGCTGCTGCGTTCGCTGCAAGGTGGCGTCAAGACTGAGCACGGTACGGTGAAGTGGGCCGAAAACGCAAATCTCGGTTACATGCCGCAGGACACGTACGAAGAGTTTCCGGACGATGTCACGCTGATGGACTGGATCGACGGGTACCGCCAGGAAGGCGACGACGAGCAGATGGTGCGTGGCACGCTGGGCCGTCTGCTGTTCAATGCAGACGACATCCGCAAGTCTGTGAAGGTGCTCTCGGGCGGCGAGAAGGGCCGCATGATCTGGGGCAAGCTGATGCTGGGCCGCCACAACGTGCTGCTGATGGACGAACCGACCAACCACATGGACATGGAGTCGATCGAATCGCTGCAGATCGCGCTCGATAAATACGAAGGTACGCTGATTTTCGTATCGCACGACCGTGAGTTTGTCAGCGGCCTCGCCAACCGGATTATCGAAGTGCGCACGGATGGCACGGTGTATGACTTCGGTGGGAATTACGAGGATTTCCTGGCTAGCCAGGGCGTGCAGTAAGAGGCGCTTGCCGCTTTATGATGTAACTCGCGTTGTAGCCATCCTGATCCGATGATGGGTACAACGCGATTCCTGCAGTAACGCGATTCGATCGCGCCTCACTCTCCCCCAGCTTTCCTTTCTTCTATCTCCCACGAATGCCCGGTACCTTGCCGGCAATCAGGTCGCTGCTCGCTGTCTACCCTCTTGTTCGGGCGTGCCGTTCCCGCCTCCACAAAAATTGACATCCGCTCTGCACTTTCCTTGGCGAAGATCAAATTTCGCCTGAGCTTTCACTCGTAGAATCCGGCGGCGTACGCATTTAACTGCGTGGGTTGCGTGTTGCGAAGGTGCAGCGGATTTCAGGGGTGGCTCAATGAAAAGCAGGAAAATATGATGAACAAGGGAGTCCTTAACAACAGGGTATGGATACCCTTGGGGGGCGCGCTGGCAGCAAGCCTTTCCGGCTGCAGCACGCTCGATGTGCTCGATCCAAAAGGCAGCATTGGCGTAGCGGAGAAATCGCTGATCGGCACAGCGACCTACACGATGCTGATTGTCGTGGTGCCGGTCATCCTGATGACCCTCTGGTTCGCCTGGCGCTACCGAGCCAGCAACCGCCGCGCGACCTACGCACCGAAATGGGCGCATTCCACGGCGATCGAAGTCGTGATCTGGACCGTGCCGTCCATCATCATCCTGTGCCTCGGGGTGCTGACGTGGAAGACCACGCACGAACTCGACCCCTACAAGCCCATCGAATCGGCGGTGAAACCGATCAACGTCGAAGTCGTGGCGCTCGACTGGAAGTGGCTTTTCATCTATCCGGATCTCGGCATTGCGTCGGTCAATCAACTGGCTTTCCCAGTGGGTACGCCCGTTAATTTCCTGATCACGTCGGACTCGGTCATGAACTCGTTCTTCATTCCGCGCCTGGGCAGCCAGATCTACGCCATGGCTGGCATGCAGACGCAGTTGCACCTCGTCGCGGACGAGGCCGGCGACTACGCCGGCGTCTCAGCCAATTTCAGCGGCAAGGGCTTTTCCGACATGAAGTTCCGGGCGCTTGCCACCAACCCCGAGCAATTCAATGCGTGGGTGGAAAAGATCAAGGCGTCGGCCGGCCGGCTCGACATGAACGAATACAACACGATGGCGCAGCCCAGCGAGAAGGAGCCCGTGCGCTACTTCTCATCGGTCGATCCGAAGCTGTTCCACAACATCATTGCGAAGTACAACAACGGCAACGTTCTCGATCTGCAGAACAGCAATTGCAGTACGAAGGGGTAACACATGTTCGGAAAACTGACACTTTCGGCGATTCCGTTCGATCAGCCCATCATCATGGGCGCGGGCGCCCTGATGGCGGTCCTCGTCCTTGCCACGCTCTGTGCGTTGACGTGGTTCGGCAAATGGAAATGGCTGTGGAGCGAATGGCTCACCAGCGTCGATCACAAGCGGATCGGCGTCATGTATATCGTGGTGGCCGTATTGATGCTGCTGCGCGGCTTTGCCGACGCGGTCATGATGCGCGTGCAACTGGCGCTCGCCTATCACTCGCCGGGCTATCTGCCACCGCATCACTACGACCAGATCTTCACGGCGCATGGCGTCATCATGATCTTCTTCATGGCGATGGCGCTGATGGTAGGCCTGTTCAATCTGATCGTGCCGCTGCAGATCGGCGCGCGCGACGTCGCGTTCCCGTTCCTGAACTCGCTCAGCTTCTGGATGACCGCGATCAGCGCGATCCTGATCAACCTGTCGCTAGTAATCGGCGAGTTTGCGCAGGTCGGCTGGCTCGCGTATCCGCCGCTCTCCGAATTGCAGCTCAGTCCGGGTGTGGGGGTGGATTACTATATCTGGAGTTTGCAACTGTCGGGCGTGGGCACGTTGATCACGGGCATCAACTTCTTTGTTACCATCATCCGGATGCGCGCGCCCGGCATGTCGCTGATGAAGATGCCGGTGTTCACGTGGACCGCGCTGTGCTCGAACGTGCTGATCATGGCGACGTTCCCGATCCTGACCATCGCGCTTGCGCTGCTCGGTCTGGACCGTTATCTCGGCATGCACTTCTTCACGAATGACGGCGGCGGCAACGCGATGATGTATCTGAACCTGATCTGGGCCTGGGGTCACCCCGAGGTCTACATTCTGGTTCTGCCTGCCTTCGGCATCTATTCGGAAGTAATCGCGACCTTCGCGAAGAAACCGCTGTTCGGCTACCGGACGATGGTCTATGCCACGTGCGTGATCACGGTGCTGGCGTTCCTCGTCTGGCTGCATCACTTCTTCACGATGGGCTCCGGCGCGGACGTCAATGCCTTCTTCGGCATTATGACCATGGTCATTGCCATTCCGACTGGCGTGAAGATATTCAACTGGCTGTTCACGATCTATCGTGGCCGCCTCGAATTCACCACCCCGGTGCTATGGACAATCGGCTTCATGATCACCTTCACGATTGGTGGCATGACCGGCGTGATGATGGCTATCCCCGGTGCGGACTTCGTCCTGCACAACAGCCTGTTTCTGATCGCCCACTTCCATAACGCCATCATCGGCGGCGTGGTGTTCGGTTATCTGGCCGGGGTTCACTACTGGTTCCCGAAAGTGTTCGGCATCAAGCTGAACGAGAGGCTCGGCAAGGCCGCTTTCTGGCTCTGGTTCGTCGGCTTCTATGTGTCGTTCATGCCGCTCTATGTGCTCGGCTTCATGGGCATGACGCGGCGCCTGAACCACTATGACAACCCGGCATGGCATCCGTGGCTGATCGCCGCCGCTTGCGGTGTGGTGTTTATTGCGCTGGGTGTGGTTTGCCAGGTTCTGCAGGTGATCGTCAGCGTGCGCAATCGCAAGCTGCCCGAATACCGCGACGTGACGGGCGATCCGTGGGACGGCCGGACGCTCGAATGGGCCACGGCGTCGCCGCCGCCGGTCTACAACTTTGCCACGATCCCTGTGGTGCATGAGCTCGACGCGTTCACGCATATGAAGGAAACCGGACACGGTCTCGGCAAGGAAGCGGCGTACCGCGACATTCATATGCCGTCGAATACGAGTGCGGGTCTCTTGATCGGCATCTTCAGCCTGTTGTTGGGCTTCGCGGGAGTCTGGCACATCACGTGGCTCGCCGTGGCAGCGTTGGTCGCCATCATGGCGACCGTGATCGGGCGCAGCTTCGGCGACAACGACGGCTACATCATCCCGGCCGAGACGGTCCGGAAGATTGAAGAGCGGGGCGGTAGGGCAAGCGAAACGAAGCATGAAGAGCGGCTTGCCGCTGTGGAGGTCAACTGATGTCACAGACAACTCATCTTGCCGCGGCCGGCGAGCTGGAAAGCGAGCACGCGCCCTCTCATTCAGTGTTCGGGTTCTGGCTTTACCTGATGACCGACTGCGTGCTGTTCGCCTCGCTATTCGCGGTGTTTGCCATGATGGCGCACCAGTTCGCAGGCGGCCCCACCGGAAAGGATCTGTTCGATATCCCGGGCGTCGCGCTGGAGACGGCCGTGCTGCTGTTGAGCAGTATCACCTACGGCTTCGCCATGCTCGGTGCGCACAAGCGCAAGTCGGGCGTCGTGCTCGGGTGGCTGGCGATTACCTTTGTGCTCGGTCTGGCGTTTCTCTGGTTCGAAGTGCAGGAATTCTCGCACCTGATCGCCGAAGGCGCCGGGCCGAGCCGCAGCGCGTTCCTTTCCTCGTTCTTCACACTGGTCGGCACGCACGGCTTGCACGTCACGGTGGGCCTCATCTGGATGGTGGTGCTCGCCGTGCAAATTGTCCTCAAGCCTGAAATGTCCGAGCGCGAGATCACGCGCCTCGCGTGCCTGAGTCTCTTCTGGCACTTTCTCGACATCGTGTGGATCTGCGTATTTTCGTTTGTCTACCTTGGGAGCGTGCTCTAAATGGCTCATACGCAATCGCTTCATGAAGAAGAATCGCACGGCAGCGTATCCGGCTACGTCGCCGGGTTTGTGCTGGCGGTGCTGCTGACGGCTGCGTCGTTCGGTCTGGTCGTGCGCGGTGTTCTCCCGCCGCAGACAGCAATGGTCGCGCTAGCCGTATTGGCGTTGGTGCAGATCGTGGTTCATCTGGTGTTTTTTCTGCACCTGAATACGTCGTCCGGGCAACGATGGAATGTGATGGCGTTTTGCTACACCGCGGTCGCTGCGATCATTCTGATCGGCGGCACGATGTGGGTGATGCATAACGTCAGCATGAACATGATGTCGCGGTAGTTGGCGCGAGCCTTTCATGACAGACCTCATGCACTCATCTCATTCCTTTGCCCCGCTGGTGATCCGCGGCCGCACGCTGTTGCCAATCGTCCAGGGCGGCATGGGCGTCGGCATTTCCGCCCACCGGCTCGCCGGCAGCGTAGCCCGCGAGGGCGCGCTTGGCACGATCGCCAGCATCGATCTGCGTCACCATCACGCCGATCTGGTGGAGGTGTGCCGCGCCAACCCCAACCGTGCGACGCTCGAGGCTGCCAATCTCACGGCGCTGGCGCGCGAGATCCACGCAGCCCGCGCCTTGAGCGAAGGGCGGGGCATGATTGCCGTCAACGTGATGAAGGCGGTCAATGCCCAAGCGGACTATGTGCGGGTCGCCTGCGAAAGCGGCGCGGATGCGATCGTGATGGGTGCCGGTCTGCCGCTCGACTTGTCCGATATGACGCGAGACCACGATATCGCCTTGATCCCGATTCTGTCCGACGCCCGCGGCATTGCGCTCGTGCTCAAGAAGTGGATGAAGAAGGGGCGCTTGCCCGACGCGATCGTGATCGAGCATCCGGCGCACGCCGGTGGCCATCTTGGCGTAACGAACCTGGCGGACATGCGGGACGGGCGCTTCGACTTCGCGAGGGTGTTCGAGGAACTGGAGACGGTGTTTGCGTCGCTTGGCTTGAGCCGGCAGGATGTGCCGCTGATCGTCGCGGGCGGCATCAATAGCCATGAGGCCGTGCGGACCTGGCTGACGGCGGGCGCGAACGGTGTGCAGCTTGGTACGCCGTTCGCTGTCACGGAAGAGGGCGACGCGCACCCCAACTTCAAGCGTGTGCTGGCCGAGGCGGCGCCTGAGGATATCGTCGAATTCGTCAGCGTCACGGGGCTGCCGGCGCGCGCCGTGAAAACGCCCTGGCTGATGCGTTATCTGCGCAACGAAACCCGCATTCGCGACAAGATCGGCACGCTCAGGAGCGCCTGTCCCACGGCGCTCGAATGCCTGAGCGTGTGCGGTCTGCGTGATGGCATCGAAAAGTTCGGGCACTTCTGTATCGACACGCGACTCGCCGCGGCGCTGCGTGGCGATGTGGCCAATGGACTGTTCTTCCGCGGCCGCGAGGCGTTGCCGTTTGGCACGGCCATTCGCAGCGTTCGCGACCTGATCGAGTTGCTGTTGACCGGTTCGGCGCGACCGGCTGTCGCAGGACGATGGACGTATTCGCTCAGTTGACGCCTGTCAACACGGCGCGGGCGCCAAGCTTCGACAATCCCCGCAACGATCAACCAAACGGGGAACAGCATGAAGTACAGCATCAGAAATCGAATCAAAGCCGCGGTCATCGCGCCGTGCGTGCTGGGCATGGGGCTCGCAGCGTCTCAGGCCCGCGCGGAGGGCGACGACGCGATGAACGGCATCCATGCGGGCGACGTGCTCGTGCGTTTGCGGGCCATAAGCATCATTCCGAACGTGTCCGCGAACAACACCTTGTCGGCGCTGAACGTGAACGTCAACAATGCGATCGTGCCGGAACTGGATCTGACCTATATGATCCGCGACTATCTGGGTGTCGAACTGATTCTGGGGACATCGCGTCACCAGGTGACATCGAGCCTCGGCAATCTGGGCGGCGTGAACGTGCTGCCGCCCACCCTGCTGCTGCAATATCACTTCAACCACCAGGGGCGCATCCGGCCGTACCTGGGCGCAGGCGTGAACTACACGTATTTCTACAACAACGGGCTGAACCTGAATGGTCAGCCGATTTCGATCACCAACCACAGCTTCGGGCCGGCCGTGCAAGCGGGCGTCGACGTGCAGATCACGAAGTCCCTGTTCGTCAATGCGGACATCAAGAAAATCTGGATGAGAACCGACGCGTCGCTCGGCGGGGCATCGCTGGGCAGGCTGGACATCGATCCAGTCGTGGTGGGACTCGGTGTCGGGATGCGCTTCTGATGACGCCGCCGGGATTTCCCGGCGTTTTTTCATGCCGCGCCCGGTTCTTCCAGAACCGTCACGAGCCGGGCAGTCTCGCTGTCACAGCTTGTCGTATTTGAAACGCATAGCGGTGCCTTCCTGTTCGATGCGCACCCACACCGCGCGTTTTTCCTCATCGCTCAGGAAAACCCAGTTCGAAACCTCGATGGCCGTGCGCCCGCAGCCCTTGCAGACTTCGTCGAAGAGCGTAGAGCAGACGCCGATGCACGGGCTGTCTGGAAGAGCGTGGAGATTCGAGGCCATTCAAAACCTTGGGACGGGAAGCAGGAAGGTCCTGCTATGTTAACCGATGCGGCGGATTCCCTCTGAGCGGACCATCGTACCGCCGCCCGTGACATCGCCGCTTCCTCGCGCCACACTTCCTTACAAATAGACTTCATTTGCTGTCAAAACCCGTGCACGGGAAACGACTCGCGGGCGGTCTTTTTTTCCCGGTGGACAGGCGGCCATAACCCGCTAAAATTGCGCGCAATTTTGTATCGAACGAACAAGCTGGCGCGCTCGCGCGAACCGTCTGCGCTGTACCCTTTGCGCGACAGCTTCGCGGTTTTTTTGAAGCGGGCAATAATTAGTGGTAGTTTTCGGGTTTTTCAGGGGAGCCGCGGGCGGTGCGCCGCGGCACGTGGAGTAGACGGTCGGCCGAGGCCGACGGATCGGAGAACGGGATGAAAAAACTGGTAGTGCGTCAACTCGCAGCGCTGATGCTGTGTGCTACGCCGTGGCTCACGGCTGGCGCAAAAGATACGCAATTGAACGTGTATAACTGGTCTGACTACATCGCCAAGGACACGATCCCGAACTTCACCAAGCAGACCGGTGTTCAGGTCAAATACGACAACTACGACAGCGACGACACGCTGCAGGCCAAATTGCTGACCGGCAATTCCGGCTATGACATCGTGGTGCCGACCAGCAACTACGCCGGCAAACAGATTGCCGCGGGCATTTTCGCTCCGTTGGACAAATCGAAGCTGCCTAACCAGAAATACCTCGATCCCTCGCTGATGGCGCTCGTCGCCGGCGCCGATCCGGGCAACAAATACGCCGATCCGTGGGCCTACGGCACGACGGGTCTCGGTTACAACGTCACCAAAGTCCAGCAGATCCTCGGCAAGAACGTCCCGCTCGACAACTGGGACATTCTGTTCAAACCCGAAAACATCTCGAAACTGAAGGCGTGTGGCGTCTCGGTGCTCGACGCTCCTGACCAGATGTTCGCGGCGGCGCTGCATTACATCGGCAAGGATCCGATGAGCACGAACCCGGCTGACTATCACGCTGCGCTCGACATGCTGAAGAAGATCCGCCCGTACATCACGCAGTTCAACTCGTCGGGCTACATCAACGACCTCGTCGGCGGCGACGTCTGCTTTGCCTATGGCTGGTCGGGCGACGTGGTGATCGCGAAGCACCGCGCGGTCGAGGCGAAGAAGCCGTACAAGATCGAGTATTACATTCCGAAGGGTGGCGCGCCGGTCTGGTTCGACGTAATGGCGATTCCGAAGGACGCGAAGAACAAGGAAGCCGCGCTCGAGTGGATCAACTACATTGAGACGCCACAGGTCCACGCCGCGATCACCAACGAGGTCTACTACCCGAGCGCGAACCTCGAAGCGCGCAAGTATGTCGACAAGGACGTAGCGAACGACCCGGCTGTCTATCCGCCGCCTGAAGTCATCAAGACGCTGTTCCTGCTCAAGCCGCTGCCGCCGGAGATCCAGCGACTGCAGACCCGGCTCTGGACTGAATTCAAGTCCGGCCGTTAAAGTCTGCGGATTGAATGGTCGATAGCAAGGCATGTTCACCAAGCCCCCGGCGTTCACCGGGGGCTTTGTTCGTCAAATGCAGGAGCGAAGTACCACATTATGAGCAGTGACCAGTCGGGTGTGCTGGCGGCGGCCGGCATGCCGCCTCCGGGCAGCTATGCCGCTGCGGGCGATGCAGCGGAAAACTTCGTGCAGATCGTCGATGTCGTCAAGAAGTTTGGCGAGACGGTTGCGGTCAAGCAGGTCAGCCTGTCGGTGAAGAAGGGCGAGCTGTTCGCTTTATTGGGCAGTTCCGGTTGCGGCAAGTCCACGCTGTTGCGCATGCTGGCGGGGCTCGAGACCGTGACGTCGGGCAAGATTCTGATCGACGGCGAGGACCTCGCGCAGATGCCGCCGTATCGTCGGCCGATCAACATGATGTTCCAGTCGTATGCGCTGTTTCCGCACATGACGGTCGAGGCGAACGTGGCCTTTGGCCTGAAGCAGGAGGGCGTGCCGAAGGCCGAACTGCAGGAGCGCGTGCAGACGGTGCTTGATCTCGTGCAGATGGGGCGTTTTACCAAGCGCAAGCCCCATCAGCTTTCAGGCGGCCAGCAGCAGCGGGTGGCGCTCGCGCGTAGCCTGGTCAAGCGGCCCAAGCTGTTGCTGCTCGACGAGCCGATGTCCGCACTCGACAAACAGATTCGCCAGCGCACCCAGATCGAGCTGGTCAACATCCTCGACAAGGTCGGCGTCACCTGCATCATGGTCACTCACGATCAGGAAGAGGCGATGACGATGGCGGCCCGGCTAGCGGTGATGAGC
>NZ_JAMFSB010000113.1 GCF_026225065.1 Paraburkholderia sp. | reverse complement strand
TCCGGGCGATCCTGGCTTCGACGAGTGCGAGGCTTGCCAGTAATCGTGCAGGGTCGACGTCTGGTTTTCACCAGGCGTCGACCAGATTTCGACCGGGCACTTGTCTTGCGATCATCAGGAAACAGCAACAAGCAGTAACGAACAGCTGCACGCACGACCAGGCAACACCAGGCAGCCCAGGCGCTCGACACGAAGAAGCGCGCAACATACGAGCAACACGCGCTCGCCAGCTCTCACGACTCATTGAACTTTGCCTTGCTCGTGCTGACGAACTAGCAACAGCCAAGGCGACGTGCAAAAGCCAGGCAACACAACACAGTTTTCAGAGCATCGAGATCACTTCGATTCGATGTTCTCTCGAGAGAGCGAAGCACTTCGACAACACATGTTTGGGTCACCTCACATGAGGTATCAGAGACAGTCTGTTGACCAAAGTGTTGTATGAAGGTCGCAACGCGAATCGAAAACAGGATTTTTCATCAGCGAACTCTTTTATCGCTCGTGAAAAGATGGTACAAACCGTTCTAAATTGATGGTGACATTTATGCTCAACTGGGATGACGAGATCACTGCCGTAACTCCCTCGAGCGCTACGCAACTGAATGAGTTGCGCAACGCCTCGGGATCGGCTGTCGGTACGCAAGTCGGAACGCGTGCCCCTCATCAAGCTCCCTCGGCCCAGGAAATCTTCGCGAACGACATCGCTGTCGCTCCTGTCGCCGCCCGTGCCGCTGCCCAATCTGCTGCTCAAGGAATCGCCGCCGCTCCGGCCGCGGTCTCCGAAGCGCGCGTGAATGTCGCCGACAAGCGCATCATCAACGGCCAGACCGACGTCAATCAGCTGGTGCCGTTCAAGTACAAGTGGGCGTGGGAGAAGTATCTGTCCGGTTGCGCGAACCACTGGATGCCGCAGGAAGTCAACATGTCCCGCGACATCGCCCTGTGGAAAGATCCGAACGGGTTGACCGAAGACGAGCGCCGCATCGTCAAGCGCAACCTCGGCTTCTTCGTCACGGCTGACTCCCTCGCCGCCAATAACATCGTGTTGGGCACCTATCGCCACATCACGGCGCCCGAATGCCGCCAGTATCTGCTGCGCCAGGCGTTCGAAGAGGCGATCCACACGCACGCCTACCAGTACATCGTCGAGTCCCTCGGACTTGATGAGGGCGAGATCTTCAACGCGTACCACGAGGTTTCCTCGATCCGCGCGAAAGACGAATTCCTCATTCCGTTCATCCATCCGCTGACCGACCCGGCCTTCAAGACCGGCACGGTTGAAGCCGACCAGACGCTGCTGCGCTCGCTGATCGTGTTCGCCTGTGTGATGGAAGGGCTGTTCTTTTACGTCGGCTTCACCCAGATTCTGGCGCTTGGCCGTCAGAACAAGATGACCGGTGCGGCGGAACAGTACCAATACATCCTGCGCGACGAGTCGATGCACTGCAATTTCGGCATCGACCTGATCAACCAGATCAAACTCGAAAACCCGCACTTGTGGACGGCTGAGTTCCGCGCGGAAATCCGCGAAATCTTCAAGCAAGCGGTCGACCTTGAATATCGTTACGCAGAAGACACGATGCCGCGCGGAGTGCTCGGCCTCAATGCGTCGATGTTCAAGAGCTATCTGCGCTTCATCTGCAACCGCCGTTGCCAGCAGATCGGTCTCGATCCGCTGTACCCGAACGAGGAAAACCCGTTCCCGTGGATGAGCGAGATGATCGACCTGAAGAAGGAACGTAACTTCTTCGAGACGCGAGTCATTGAATATCAGACCGGCGGTGCGCTGAGCTGGGAGTAATCCCGGGTGCGCTGCGGTCGAACGCAGTTGGAATGCGAACTCTTTGATGGGGATGCCGCCGGCCGAGCCCGCGGCAGTTATGGTTAGGAGCAGAACCGCCTGATGCAAAGCGTGCCCGGTGCCTTAGCGGCCCACAAACATGATAGGCACTTTGCGAACCCTTCAGTGGGATGGGCAAACTTCCCCCCGGAAAAAGCCGCTGGCCTGATGGCCGGCGGCTCGATCAAACGATTGCCGGCGTCGAAATCCGACGCTGACTGGACTTGGCGCGCGGTGCCCGATGGCACGGCGCGCCTTACCGTATTCATTAGCGTAAGCGCGCAGCACCTGCGTACGCCGATGAATAGCCCGCTTCGTAGTGCACGCCCTGAGAAGCGTCCGCGAGAAGCGGGTTTTGACGAAGGGTGTAGTTTGAACTGACTCTCATCTGAAAACCTGAAGGAGAAAATGATGGCAACTGCAAAGAAAGCCGCCGCTAAGAAAGTCGCTGTGAAGAAGGTTGCAGCGAAGAAGGCAGCACCGGCAAAGAAAGTCGCTGCGAAGAAAGTCGCAGTGAAGAAGGTCGCAGCCAAGAAAGTCGCTGTGAAGAAGGTTGCAGCGAAGAAGGTTGCAGCAAAGAAGGCGCCGGCTAAGAAGGCCGCTGTGAAGAAGGTTGCAGCCAAGAAAGTTGCAGTGAAGAAGGTTGCAGCGAAGAAGGCAGCACCGGCAAAGAAGGCAGCAGTAAAGAAGGTTGCAGCGAAGAAGGTCGCCAAGAAGGCAGCACCGGCTAAGAAGGCCGCTGCCAAGAAGGCGCCTGCCAAGAAGGCTGCCAAGGCCCCCGCGAAGAAGGCCGCCAAGGCCCCTGCGAAGAAGGCTGCGAAAGCCCCCGCTGCGCCTGCCAAGAAGGCTGCTGCTCCGAAGAAGGCTGTTGCGAAGAAGGCTGCACCGGCACCTGCTGCTACCACTGCAACGAGCGCAGCACCGGCAGCTACGGTGAAGACCGCGTTGAATCCGGCTGCAGCATGGCCGTTCCCGACCGGCAGCCGTCCGTAACAGGCTGACTAGTCGTTAGGCACATTTCGATGTGTCCGATGATTGAGTAGCCCTTCAGTCTCGCTGCTCAATCACCGTCCCGTCGCCGGGTTTCCGGCGGCGGGATTTTTTTTGCCCGCTGCGTTTCGTTTACACGGGCGCTTCGGCGTTACGTCAGATCGTAGCCAAATGCCTGCTTGAACCGTTCGTTGATCTCGGCCCGGGTGGGCGCATAGTTTTGCGGTCCCTGGTGTTCGATCTTGAGCGCGCCCATCAGGCTCGCCAGGCGGCCCGTGGTGGCCCAGCCAAGCTGCTTCTCGATACCGTACAGCAGACCGCCGCGGAAGGCGTCACCGCAGCCGGTTGGGTCGAGCACCTGCTTTGCGGTGACGGCGGGGATCTCTTCGATACCGCCAGCGTGATGGACTTGCGAGCCATGTTCGCCGCGCGTCACGATCAGCGCTTCAACCTTGCCGGCGATCTCTTCGATCGACCAGCCGGTCTTGTCGCTCACCAGCTTTGCTTCGTAGTCGTTGACCGCCACGTAAGTGGCCAGTTCGATCATGCGGCGCAGCGTTGCGCCGTCGAACAGCGGCAGCCCCTGGCCCGGATCGAAGATGAACGGCACGCCGGCGGCGGCCAGTCGTTCGGAGTGCTGGGTCATCGCGTCGTAGCCGTCCGGTCCGACGATCGCGAGCGTGATGTCCTTCGCTTCGTCGGCGTGATTCAGATGCGCCTGCATCATCGCGCCGGGGTGGAAGGCGGTGATCTGATTGTTTTCCAGATCGGTGGTGATCATCGCCTGCGCGGAATAGGTATCGTCCAGCACGAGCACGTGTTCGCGCGAGAGGCCCAACTGGTCGAAGCGATCCAGATAGAGCTGTGCGTCGACGGCGCCGAGCGCGCCCATGATGCGCGCGTCGCCGCCCAGCAGATGCAGCGAGTAGGCCATGTTGCCGGCGCAACCGCCGAACTCGCGGCGCATCGTCGGCACCAGGAAGCTCACGTTGAGGATATGGACCTGCTCGGGCAGGATGTGCTCCCGAAAGCGGCCCTCAAAGGTCATGATGTTGTCGTAAGCGAGCGAACCGCAAATCAGCGTAGCCAAGGCGAGTAGTCCTGTAGAAATCTGCAAAGATGAAACACGGGAGGGGCGCTCCGGACGCGCCGCTTCGCGCACCGCACAAACCGTGCGACGGATGCGAAAGCGCCGCGCAAAAAGGCGCGGCGCGGGTCCGGGTGCTGGACGCTTACTTCAGTGCGTCGAGTGCCGCGTCGTAGTTCGGCTCGTTCTTGATCTCGCCGACGAGCTCAGCGTGAACCACATTGTCGTTTTCGTCGATGACGACCACGGCGCGCGCCGTCAGGCCGGTCAGTGGGCCGCTCGTCACGTCGACGCCATAGGCTTGCGCGAACTCATGACCGCGGAAGGTCGAGGCGGTCGAGACGTTTTCGATGCCTTCGGTCGTGCAGAAGCGCGTGGCCGCGAACGGCAGGTCGCCCGACACCACGATCACGGCCGTGTTCGACAGCTTGCCGGCGGCTTCGTTGAACTTGCGGGTGGAGGTGGCGCAGGTCGGCGTGTCGAGACTCGGCACGATGTTCAGCACTTTGCGCTTGCCGGCGAAATCGGCGAGCGTGACCGGCTTCAGATCCTTGCCGACCAGCGAGAAGGCGGGCGCTTTCTGGCCCACGGCCGGAAACGTGCCGGCGACTTCGATCGGGTTGCCACCCAGCGTGACTTGACTCATGTTGTGCTCCGAAGATTCATCAGGGATTGACGGTGAACGCGCCCGTGGTGTTCCGGGCGCGCAAGAAAACTGCAGCGAGTGTTCAGGGGTAGAAAATCTGTACGCGGAAATTCGATGCGACCGCGTTGCCGGTATCCAGATGCACGACCATGGTTTGCGTCGAGCGTGGCGGCAGGCCGGCTGCGATCGGCGTGCCTGGTTTCACATAGTCCTGCGGCCACAGTACACGGCGCACGGCGACGTTGTTCTGGTCGTCGAGCAGCGTGAGTTCGATGGCCGGGTAGGCGAGCGCGACGTTGTAGCGGTTGCGCAGCGGCATCTTCAGTTCAAGCTTGTGCGGACCGTCGATCTGACGGAGATCGGACGGCTCGACCTGCAGGCCATCAATATCGTGCGGCGGCATGACGGTGCAGCCGAGCGGCGCACAGGCCTGCGCATAGAGCACTTGCGAGGCCGGCCAATCCACCATGATGAGTTCGCGTTGCCACCAGGCAAGCTGCGCGAGCAGGCCGAGCAACAGGATGAAGGCGACCAGCGCGCCGAAGATCGTCCAGCCGACGCGGCGCGGCGGGGCCGCACGCGTTTCGCGGATTACCTGGAACGGATCGGCTTCATCCTCTGGCGGATTGGTAGCGAAGGGCGTGGCGCTGGCAGCGGCAGCGGCGGTGCCGAAATGGGGTTCGTGGTCTGGAGCAGTGCGTAGCGTTTCGGCGGCGGCCTGCGCGTCTTGCAAGGCCGGTTCGTCGTCTGCGGGACGCTCCAGCGGCCGCCATACCGGTGCAGGCTCGGGCGCCACTTCGGGAGTTGCCTCGGGCACGAGTTCCGGTTCTACCTCGGGCGCGACGTGGGACACGAAATGATCGTGATCCGCGCTGACTGGTTCCGGCTCGGCCGCGAATACAGGTTCCCGATGTTCGGCAGCGTCCGGCTCTGCGGCGTGCCACGGCGTGACCGCCAGGCTGCCGGAGACGGGCGCCAGCGGCAGGTTGCTTGCATTGTGCAGCAGGCTCTGGTCAATGACCGCGTCGGCGCGCGGCGCCCACGGATCCCATGCCTCCGCGCTGAAATTCGGTGCTTTCGGACGCTCGGACGGCGCGGGGGCCGCACTCGGAGCCGGGTTCAAGGCAGTCACGGCTGCCGGAGAAATCGGCGTGGCCGTGGCGAAGTCGGCGCCCTCGGCGGTCTCGTACAGACCACTCGATGCGTCGAATACTTCCTGGCAATGTCCGCAGCGCACAAGGCCGCGGCGCAGCGCGAGCTGCGCCGGCTGAAGCCGGAAGACCGTTTCGCAGAAAGGACAGCGCGTCGCCAGGAGCATATTGAGCCGATTGGCCGCAGGGCCGGTGGTTGGACAATACGTCTTATTCTAATGGCTTTTCCGACGCGTTCCCGTCAGGCATACCCAACCTTCGTGTTCACGCCATACAGCTATGTCGATCCACTGCTCATAAACGCGTGCGACTTCCTCGGCCTGGCGCGCGAGAATCCCGGACAGCGCAAGGCGGCCGGCCGGCTTCACCTTCGACGACAGCATCGAGGCCATCAGCTTGAGCGGATTGGACAGGATGTTGGCAACGACGATATCGAACTCGCCTGCCGGGCAGTCTTCGGGCAAGCCGTAGGTGACCTCGGCGCGGTTACGCTCGCTGTTGTGGCGAGCGGATTCGACGGCCTGCGGATCGATGTCGATACCGTAGACGGGATTCGCGCCGCACTTCTTCGCGAGGATCGCGAGAATGCCGGAGCCGCAGCCGTAGTCGAGCACCGACTGGTTCGGTTTAACTGACTGCTCGAGCCATTCCATGCACAAACGCGTGGTCGGATGACTGCCGGTGCCGAAGGCGAGACCTGGGTCGAGTTCGAGTACGAGCGCGTCGGGGTCCGGTGCATCGTGCCATGACGGCACAACCCAGATGCGCTCGCCGATCGGAATCGGATCGAACTGCGACTGCGTGAGCCGCACCCAGTCCTGCTCTTCGACTTCACGCACGCTGAACGTGGGCGCGGGACTCAAACCCAGTTCGTTCGCGGCAGCGGTCAGCAGAACCGCCGGCTCGTGTTCCGTCGCCAGCAACGCGATCACGCGCGACCGCTGCCAGGCCGTGCGATCAGGTGTGAGACCGGGCTCGCCGAAGAGCGGCTGCTCGTCGGGCGTATCGGCATCCGCATCTTCCACCGACACGGACAACGCGCCGAGCTCGAGCAACGCGTCGGACAGTTCCTCCGCGTGCTCACGTGCCAGCTCGACGATCAGTTCCCGGTAACTCATGGCTTACGCCTCTTCCGGCGCGGCCTGCTGCTTTGCGGCCAGACGGTTTTCGAGGTAGTGAATGCTGGTGCCGCCCTCGACGAACTTCGCGTCGAGCATCAGTTCGCGATGCAGCGGGATGTTGGTCAGAATGCCTTCCACCACCATTTCCGATAGCGCGATACGCATCCGCTTGATGGCCTGCTCACGGGTCGCGCCGTAGGCGATCAGCTTGCCGATCATGGAATCGTAGTTCGGCGGTACGAAGTAGCCGTTGTACGCGTGCGAATCGACACGGATGCCAGGGCCGCCCGGCATATGCCACGACGTCAGGCGTCCCGGCGACGGGGTGAACTTGAACGGATCTTCGGCGTTGATCCGGCATTCGATTGCATGGCCCTTGAACACGATGTCGCGCTGGCGGAAGGCGAGCTTTTCGCCGGCCGCGATGCGGATCTGTTCCTGGACGATGTCGACACCGGTAATCAGTTCGGTCACCGGATGTTCGACCTGCACGCGCGTGTTCATTTCGATGAAGTAGAACTCGCCGTTTTCGTACAGGAACTCGAACGTGCCCGCGCCGAGATAGCCCATCTTCTTGCAGGCATCCGCGCAACGGTCGCCGATCCGGTCGATCAGGCGGCGCGCAATACCGGGTGCCGGCGCTTCTTCGATCACCTTCTGGTGACGGCGTTGCATCGAGCAATCGCGCTCACCGAGCCAGATGGCGTTCTTGAACGAATCGGCAAGGATCTGGATTTCGATGTGCCGCGGGTTCTCCAGGAATTTCTCCATGTAGACCTGCGAGTTGCCGAAGGCGCGGCCGGCTTCTTCACGCGTCATGTTGACCGCGTTGACGAGCGCCGCTTCCGTGTGGACCACGCGCATGCCGCGGCCACCGCCGCCGCCGGCGGCCTTGATGATCACCGGATAGCCCACCTGGCGGGCAATTTTCACGATCTCTTTCGGATCGTCGGGCAACGCGCCTTCAGAACCCGGCACGCAGGGCACGCCGGTTTTGATCATGGTCTGCTTCGCGCTCACCTTGTCGCCCATCATCCGGATCGTTTCCGGGCGCGGGCCGATAAAGGTGAAGCCGGACTGTTCGACGCGCTCGGCGAAGTCGGCGTTCTCGGAGAGGAAGCCGTAGCCGGGGTGGATCGCTTCGGCGTCAGTGACTTCGGCCGCGCTGATCAGCGCCGGCATGTTCAGATAGCTCAGGTTCGAAGGCGCCGGGCCGATGCAGACGGCCTCGTCGGCGAGCTTCACGTACTTGGCTTCTTTATCGGCTTCGGAATAGACGACGACCGTCTTGACACCGAGCTCACGGCAGGCGCGCTGGATACGAAGCGCGATTTCGCCGCGATTGGCAATGAGAATTTTTTCAAACATAGCGGATTTTCGACTCATCAATGGGCGCCGGTTGAGGGCAACTCGGCTGCCTCAGAGGATCGGTCGCGCACCCCGTTCCAGCAGGCGCGCGGACGGCAAACGCAAAGCGTGCCGCGTTAGCCGACCACGAACAGCGGCTGGCCGTATTCGACGGCTTGGCCGTTGTCGACGAGGATTTCCTTGACCACGCCGGACTTGTCCGACTCGATTTCATTGAGCAGCTTCATCGCTTCGATGATGCAGATCGTCTGGCCTTCCTTGACCGTATCGCCCACCTGGACGAACGCCTCGGCACCTGGCGACGGCGCACGATAGAACGTGCCGACCATCGGCGAGGTCACTACATGGCCTTGCTGTGCAACCGGGGCCGGCGTGGCCGGAGCAGCCGGTGCTTCGGCTGCAGGGCCCGCGACTGGCGCCGGAGCGGCGTACTGCGGTGCGTAGGACGCGGACGGCTGGACGTAAACCGGCGGCGCATTCTTGACAATGCGAACCTTGCCTTCACCTTCTGTCACTTCCAGTTCCGAAATGCCGGACTCGGAGACGAGGTCGATCAGAGTCTTCAGTTTACGTAGATCCATTGGGCACATCCCCTTTCAATACATGAAGTGCCGGCGGCGTTGCCTGCCGGCTAAAAGTAGTTTGTTGGAATCAGCCGCGCGACGAGCCGGCGGCGAGCCGGTCCAGCGCAAATTCGAGCGCGTACAGATATCCCTTCCAGCCGAGGCCGCAAATGACGCCCTCGGCCTGGTCGGAGAAATACGAGTGATGCCGGAACGGTTCGCGACGATGCACGTTCGACAGATGAATCTCGACGAACGGGATGCCGACCCCCGCCAGTGCGTCCCGAACCGCCACGCTGGTGTGCGTGTACGCGGCGGGATTGATCAGAATGAAATCGGTTTTTTCGATCCGTGCGGACTGGATGCGATCGACCAGGGCACCTTCATGATTGCTCTGGAACGACGCGAGCTCGACACCGGCGTCCGTTGCACGGTCGGCCAGCGCCTGATCGATCTGCGGCAGTGTCACGTGACCATAGACCTCCGGTTCCCGGGTACCGAGAAGGTTGAGGTTGGGTCCGTGCAGTACCAGCAGTCGCGTCATGGTCGCTTCTATTTCCGTGGAGTTGGGCGCACTTTAGCGCTGATTAGAGAAACTTGTCTAGTTTCACGCGCACGTGGCTTGATCTGGACGGCCTTCGACGGACCGTCCGTACGCGCATCTTCCCGCAATTTTATGCAATTTACGCCCAATCCGACGGGTTCGGGCGGCAATTAACCGTTAGGCGAATGTCAAATTCAGAGCGCGTCGAGCGTGTGTTTTAGCTCGTTCGGCTGGATTTGCCCTAATTTTGTCGAGCGAACGTTGCCTTTGGCGTCGATCACGACCGTGAACGGCAAGCCACCCGCATTATTGCCGAAGGCCCGGGCGAGGTCCGCACCGCCAAAACCGATCACGTAGACCGGGTAGTCCACCGGCACCTTTTGCAGGAAGGCCTTCACGTTTTTGTCCGAATCGACGCCAAGTCCGACGAACTCGATGCCTTTCTTCGCGTATTCGCGATGCAACTGGGCAAGCGACGGCATCTCTTCCACGCACGGCCCGCACCACGAAGCCCAGAAGTTGATCACCACCGGGTGTCCCTTGAGCAGGCTGAGCGATTGCGGTTTGCCATCGGCATTGGTGACGGGGGCTGCCCACAACTGGGCGACGGCGCTTTGCGACGCTGGCTGCGCCGCCTCTGCGACGTCCACTCCGCCTGCGTTCAGCAGGCTGTGGCCCGCGAATACGCCTGTACCCGCTGCGATTAACGCTACGAAAGCACTTGCCACAATCAGTTTGGTCTTCATGAGTGTTCGATCAATTGTTGGGGGAGGTGATGCCGCCTTCGTCGAGCAACGCCTGTACGGTCTGCGCGCTCGCCCGGGCGTGGCGGCCGCGCGAATCGGCACGGACCGCGCCGCGCAGGTCGTCGGTGCCGTATAGCGCGACGTGGATGCCGACCGGCCCGTCGCCAGACGCTGCCCGGTCTGGGCGCCACAGGAAACTCAGCGTTTCGACGTACCCGCGGCCCGCGAAATGACGCGTCTCGGAGACGTCGTATTGCACGTTGGCGTTGAGGAAATAGATCGCGACGTCTTTCGGGTTGTCGCAGAACGCTTGCAGATAGACATCCGAATGCTCGCCTGCGGTGCCGTTGAGCACGGCGCCCGTCAGATAGGGGTTGAAGGGAGCGAGCCGCTGCATCCAGTCGAGTGCTACGCCGCGCAGGCGGCGTAGCACCATCGGCTGGCTGTCGCCTTGAAAAAGCGACTGGTACTCGCGGATTTCTTCCTCGATCTGGTCATTATCTGGCAGCCATTCACCAGCAACACGTGTCTCCCCGACGACTTGCCGCGCAGCTTTGCGCTTGGCCGTCGAGTAGTCCAGACCATCCTCGGCGATCATCCGCGCAGCGGCGATGGCGATTTCCTCGCGTACCCGCAGCGGATCGAAATGTGATTTGCGAGCCATCTCACAATCATACTAGAGAATGAAGGGCGGCCTTTCCGCGCTGGGCCGGCGTGCAGTCCGCCCGGTGGGCCAGACCGGCTGGGCGCGTCCGCGCTGCGTAGGGCATTCGAAGGGCGTCGGTTACAATAGCGTCCTTTGCAGACGGACCTTTTCGGCCCTTCCTGCGCATCTCCTCCCACGCAAATACGCCCGCGCGGCACGACAGGCTTATGCACATCCACATCCTCGGCATCTGCGGCACGTTCATGGGCGGTCTCGCGGTACTCGCGCGCGGCGCCGGGCATACGGTGACCGGCTGCGACGCCGGTGTCTACCCGCCCATGAGCACGCAGCTCGAGGCCCAGGGGATTCGTCTTATAGAGGGTTATGGCGCGGAGCAGGTCGATCTGAACCCCGATCTGTTCGTGATCGGCAACGTGGTTTCGCGCGGCAATCCGCTGATGGAAGCGATTCTCGACCGCGGCCTGCCCTATGTGTCCGGCCCCCAGTGGCTCGGCGAGCACGTGCTGAACGGCAAGTGGGTGCTGGCAGTGGCCGGCACGCATGGCAAGACGACCACGAGTTCGATGCTCACCTGGCTGCTCGAAGACGCTGGCTTGAACCCGGGGTTTCTGATCGGCGGGGTGCCGCTGAACTTCGGCATTTCGGCGCGGCTGACCGATTCGAGCTTCTTCGTGATCGAAGCCGACGAGTACGACACGGCCTTCTTCGACAAGCGCTCGAAGTTCGTCCACTACCGGCCGCGCACGGCGGTTCTGAACAACCTCGAGTTCGATCACGCCGACATTTTCCCCGATCTCGCCGCTATCGAGACGCAGTTCCACCATCTGGTCCGCACCGTGCCGGGCATTGGGAGGATTGTCACGAACGGTCGCGAAGATGCGCTCGAACGGGTGCTCTCGCGTGGCTGCTGGAGCGAAGTGGAGCGCTTCGGCGTGCAGGGCGGTTGGGAGGCGCTGCCGGCTGAAGACGGCGTGCCTGTCGACGAGCGTTTCGCCGTGTATCACAACGGGGCGCGCGTCGGCGTGGTCGACTGGCAGGTGCAGGGCGAACATAACCGCCTGAACGCGATCGCGGCGATCGCCGCGGCGCGCAGCGTGGGCGTTCCGCCCGCGCAGGCCACGCAGTCGCTCGCGAGTTTTCGCAATGTGAAGCGCCGGATGGAAGTGCGCGGCAGCGTCGACGGCGTGACGGTCTACGACGACTTCGCGCATCATCCCACCGCCATCGAAACGACCGTCGCCGGTCTGCGGACACGCGTCGGCCGCGAACGCACGCGCATCCTGGCCGTGCTGGAACCGCGTTCGAACACGATGAAGCTCGGTGTGATGAAGGCGCAATTGCCCGCGAGTCTCGTAGACGCGGATCTGGTATTCGGTTATGGCGCGCCCACCGGGCGTGACGCGCTGGGCTGGAATCTCGGCGAGGCGCTGGCGCCGCTCGGCGACAAGGCGCAGGCCTTCGGCAACCTCGATGCGCTCGTCAAAGCGGTAGCGGCGGCCGCGCAGCCCGGTGATCAGGTGCTGGTGATGAGTAATGGTGGCTTTGGTGGTGTCCACCAGAAGCTGCTCGATGCGCTCTCTGAGCGGCCGGCTAAGGCACGGCCGGGTGCACGTCCCGATTCAACCGAGCGGGGCGAGGCGTGATCCTTTATCTGCACGGCTTCCGCTCATCACCGAATTCGTTCAAGGCACGCGTGATGGCTACGCGTCTGGCCGAACTCGGCCGCTCGGCGGAATGGTGCTGCCCGATGCTGCCGGTGTCGCCGCTCGAGACCATCGCCCTGGCTGAATCGCTGGCCGCTAAGGCAGCAGCGCCGGTGACCGTGATCGGCAGTTCGCTGGGCGGCTATTTCGCTACGCATCTGGCGGAAAAACACGGCTGGCCCGCAGTCCTGCTAAACCCGGCGGTCGTGCCACAACGCGATCTCAGCGAGTATCTTGGCGAGCAGCCGCTGTGGCACGGCGGCGGCAGCATCGTCGTCGAGCCGCACCATCTGGACGAACTACGCGCACTTGGGGTCGCTGCCATCACGCGGCCCGAACGCTATTATTTGATTGCTGCGACCGGCGACGAAGTGCTCGATTACCGCGAGATGCTCGCCCATTATCCGGGCGCACGCACGACGCTGATCGAAGGCAGCGACCACGCGATCAGTGAATTCGAGCGGTACGTCGACGACGTGCTGGCCTTTTGCGACGCAGAGGATCTGGAGCCGCCGGCGCCACGCGCGGCGGCCTGACCCGTTGATGCATTGATTCATGCCGCCGGCGCCCAGCATGAGCGCGGCGGATCTACCACCACGAACACGTTGCCGACGCGCAGGCCGGATTCAACCGCCAGGCGCTGCGGCAGATGCAAGTCAGAACGAGAGTATTGAGTGAACGTTTTCTTCGAGGAATCGGGCAATTTCAAGGCGGGCAGCGTGCTGTCGCGCCAGGGCGATGCATTCCAGGTGGAGCTGCCGGGCGGCCGGCGCACGAAGGTGCGGTCGAAAGACGTGCTGATCGAATTCGAGAAGCCAAGCGCCGGCGATCTGATCCAGCAGGCCGACGCGGCCGCGCAAGAGATCGATCTGGATTTCCTGTGGGAGTGCGCGCCAGAGGATGAATTCCCGTTTGCGACGTTGGGCGCCGATTACTTCGGTGCGTCGTTCGGTCCGGTGGAGCGGGCGGCACTGGTGTTGCGCATGCACAGCGCGCCGGTGTACTTCCGTCGCAAGGGCCGCGGCCAGTATCAGCGCGCGCCGCAGGAGCAGCTCAAGCTGGCGCTTGCCGCGCTCGAGCGCAAACGTCAGCAGGGGCTGGTGCAAGCCGAGTATGAAGAAGAGCTGAAGGCCGGCCGTCTGCCCGAAGCCTTCGCCGGCAAGGCGCTTGGCCTCTTGACCAAGCCTGACAAGAACACCATCGAATACAAGGCGCTCGAAGCGGCCGCGGCGGCGCGCGGCATTTCGCAGGCGCGTCTGATGCTCGAATGCGGTGGTATTCCTTCGGCGCGCGCGTTGCATGAAGCACGCTTCCTGTCGGAATTCTTCCCGCACGGCACTGGTTTTGCCCCCGTGACGGTCGGCGCCCTGCCCGAGGATCTGCCGGAAGCCGATGTCCAGGCGTTCTCGATCGACGACGTCACCACCACCGAAATCGACGATGCGTTCTCGGTCGAGGATCTCGCGGATGGGCGCGTGCGGATCGGCGTGCATATCGCCGCGCCGGCGCTGGGTATCGCGCGCGGCGACGAGGTGGATGGCATTGCCCGCACGCGTTTGTCGACGGTGTATATGCCGGGCGACAAGATCACGATGCTGCCGGACAGCGTCGTCGAAGCGTTCACGCTTGCGGAAGGCGGCCTGCGGCCGGCGCTCTCGCTGTATGTGATCGTCAATCGCGAGACGCAGGAGATTGTCGCAAGCGAGACACGCGCCGAGCGTGTGTTCGTGAAGAGCAACCTGCGCCACAACACGCTCGACGAACTGGTCACCGAAGAGGCGCTTGCCGCCGGCAGCGGCGAATATCCGC
>NZ_JAMFSB010000112.1 GCF_026225065.1 Paraburkholderia sp. | reverse complement strand
ACAGCCACCGCATTCATTACGACTATCCGTACGTGACCGGGGTTGAGGGCTATCCGGACCTGGTCGTGCATGGCCCGTTGATCGCGACGCTGCTGGTTGACCTCGTGCGCCGCGAGTTGCCCGACGCCAAGTTGGAAAGCTTTTCTTTCAAGGCGCTACGCCCGACCTTTGCGAATCACCCGTTAACAGTCTGCGGTAAGCCTTCTGACGACGGCAAGACCATCGATCTGTGGGCGAAAGACCACGAGGGTTTCCTGACGATGCGAGCCACGGCGGCGATAGCCTGAGGCCGGCTGACGGTTTGCCAGGTCGCCGCTCTGCCGGATGGCCGCACCGCTGAACACCAACGTCTACCCTCGAACACCCACTGCCATTCCCATGCAAACGACGCAATCCGATTCTTTCCAGGACATTCGCGAAGCCGTGCGCGATCTGTGCCAGCAGTTTTCCGGCGAGTACTTTCGCAAGATCGACGAGGCGCGCGGCTATCCCGAAGCCTTCGTCGATGCCCTGACCAAAGCGGGCTGGCTTGCCGCGCTGATTCCGCAGGAGTACGGCGGTTCGGGACTGGGTCTGACCGAAGCGTCGGTCATCATGGAGGAAATCAACCGGGCCGGCGGCAACTCGGGTGCGTGTCACGGGCAGATGTACAACATGGGCACGCTGCTGCGGCATGGCTCGGCGGAACAGAAACTCAGGTATCTGCCGAAGATTGCGAGCGGCGATTTGCGTCTGCAATCGATGGGCGTGACCGAACCCACCACCGGCACCGACACCACCAAGATCAAGACGACCGCCGAGCGTCGCGGCGATCGCTACGTGATCAATGGCCAGAAGGTTTGGATTTCGCGTGTGCAGCATTCGGATCTGATGATCCTGCTCGCCCGCACCACACCGCTTGCCGACGTGAAGAAGAAATCCGAAGGCATGTCGATCTTTATCGTCGATCTGCGCGAGGCGATCGGGCACGGTCTCACCGTGCAACCGATCCTGAACATGGTCAATCACGAAACCAACGAACTGTTCTTCGATAACCTCGAAATCCCCGCGGAAAATCTGATCGGCGAAGAAGGCCAGGGCTTCAGATACATCCTCGATGGGTTGAACGCCGAACGCACGCTGATCGCCGCCGAGTGTATCGGCGACGGTTACTGGTTCGTCGACAAGGTCTCTGCCTATGTGAAAGACCGCATCGTCTTCGGTCGCCCGATCGGGCAGAACCAGGGGGTGCAGTTTCCGATCGCGCGCTCGTACGTCAATGTCGAGGCCGCCAGCCTGATGCGTTTCGAAGCTGCGCGTCGCTTCGACGCGCATGAACCGTGCGGTGCCCAGGCGAACATGGCGAAACTGCTGGCCGCGGATGCCTCGTGGGAAGCCGCCAACGCCTGTCTGCAATTCCACGGCGGTTATGGCTTTGCATGCGAATACGACGTAGAGCGCAAGTTTCGTGAAACGCGCCTGTATCAGGTGGCGCCGATCTCGACGAACCTGATTCTCTCGTACGTCGCCGAGCATATTCTCGGCTTGCCGCGTTCGTTCTGATGTTCTGATTGTGAAGGTGAGGTGTAGATGAGACCCCTCGACGGTATCAAGGTTGTCACACTTGAGCACGCCATCGCTGCGCCGTTTTGTACGCGGCAGCTTGCCGATCTCGGCGCTCGCGTGATCAAGGTGGAGCGGCCGGGTGTAGGCGATTTTGCGCGCGGCTACGATGAGCGGGTGCACGGTCTGTCTTCGCACTTCGTCTGGACTAACCGGTCGAAGGAGAGCCTTGCACTCGACTTGAAGCAGCCGGAAGCCGCGAAGATTCTCGACGCATTGGTCGCCGACGCGGATGTGCTCGTGCAAAACCTAGCCCCAGGCGCAGCGGACCGGCTGGGGCTCGGCTACGAGACCCTGAGCGAGAAATATCCGAAGCTGATCGTGTGCGATATTTCCGGATACGGATCAGACGGTCCGTATCGCGACAAAAAGGCTTATGACTTGCTGATCCAGAGCGAATCGGGCTTCCTGTCGATTACCGGCTCGCCCGGCGAGCCCGCCAAGGCCGGTTGCTCGATCGCCGATATCGCGGCCGGCATGTACGCGTATTCGAATATCCTCAGCTCGTTGCTGCTGCGTGCGCGCACGGGGCGCGGCTGCCGCATCGATGTGTCGATGCTGGAGAGTATGGTCGAATGGATGGGTTATCCGCTCTACTACGCTATCGATGGCCAGACGCCCCCGCAACTGTCTGGCGCTGCGCACGCGACCATCTATCCCTATGGCCCGTTCCCCGCGGGCGACGGCAAGATCGTGATGCTTGGCCTGCAGAACGAGCGCGAATGGAAGCTGTTTTGCGAGCAGGTGCTTGTGCAACCCGAGCTTGCCACCGATCTGCGCTTCGCTTCGAATTCGAAGCGCACGTTGGCACGCGAGGCGCTGCGCGCGGTGATCGTCGAGGCATTCGCGCCGTTGACGGCGGCACAAGTGATCGAGCGACTGGAAGCGGCGGCCATTGCCAACGCGCAGATGAATACGCTCAACGACGTATGGGTGCATCCGCAACTAGCCGCGCGCGAGCGTTGGCAAGAGGTCGGCACGCCGGCCGGCATGATCCCTGCCTTGTTGCCGCCAGGCTTGCCCACCGACTTTGACCCGCGCATGGACCCGGTGCCGGCGTTAGGCGAACACACCGACGCGATCCTGCGCGAACTCGGTTACGACAGCGCGCAGATCGATGCGCTGCGCGTGACCGGCACCATTTGAGGCTTCTATGATGACCGATCACCCGAGCCGTACGCTGGCGACATTTGCCGCACAACTGGACTTCGAGTCCATCCCCCACGCGGTGGTCGAACGCACCGTCAATCTTTACGTGGACTGGTTAGGCTCGGCGCTTGCCGGTAAAGGCGCACGGCCTGTCGAGAGCATCGCGCGCTTTGCACGCCAGGCGGGCGGCGCTCTCGCAGAGGGTCCTTGCGAAGTCCTGATCGATCGTAGTCGCACGACACCGTATTTTGCGGCAATGGTGAACGGCGCCGCTTCGCACTTCGCCGAGCAGGACGACGTGCACAACGGTTCGGTATTTCATCCGGCCACCGTCGTGTTCCCGGTGGCGCTTGCGCTGGCGCAAGCAAACCACGTATCGGGGCGTGAATTCATTGCGGCGGTGGTGGCGGGTTATGAGGTTGGAATTCGCATTGGCGAGTTTCTCGGCCGCTCGCACTACAAGGTGTTCCATACGACCGGCACGGCTGGCACGGTGGCCGCCGCCGCTACCGCAGGTCGGCTTCTCGGTCTCACGCCCGCGCAAATGCTGGACGCTTTCGGCTCGGCAGGCACCCAGGCGAGCGGTCTGTGGGAATTCCTGCGCGACGGGGCGGATTCGAAACAGCTACATACGGCGATGGCCGCGGCTAATGGCCTGATGGCCGCACAACTCGCCGGCGACGGCTTCAAAGGCGCGACGCACATCCTCGAAGGGGCGCAGGGGATGGCGGCGGGTATGTCGAGCGACGCGGATCCCGCGCGTCTGGTCGACCGGCTTGGCAGCCGCTGGGCTACTGCCGAAACGTCGTTCAAGTATCACGCGGCTTGCCGCCACACGCATCCTGCGGCGGACGCGCTGCTCGCGGTGGTTCAGCAACACGCCCTGGCGCCGCAGGAGATCGTGAAGGTCACGACTCACGTGCATCAAGGCGCAATCGATGTGCTGGGCCCGGTCGTCAATCCGCGCACCGTGCATCAGGCCAAGTTCAACATGGGCACTGTGCTGGGTCTCGTCGCGTATCACGGCTATGCGGGCGTGACCGAGTTCGAACAAGGCTTCGACGATGCCGCGATCGCCGCCTTCCGCGACAAGGTCGAGATGGCCTTCGACGCCGAAGTGGATAGCGCCTATCCGGCGCGCTGGATAGGCAAGGTTACCGTCGAGACGCGCGATGGCCGCACGCTCCACGGCCGTGTGGATGAGCCTAAAGGAGACCCCGGCAATACGCTGACGCGTGCTGAGCTGACGACCAAGCTGCAGCGGTTGGCGGCGTTTTCCTCCGCAGCCTCGGAGGAAGAGGCGTCGCAGTTGCTCGAGCAGGCCTGGCAGATTGCATCGCAAGCCCGCGTCGGAGCGGTGTTTGCGGAAGAGGTGACTGCATGAGCACCATGCTGCCGCGTTCATATCTGTTCGTGCCGGGCAACCGTCCCGAGCGGTTTGAGAAGGCGCATGCAGCGGGCGCGGACGCTGTGATCCTCGACCTTGAAGATGCGGTGCAGCCCGATGAAAAACCTGCCGCGCGCGCAGCCGTTCTCGCTGCCGCAAATGCCGCGCGGCCGGCATGGGTGCGTATCAACGGCTCGGACACGCGCTGGTTTGCTGACGACATCGCCGCGCTCGCAGGGCATCCGGGTATCGCCGGAGTGGTGTTGCCGAAGGCGGAGACGCCAGAGCAGGTGAGTGCGGTGTTGGCCCACGCGCACGCGGCGCTCAGCGTGCTACTGATCGTAGAAACGGCCCGCGGCTTTGCCAACCTGGCGGTCTTGTGCGCAGCGTCTCGCGTGAGCCGCATCGTGTTCGGGACGCTCGATTTCCAGATCGATCTGGGTATCGACGGCGATGGGGAGGAATTGCATCTGTTCCGCTCGCAGATCGTGCTCGCTTCGCGGTCGGCCGGAATCGGCGCGCCGGTGGACGGCGTGTCGACCACGATCGACGATGCAGCCGTCATCGAAGCCGATGCGCGGCGTGGACGCCGTTTCGGCTTCGGCGGCAAGCTGTGCATCCATCCGAAGCAGATCGATGCGGTGCACCGTGCTTATGCGTGGAGCGACGCAGATCAGGCGTGGGCCGCGCGGGTGTTGCAGGCCGTGGAGGCGAGCAAGGGGGCTGCGGTGGCCGTCGACGGCAAGATGGTCGATCTGCCTGTGATCCTGAAGGCACGGCGGATTCTCGGTCAGGGTTGAGGCGAAAGAGCCGAGCCGTTGCGCCCCATTAACCTCAGCGAAACACTGGCTTCCAACAATGCGAATTCCCACTTTAGGCCGGGTATTGCAATCTTAGCCTGCTCTGGAGAAGGCTGACCGAAGCCGTGACACCCAGGGGCTCGTATTAGAGCTGTCGTTCCGCCCAAGACAGCCGCGCAAGCTTCGTAGAACGTGCGGACCTCGCCGCAAGAGCATGAGACTGGGAGTAAGTGCTTTGCATAGGACCAGAGTGAGCGCTAAAGCGTCACCTCTGGTCGACAGCGAAAGCGCCAACCCCGGTCGACACAGGAGACAAAGCTTGGCTACCGTTAATTCCGGCGCGCGGCTCGACCGCCTGCCTATCAGTCGTTTTCACTGGAAGATCCTCGGCCTGATCGGCGCGGGCGCGTTTCTCGACGCGTTCGACATCTATCTCGCCAACGGCTCGCTCGCCGCGATGGTCAAGACGGGCTTCACCGATTTACGGCTCGGCTCGTTTTTCATCTCCGCGACTTTCATGGGCATGATGATCGGCGCGGGCCTGTCGGGTTATCTCGGCGACCGTTTTGGCCGGCGCTATTCCTATCAGGCGAATCTGGCGATCTTCGGTCTCGCGTCGCTGGCCGCGTGTTTCGCGCCGAACATCTATTGGCTGATTCTGCTGCGCTTCCTGATGGGCGTCGGGCTCGGCGCGGAACTGGTGGTAGCGGCCGGCACGCTGTGCGAATTCGTCCCGCCGGCCACGCGAGGGCGCTGGACTTCGCTGCTGGCGCTGATCATCAACTCGGGATTGCTCGGCGCGACGGCGGTCGGCTACTGGGTGATTCCGCATCTGGGCTGGCGCTACATGTTTGCGATTGCCGGTGTCGGCGCGCTGGTCGTCTGGTTCCTGCGCCACCGCATGCCGGAATCGCCGCGTTGGCTCGAAACGGTGGGCCGCCTCGATGAAGCCGAAACGACGGTCTCGGCGATCGAGCGTGAGGTCGAGGCGCGCGTCGGCAAACTGCCGCCGGTGGCGCGCGTGGTGAGCCACGAAGTACCTGCGGCGCCGCTGTCTGCGCTGTTTGCGCGCGGGATGATCGGGCGCACGCTGGTGGCCGCGCTCACGTGTATGGCGATCAATATGTCGCTGTATGGCTTCGTGGCCTGGCTACCGACGTTCTTCGTCAAGGAAGGGTTGACGATCGTACAGTCGCTCGGCTTTGTGCTGCTGATGTCGTTCGGGGCGCCGTTTGGCGCCGTGGTCGGCTACTTTGTGACTGATCGTATGGGGCGACGTAACGGCCTCGTGCTGTTTTCCATCGTGACGATCGTGCTGGCCCTCATCTATGTGCAGATGCGCGCGCCCGCGGCGATCTCACTCGTCGGGTTCGCGCTCGTCACCGCGATTTACACGGTCTGCACGCTGGGGCTGTTTGGGTATATCCCGGAGCTGTTTCCGACGGCGCATCGCTTGCGCGGTACTGGCATCGCCGGGACCTGCGGACGGGCTGCTTCGATGACGACGCCTTATGTCGCGCTACTGCTGTATACGCACTTCGGCGTGACGGGTGTGCTCGCCATGGTTGGCGGTGTGTTGCTGCTGATGAGCGTGGCAATTCTCGCTCTGCGCATCGAGACCAGCCAGCAGACGCTCGAAGAGATTTCACCGGATACGGAGATGTATGGCGCAGGCGGCGCGGAGGTGGCGACGGGAGGGGTGACGCGGCAGTCTGCGAGGGTGTGAGGTTTGGTTAGGGCTTGCCTTGCGCAAGAGCCTTCAATGCGTGAGAGGAGCGCGCGTGATTTAATGTGAGTGCGGCTGGCGCGGAGCCCTCGGGATTTGACGGCTTCTCCCGCGTGACACATCGCACAACGCGAGGCACGCACCCGCAGCTTCCGAAGGAGACGCCCTTGACCCAGTTCGACGCCCCTACCAATACGCCATCGGCTACGCCGGCGCACGCGAACCCGCGCACCTATGTGCTGGTTCACGGCGCCTGGCACGGCGGCTGGTGTTGGGACGCGGTTGCGCAGATCCTGCGCTCGCACGGGCATCGTGTGTTCACGCCGACGCTAAGCGGGCTTGGCGAGCGTAGCAATCTGCTGTCGCCGCAAATCGATCTGCAGGTCTTCATTCAGGACGTCGTCGATGTGCTTGAGCAGCACGACCTCTCCGATGTGATTCTGGTCGGGCACAGCTTTGGCGGCATATCAATCGCCGGTGCCGCTGATCGCGTGCCGCAGCGTATTCGCCAACTGGTGTTTCTCGATGCGGTCGTCCTGTCTAATGGGCAGACGGCGTTTTCACGGCTCCCGCCGGAGAACGTCGCGGCGCGTAGGCAACTGGCGCTGGAAACCAGTAACGGTTTGACCATCCCGGTACCGCCCGCAAGCGCATTCGGCGTGTTCGAGCCCGATCAGGTCGCATTGCTCGAGCGGCATTGCACACCGCATCCGTTGAAGACGTTCGATGATCCAATCGCTCTGACGGGCCCGGTGGGCGGCGCGCTTGCGAAGGTCTACATTCAGTGCGTCGATCCCGTGTACGCCCCTTTGCAAAGCAGCCGTGACTTTGTGAGAGCGCAGAGGGACTGGGCTTGGGATGAGATTGCCACGGGACACGACGCAATGGTCAGCGCGCCGCAAGCGCTGGCGGAGAAGCTGTTGGCGTTTGTTTGAGGGAAGTGAGGCGGAGTTGACGCTGTCTGCCGGCGTGCCGTCGGGGGACGATGGCCGCACGGCCGTACCGAGGCTAGCCATCCGGCTAATTGAAACGCCGTTTCGCGCCCGGTTAAGATGGGTCTTTGCGTTGCTGCCGTCCGCCCGTAGGCGGTCGTTGGCGCACCGGCGCTCACTCCATCGGCTTTCGTCATGCATTTCGACTTTGTAGACCTGCGGCTCATCATCAACGTTGCCGACACGAAAAATCTTGCCCGTGCGGCGGAGCGTTCCCACCTTTCGGCGCCGGCGGCGAGCAACCGGATCAAGAATCTGGAGGAGCAACTCGGCTTCAAACTGCTCTATCGAACCAGTCAGGGGGTGACGCCGACACCGGCCGGCGAGGCGTTCGTCCACCACGCCAGGCTCGTGCTCGAGCGCGTCGAGCATCTGGCCGGCGATATGCAGGAGTACGGCGAAGGCATCAAGGGTCATGTGCGGATCTGGGCCAACACCACGGCGATCAGCGAATTCTTGCCCAATGTCCTGAGCCATTTCCTGCGCGACCATCCCGATGTCAACATCGACTTGCGCGAAGTGCTGAGCGGCGAGATCGTCAAAGGCGTCGCGGATAGCGCGACGGATATCGGCATCGTTGCAGGCAACATGCACGCCGAGCATCTGGAGATGCTGCCGTATCGGGACGACCGGTTGATCCTCGTCACCTCGAAAGACCATGCACTCGCACAAGAGCATTCGGTCGATTTCGCGCAGACGCTCGAGGACAACTTCGTCGGCCTGCCCACTGCGAGCGCGATTCACGCGTTTGTGACGAGCGCGGCCGATACGCTGGGTGTGCGGCTCAAGCTGCGCATTCAGGTCGGTAACTTCGAGGCGGCTTGTCGAATGATCGAGGCTGGTGTAGGCATCGGCATCGTGCCGGAGTCTGTCGCGTTACGTCATGGAAAGACCATGCAGATTGCCCTCGTGCGCCTGAACGACGCCTGGGCGGAGCGCAAGCTTAAAATCTGCGTGCGCAGCGTCAAGGATTTGCCGCCGTTTGCGCGGGCACTCGTCGACCGGTTGATGGCCGGCACCTGAAGGCATCCATTCGAATGCGCCCGGAGTCTCGAAGTGGTGTCTGAAGGTGTTTCGCTACGCGCGAGGCCGCCGCGGCTCACGCACGTTTCCGGATCGAGAATTTTTCCTATAGGAAACGAGATTGCCTTGATCGAAGGCCTTTGCGCCGCCGCGAGCGGATCGTGGAAAATCCGCCTATCCTGTATGCTGCAAGGCTCCAGGCAGACCGAATGGGTGCACCCGTGGCCTCCGCCCCAGACCCTGCCGCAATTGCGCTTGCCGCCATAAACCCCCGCGTGTATAGTTTCCGAACTTACTCTTGTTTCGCATTGGAAATTTAAGGGATTCCTGTTATGAACGCTTCGACCATCCTCGCCGATCTCGGCATCGCCCAGGCGGCGCAAGCCGGCGATATTGCGGTTCATTCGCCGATCTCCGGCGAACTCATTGGCCGCGTGGCCAGCCATACCGTCGCCGACGTCGATGCGGCGCTCGCCAATGCGAAGCACGCTTTCAACGTCTGGCGCAATGTGCCGGCACCGCGCCGAGGCGAACTGGTGCGCCTGCTTGGCAATCGTCTGCGCGAGAAAAAGCAGGCGCTGGGCAGCATCATTACGCTCGAAACCGGCAAGATCCTCCAGGAAGGTCTTGGCGAAGTGCAGGAAATGATCGACATTTGCGACTTCGCAGTCGGCCTGTCGCGTCAGCTATACGGCCTGACCATCGCTTCGGAGCGTCCGGGCCACCGGATGGCCGAATCGTGGCACCCCATGGGCACCTGCGTCGTGATCTCCGCGTTCAATTTTCCGGCCGCCGTGTGGTCGTGGAATGCCGCGCTGGCGCTGGTATGCGGCAACGCCGTGATCTGGAAGCCGTCCGAAAAGACCCCGCTCACCGCGCTGGCCGTCAACCAGATCCTCTCCGAAGCGCTGAAGGAATTCGGCGATGCGCCGGAAGGCCTCACCGCGCTGATCAACGGCGGCCGCGACGTGGGCGCGAAACTCGTTGCCGATCCGCGTGCGTCGATCGTCAGCGCTACCGGCAGTACTGAAATGGGCCGTACGGTGGGCGTCGAAGTGGCGAAGCGCTTTGGCCGTTCGCTGCTCGAACTGGGTGGCAACAACGCCGGCATCGTTGCGCAAAGCGCCGATCATGAACTCGCAATGCGCGGCATCCTGTTCTCCGCGGTCGGCACCGCGGGCCAGCGCTGCACCTCGCTGCGCCGCCTGTTCGTGCACGACAGCATGTATGAACAGACCATCGAACGTCTGAAGCAGCTCTACAGCAAGGTGCCGATCGGCAACCCGCTGGAGAAGGGCACGCTGATGGGCCCGCTGATCGACAAGCAGTCGTTTAACCGTATGCAGGAAGCGTTGCAGCAGGCTGTCGCGGAAGGCGGCAAGGTGTTCGGCGGCGAACGCGTCGAGGTGAAGGGCTATGAAAGCGGCTATTACGTGCGCCCGGCGCTCGTCGAAATGCCGTCGCAAACAGCGGTTGTGTTGAAGGAAACTTTCGCGCCGATTCTCTACGTGCTGCGCTATACGGACTTCGCAGATGCGGTCGACGCGAACAACGCCGCGGTACATGGCCTGTCTTCGTGCGTGTTCACGAACGATCTGCGTGAAGCAGAACGTTTCCTCTCGGCGGCCGGCAGCGATTGCGGGATTGCCAATGTGAACATCGGACCGAGCGGTGCGGAAATTGGCGGTGCGTTCGGCGGTGAGAAGGAAACCGGCGGCGGCCGCGAATCGGGTTCGGATGCGTGGAAGGCGTATATGCGCCGCGCGACCAACACGGTCAACTATTCGTCGGCGCTGCCGCTCGCGCAGGGTATCGACTTCAATATCGACTGATTTTCCGGCTGACCGCGTGGTTCACGCGGTCAGCGCATGCTTTCGGTGGAGCCTTGTCGTGAGTTCGAAAGTCGTAATCGTCGGCGGTGGCGTGATCGGCAGCTCGATCGCGTATTTTTTGCGGGTTTCGGACCCGACCGTGAGCGTCACCGTGATCGAGCGCGATCCGACCTATGCGCGCTCGTCGTCGGCGTTGTCCGCGGCGTCGATCCGTCAGCAATTCTCGACACCGTTGTCGATCCAGATGTCGCTGTTCGGCATCGAGTTTTTGCGTTCGATCGGCGAGCGTCTGGAGATCGACGGCGCGAAACCTTCGATCGATCTGCATGAAGGCGGCTATCTGTTCCTCGCCACACCGGCTGGCGAGCCGACCTTGCGCGAGAATCACGCGCTGCAAAAAAGCCTTGGCGCCGACATCAGTCTGCTCGAGAAAGCGGCATTGCAGGCGCGTTTCCCATGGCTCAATACCGAGGGTCTGGTGGCGGGCGCGTATGGCGAAAGCGGCGAGGGCTGGTTCGACGGTTATGGCCTGGTGCAGGCTTTGCGCAAGAAGGCGCAGGCGCTCGGCGCGCGCTACGTGGCCGATGCTGTGACAGCGTTGGACCGCGATGGCAAGCGTGTCACGCAAGTGATGACGGCGGGCGGCGAAACGTTCCCCTGCGACGTGGTGGTGAACGCAGCGGGAGCGTGGTCGCGCAAGGTCGCGCAGATGATAGGCATCGACATTCCGGTGTTCGCGCGCCGCCGCAGTATTTTCAACGTCAGTTCGCCCGCGCAACTGGGACATTGCCCGTTGCTGATCGATCCAACTGGCGTCTATTTCCGCCCCGAAGGCAAGTCGTTTATCTGCGGGACGTCGCCGAGTGCGGATAACGATCCGGACGATCTGCCGCTCGACGAGGTCGACCATGCGCTGTTCGATGAGGTGATCTGGCCGACGCTGGCGCATCGCGTGCCGCAATTTGAAGCGTTGCGCGTACAGAACTGCTGGTCGGGCTACTACGAATACAACGTGCTGGATCAGAACGCGATTATCGGCCATCACCCGGAGGTCGATAACTGTATCTTTGCCAACGGGTTTAGCGGTCATGGCCTGCAGCAAGGGCCGGCCACGGGGCGCGGGGTCAGTGAACTGATTCTGAACGGGCGTTATACGACGCTCGATCTGTCGTCGCTTAATTTTGAGCGCGTGCTGGAGAACCGGCCGATCGTCGAAAAGAACGTTGTCTAGGTGCGGACATGCGCGGTTGCGTTGGTCGTCACGTTGCAGGCGCCTTTTGGCATTGCACCAGTTGAACCCGGCCTCGCGCCGGGTTTTTTCATTGTGCGCTGAGTGATTCCGAAAACTCAAAACGTAGTGATTAGATATCGTTTGCCGCGCGCGGGGTTGCTGACCACAATCGGTGCTGGCGCTGGATCGCGGCGCGCCCCAAGCCCTTAAGGCTAGACTTTTCGCCCGCTCACTTAACCGTCTGCCACGAGCCTGCGGTCTACCACTACGACACCATGTACTCGTTCACCCCACCGTTCGAAGCACCGACTGGCTCACCGATTCGTGAGCTGTTCAAGTACCTCGGACAGCCGGGCATGATCTCGTTCGCAGGCGGTTATCCGGCGAGCGAATTGTTCGATCGTGCAGGTCTTGACGCAGCGGCGGCGCGCGCATCGCAGCAGAGCGCCCTCTGTCTGCAATACGGTCCAACCGACGGCTTGCCGGTCCTCAAAGAGGAGCTCGCCAGACTGATGACGCTGCGCGGCACGCCGTGTACGCCACAGGAATTGCTGGTGACGACGGGCTCGCAGCAAGGCTTCGATTTGCTGCTACGCGTGATGGTGGGCGCTGGCGATGTCGTACTGGTCGAACAGCCGGCTTATCCGGCGACGCTGCAGGCGCTCAAGTTGCAACAAGCCGAGGTGATCACGATCCCGGTCGATCAGGATGGCCTCGACGTGAATGCGTTGGCCACGCTACTTGAAGCGGGCACGCTCGAGCGTCCCCCGAAGCTGCTTTACACGGTGCCTACGTTTGCGAATCCGACCGGTGCGACGCTTTCCCATGACCGCCGGATTGCATTGCTGAAGCTGGCGGCGCGTTATCGGTTTCTCGTTGTTGAAGATGATCCATACGGTGATCTGCGGTTTGCGGGTGAGGCGGTGCCATCGCTGCTCGCGTTGAGCGCCCAGGTGCCCGGCTCGCGCGATTGGCTCGTGCACTTTTCGAGTTTGTCGAAGATCGTGGCGCCGGGTTTGCGCGTGGGCTGGACTGTGGCACATGCGGAGATTCTGCGGCGTTGTACGGTCGCCAAGCAGACCGTGGATCTGTGCACCTCGTCGTTGACTCAGGTGATTGCAGCGGAATATCTTGCGAGCGGTGCGCTTGAAGTGCATCTGCCGCAGATCATCGCGGCCTACGCGTTGAAATGCACGACGCTGTGTGATGGGCTCCAGACGCATCTGAAAGATGAGATTGCGTTTCATCGTCCTGCGGGCGGGATGTTCGTTTGGGGACGGCTTAGCGACGGATTCGACGCGTCCGTTTATCTGAAGGCGTGTATCGAACAGAACGTGATGTTTGTGCCTGGCGTCGCGTTCTATAAGGACAATGTTGACGTCGCGTCATTGCGATTGTCGTTTGCGGCGCCTGGCGTGAGCGATATCGAAGAAGGTGTGCTGCGGCTGAAGCGGACGCTTGACGCGTTTGGCGGGGCGTGAAGATTGCGGTGGCGCGTGCTGTGCCATCGATAACCCCTACCCCACCCGAAAATGCTGCAACAACGCAAACCCATGCACGCCATGCAGCGACACATGTCCCGCCACAAACCACGCAGCGATCCAGGAAGCCCCGACCACCAGCAGATCGCAGTGCCCGCTATTCCACCAGTTAAGCGAGTGACGCCCTGCAATCCATGGCACGCCAAGCGGGTTGGGCCAATCCGCGAGTAAATGCATCAAGCCGCCGCAAGCGAAGCCAAACGCGATTGCAGCAAACGGATGCAACTGCCCAAGCCAACGATACGACAACACCAGCAGTACGACCCACCCAATGCCCCAATGCGTGACGGTGCGGTGAGTGATCCACAAGCGCCGCTTGCGAGACCACCATGCCACCTCCATCCAGTCGGGAGCCGTACCGCCGGCTACGGCGGCGATAAAACTCAACAACACCCACAGATGAAATGGACCGCCCGCGCCACTGCGCGCAACAATGGCTGCGGCGATAACACCGGCCGCGAAGCCGGTGGCGTGATGTGCTTTGTTCGATGCCATCGGAAGTGCGCGGCGCTACGAGCGCCACCTGAGTACGAATACGAAGGGCCGCTATATTCGCAGATGCCAGCACAAAAAGACAGCGCCGCGCGTGCAGTGCAGGCGCGGCGCGAGAGACTCACTCACATTCGTCAAGCGGCGATCGCCGCAAAGCGCAAAACGCAGACGCAGACGCAACGCCCGCCACTTAAGTCGCGCAGCGCGCGATATCGAAGCGCATTTCCGGTTCCGGCGGATCGTCCGGCGAGTTGGCCGGTCGCATCACCTTGATCACGGACCCAGCGCTGACAGGAGTGAGCGTCACGAAGTAAGAAGTGTTCGAATCCGATCCAACGGCCAGTTCGGTCGCACCGCCCACGGACGACGCCCGTACGCGCGAAAGACGGCTCTCCAGGCACTGTGTAATGTCGGAGGTGGTGCGCTGCGACGTCACGAACACGAGCGGTTGCGAGGCATCGCGCGTAGGGCCGGACGAGCCGCAGGCTGCAAGTGTGAGAGCAGTGGGGACGAGCAAAAGAAGAAGTTTTTTCATGATTGGATCGTCGGCGCTCCCGGCCGGGCGCGGGAACTGGGCCATGGGCGGAGAACGTGGTGCTCCGCGACGAAGCCGCCGGTCAACCGCGGCGAGCGCCTGACGAGGCAAGCAACGTGGAAGGCGGCTGCATCGAGTATACCTGCGTATGCATGACGGTTCGACACTTGTGCATTTCGCGCGTCCATAAAAAAACGCGCGCGTGACACAATCACGCGCGCGTTTTCAACAGTCTCAGCAGACCGGATCGTTCGACCCGGCCTGCGGCTTCGTTAGAAGCGGTGACGCAGACCGACAGTCGCTGCCACCTGGTTGCCGTTCGACGACGGCGACAGCGTGTTGATCATAGCCACGTTCGCGCTGCCATCGCCCAGCGTGCCCGACGCATGCTGGTACACGCCTTCCAGGTAGAAGTCGGTGCGCTTGCTAAGCGAGTAGTCAGCTTGCAGCGAAACGGTTTGCCACTTCGGATCGCCATCGCTCGTGCCGCCCGTCGCATGGCCGTTCGTGAACGTGTACGCTGCGTTCAGGCTCAGGGCCGGGGTCAGAGCGTACTTGCCGTTGACTTCATAGTTGTCGAGGTGCAGGTTCGTACCCGTCGGCACCGTGAAACCCACGCCGTTCTGGTCGCCAGCGATCAGGTTGTCGTCCTGCGTATGAGTCCACAGCAGGCCAACCGTAGCCGGACCAAACGAATAGTTCGCGCCCACGCCATACGTGCGCTGCGTTACTGCCGTCAGGTTGGCGTCGCTGCCCGCGCCTGCCGACACTGCGCCGCCCGAGTTCGTGCTGCCCAGCGAGTTGTTCAGTTGCAGGTAGGCAGCAGCCACGTTCAACGGACCATTGGTGTACGAAGCGCCGGCGCTATATGCGCGGTTGTTCGCGAAACCACCCGCGTCGTTGCTGAAGCCGTACAAGCCGCCGAAGTGGAAACCGGCGTAGTTCGCGCTCTGGTACTTGACTGCGTTCTTGATCGAGAACGAGTTGTCGAGATTGTCGTTGTCGAACGGGTGAGCGGCGAGGTTGTTGCCGTAGCCCGAACCTGCTTCCGACAGCGGGCCGAGGTAGTCGACCACGGAGTCATATTGACGGCCGAGGGTCAGCGTACCGTACTGGTCGCTTTGCAGGCCAACGAAAGCTTGACGGTTGAACAACGTGTTGCTTTCGTTGAACTGGCCGTTGTTAATGTTGAAGCCGTCTTCCAACGTGAAGATGGCATGCAGGCCGCCGCCGAGGTCTTCGCTGCCACGCAGGCCGAAGTACGTATCCGACACCGTGCCGCTACCTTGTTGCCAGTTGTTGTGGCCACCCTGGTTGTTCGTGTAGACCAGGCCGGCGTCCAGCGTGCCGTACAGTGTGACGCTGCTTTGTGCGTGGGCGTTGATGGCGAACGCGCCCATGATGCCCGCGATGATAAGGGTTTTTTTCATGCTTTTTAACTCCGAGACAGTCCGTAGAGAATCGCGATATAGGACTTAATGCCGATGCCGCCGGCCGCCTAGTGATTCGCAGCGAAGTGTATTACGTCTAATCCATTGATTAACGTTGGATGACGCAACAATGCTTTTCCGAATCAGGAATGGCGCGTTTGATCAGACGTAAGTGCAAGTAAATAAAGTGAATTTCTGTTTGATTTATTGGGTGTCACGATGCTGTCAACTGTTTTGATGTTGTACATGCGCGACGCCCGTTCCTGGTGGCTGAGAGCCTTACGGACTATTGGTTGAGCGACAGCATTTTGATTCTTGAGTTTCAGGAAATAGATTATTCCATCTGACGCTGTGATTACGCTGGGTTACTCGATTTACAATTAAGCGCACCCTTTGACCGAGGGTGTCTTTTTCATCTGTTTATACGCGGCCTTCGGGCCGCGTTTTTTTATTCCATATCGAATTCGATTATAAGTTCCGGGTAATTTTGAAAAACATTTTTCTATAAATGGAAAGAATCGGGCGCCTCGACCGAAAGGAGTAGGCCGTCCTTGGCGGCCGCGCGGACAGGTAGAATCGAACCCTGAGCCTTGTGCTGATGAACCTGTTCCGAACCTGAGCGACCCTGCAATGACCGAAAAGCCCCTTCCTTCGCCCGACACCGCTGCCTATTCCGCGACGGAAGACCTCCCCGAAGTGCCCGAGACCCAGCACGACGCGCGTTTGTGGCGCGATGACGGCTGGACGGCGCGCGTCATCAAGAACCAGGACGACGACGGCTGGGCGGTGGAAATGATCAAGGACGGGGAGGCGGAACCTGCGTTGGTCGGACCATGGACGATGGGGCGTGACAAGAAGAACCCGAAGCCGCTCGACACGGGTGCTTTCAATACATTGGTGAAGACGGCGTCGGAGGTACTGCGCCGCCATGAGCAGCAGTTGCACGCCATGCTGCACAAGCGGGTCACGGTAGATTCGCCGTCCGGCGATGGGGAGCTGGCGGTCACGCTCGACATCGTGCCGAGCGAAGATGATCCCTACGCGCTGCTGACCGCGTTCGACGCCTTGGGCGAGCAGCTCGCGCAGGTGAAGGTGGCGCCGAACTTCAAGCTAGGCAAAGCAAACGCTACGGCGTGGGTGGAAGACGGCTTCCGTCGGCCGAACTGAATCGGCGCTAAAGCCGAATTAAACGTCCAGGCGCGGCGCTACCGCCCGTCTCAATTCCGCTTGCAGAAAATTGCCGTGACGTGTGGGGCGACGTGATGCACGATCGCCGCCGTGCTGCCGGCCTGTGTCATCGCGTCCTGCACGCTCGAATCGCTGCCCCAAACCACGGCGCCGTAGGCCGAATTGGCAAGCGGCTCGCCGTCGCCGGTACGGAACATCGGATCGTCCTTTTCGAAGCCGACCACCGCGAACACGTGAAAGCCGAAGGCGGTCAGATCGGCCCCTTTGGCCGGCTTGAATGCATTGATCGAATTGCTTTCGACGCGCGTCGGTGTTGCGTCGATCAATTGCTGCTGGGCGAGGTCCGCAATGAACTGGTGGCCAGATTCGTTGCAGGCAAGCGACGCGTCGAGCGCCGTGGCGGCGTGGCCGGCAAGCGGCAGGGCTGTCGCGGACAAGACGAGCAGGGCGGTCGAAAAAACGTGCTTCATAGCCTTCGGGGTAGCGTGATCGAAATGGCGAATTCGCCGCGTGGCAAGACTGGAAAGGCCTCCGCGCGGGGTTGCGCTTCTGGATTACACAGCGTTACAGGCGCAACTGGATTCGCACTCTACCAACGTTCGGGGATTTGTGCTGAGGTCCGCCCCTGGCAACGGTTAGAGGGATTTTTGTTGCGGAGAAGAGCAAGATTTCCTGTAACCGTATATATTTCCGGGTTATGAATTCGCGACCAATACCCTTAAAAAACGTTCCGGTCCCAACAACGTGGGACGCGAGGCTCGCCCGCCGGCTCGTGACGCCGCTTGTGAACACGTTTGTCACGCCTAATCACCTCACTACCCTGCGCCTCCTGATCGGCGTGGCAGGCGCGCTGGGCTTGGCCCGTGGCGGTTTTGCCTGGACCAACGCGGGCGCACTGCTGATCGTGTTGTCGAATTTCGTCGACCACACGGACGGCGAGCTCGCGCGCATCAGAGGCAAGTCGAGCCGGATCGGTCATTTTTACGACCTGGCTTGCGACGCGCTGGTGACGGTCCTGTTGTTCGTCGGCTTGGGCCTCGGCATTGGCCCGGTGCACGAAGCCGGTCGGGTCTTGCCGGGCGGCCTCCTTGGAGGCCTCGCCGGAGTGGCGGTCGCCGTGATTTTCTTCCTGCGTATGCGGATTGAAGACATGGAAGGCAAGTCGGGTACCAAACAGGCAACGGTGGCCGGTTTCGAGACCGAAGACGTGCTGTATCTGCTGCCGCTCGTCACGCTGACCGGCATCATCACGCCGTTCGTCGTGGCTGCTTCGATCGGCGCGCCGCTCTTTGCCATCTGGGTGATCGTCGACTATCGCCGCGCGCTGCGTCGCACTGCACGCCCAGTGGCCGAGACCAGTCAGATGCAGGTTAGCCAATGAGTACGCAGGTCGAAGAACACGTGGTCAGCCAGGCCTCGTTCCAGCAGGTATCCGGCGCGCCAGCACCCGCGGCGGCTCCCGAGGCGGATCGCGTAGTGGCCGGCCGTACACGCCAGTTCGACACGGCAGGTCTGCACAAGAGCTTCGCCGACCAGGGCGCCTTCCTCTACATGGAAGACTTCCTGGCGCCCGAGGTGACGGCGCAACTGGTGCATAGCGCCCGCGCGCTGCTCGACGAGGTGAACCGCAACTACCTCCCGGGACACAAGCAGGGCGGCAGCGTCAGCCGTCACACGATCGACCGTCTCGCGCCGTTCATTGCCGAGCTGTATCGCTCGAAAGAGCTGATCGGCTGGCTGGAGCAGTTGAGCGGCGACAAGCTGATGGTCTCGCCGGCCGACGACCCGCACGCCTATGCGCTGTACTACTACATGCGGCCGGGCGACCATATTGGATGGCACTACGACACCTCGTACTACGACGGCCGCCGCTATACGCTGCTGCTTGGCGTGATCGACGAATCGTCGTGCCGTCTCGATTACGAACTGCATACGCGCAATCCCGACGTGCCGGACGTGCCCGGCTCCGTACAGATTCCGCCGGGCGGCCTGGTGTTTTTCGACGGCGACAAGCTGCGCCACCGCATCACGCCGGCGGCCGCTAACGAATTTCGCGTCTCGCTGACGTTCGAATATGTCACCGATCCGAACATGCGCCCGTGGCGCCGTTTCATCTCGAACATGAAAGACGCGATCGCCTACTTCGGCTTCCGCCAGGTGTTCCGTCAGATGATCAAAGGCAAAGGGGCCGGCGCATGACTCGCGCGGCCATGATCCTGCTGACGATCGGCGTGGCGCTGTTCGTCGCGCTGCTCGCCTGGCAGGGCCTCGGTTCCGTTACCTCGACGCTGATGGTGGCCGGTTGGGGCCTCGCGCTGGTGGCCGCATTCCATTTCGTGCCGCTGGTGCTCGATTCAGCAGCGATTGCCGTGTTGTTCGACCGTCGCCGCGATGGCGTGAGCGCGCTCGATGCGCTGCTCGCGCGTTGGACCGGCGAGTCGGTCAACAGCCTTTTGCCGGCAGGGCAGATCGGTGGCCCCGTGGTAATCGTGCGGCAACTGTCGCAACGCGGCATGCGCATGCGCGATGCAGCCGCTGCGATCACGGTCAGTACCACGATGCAGGCGCTCGCGCAAATCGTCTTTGCCGTGCTCGGCCTGCTGCTGTTCGGCGCCTATGCGGCGCAAGGTGCGCTGCACGACCTGCGAACCGCGACTTTTATTGCCACCGCTATACTCGCAGGAATGATTGCACTGTTCTTCTTCGCCCAGCGGCGCGGCCTGTTCGGGCGGCTTTTGCGGGTGGTGTCGAAGGTGTTCGGCAAGCGCGACTGGTCGTCACTGACCATGCGCGCGGACGCTGTCGACGGTGCCGTGCAGGCGCTCTATCGCGACCGCGCCCGTGTGCTGGCGAGTTTTGCGCTGAGCCTGGTAGGCTGGATCGTCGGCACCGTGGAAGTGTGGCTCGCGCTGCGCTTCCTCGGCCATCCGGTGGGCTGGATCGACGCGTTGCTGCTCGAAAGCCTGGGTCAGGCGATTCGCGGCGCCGCGTTTGCGATTCCCGGTTCGCTTGGCGTGCAGGAGGGCGGTTATCTGCTGCTCGCGCCGCTCGTTGGCTTGCCGCCGGAGGCGGCGCTGGCGTTGTCGCTTGCCAAGCGCGCCCGCGAGCTCCTGTTGGGCTTGCCGGGCCTGTTGTACTTGCATTTCAGTGAAAGAAACTGGCAGCGTCGGCGCGCGACGCGGGTGCCGGCTGTCGACAAATCTTACTTTTAGAAAGGGACCGCGCATGCGTGCCATTATTCTCGCTGCGGGCCTTGGCCTGCGTCTCCAGCTTCCGCCTGGTGAACAGTTCCCGAAGTGTCTGCTGCAGTTCGACGGCGTGAGCCTGCTCGAGCGGCATCTGCAGATGCTCGAAACCGCTGGCGTGACCGACGTCGTGCTGGCGCTGGGGTTCCAGCCGGAACTGGTCGCGGCAGAGTTGAAGCGCATCAACTGGCCGCACCCGGTCGAGACGGTGATCAACCCGCGTTTCGACCTCGGCAGCGTGCTGACGGTGCACACCGTGGCGGACGCGTTGACGCGCGGCGGCGACGTCTTGCTGATGGACGCCGACGTGCTGTATGACGAGCGCATCCTGAACGCCCTGGTGGCGGGCGAGACGGCCAACCGGCTGCTGATCGACCGCGATTTCGAAGCGGGCGACGAGCCCGTCAAGCTGTGTCTGAAAGACGGCGTGCCAGTGGAGCTGCGCAAGCAGCTCGCGGTTAACCTCGAGTACGACACGATTGGCGAGTCGGTCGGGTTCTTCCGTTTCCGCGAGCAAACCGCGCAGCGCTTTGCGCAGATCGTGGCGGGCTACATCGATAGCGGTCGCTCGAACCTGCCGCACGAAGAAGCGGTACGCGACCTGCTGCTCGAGGGCGGCCAGGTGTTCGATACTGCCGACGTGACCGGCGCACCGTGGATCGAGATCGACTTCCCGAACGATGTCGTGCGTGCCCGCACCGAGATCCTGCCGCAATTGCAGCCGCTGGTCACAGCGCCGCGTTAAGCTTCGCTTGCCGCGTTTCTATGCGATTGTGAGTGTGCCGGCCGATGCCGGCACACTTGTTTTCTGCACGCTTCGTTGCATCCTCAACCATCTCGCACAAATCCCACGCAGGTTCACAACAGCATGCCGTGCTGTGTAAATCACCTTCCTTAACAACATCTGTTGTCAGGGCAATGCGATAATTGCGCCTTTACGCCGACGGTTTCGTCAGCCGTCGTCTTGCCAATGCCTCTCGCCCTGGGTGCATTCATCGTTCCGTTGATCGTCGCATGTGCGATGTTCATGGAAAACGTGGACGGCACAGTCATCGTGACCTCGCTCCCGGTTCTCGCGCGCGACCTCGGCCAAAGTCCCATTACACTTAAGCTTGCCATCACGAGTTATGTGATCGGCCTCGGCGTCTTCATTCCCATCTGCGGTTGGGTGGCCGACCGCTTCGGTTCGCGCACGGTGTTTCGCACGGCAATCGGCATCTTCATGACCGGCTCGCTGATGTGCGCTGCATCAAGCTCCCTCGGCACGTTTGTGTTTGCGCGCTTCGTGCAAGGTCTCGGCGGTGCGTTGATGGTGCCGGTCGGACGCATCATCATTTTCCGCTCGTTGCCGAAGTCGGAGTTCATCCGGGCCATGAACTACCTGACGGTGCCTGCGTTGCTCGGGCCCGTGCTTGGGCCGCCGCTCGGCGGGTTCATCACTACCTATCTGCATTGGCGCCTGATCTTCTTTATCAACATTCCGATCGGCGTGCTCGGCATCTGGCTCACCAACAAGCACATCGCCAATGCCCGCGAGGCGCATCCGGGACGGCTCGACTGGTTTGGCTTTGTGTTGTCGGCGGCCGGTGCTTCGCTGTTTATGCTGGGCGCGTCGTTGGTGGGCGGCGAACTGGTGTCGAACAGCCTGTCGCTCGGCATGTGCGTGGCAGGCGCCGCGTTGCTGCTCCTGTACTGGCTGTATGCGAGCCGCGTTGAACTGCCGGTGCTCGATCTGCGCCTGCTGCGCATTCCTAGCTTCCATGCGAGCGTGCTAGGCGGCTCGCTGTTTCGTATCGGTCTCGGCGCGGTGCCTTTTCTGCTGCCGTTGGCGTTACAGGAAGGGCTTGGCATGACTGCCTTCGTCTCGGGTTCGATTACCTGCGCCTCGGCGTTCGGTTCGTTCTTCATGAAGGCGGCTGCCTCGCGGGTGCTCGAGCGCTTCGGCTTCCGCAAGGTGCTGATGGTCAACGCGGGCCTCGCGGGCCTGGCGATTGCCGTCTACGGACTGTTTTTCCCCGGCATGCCGCATTGGGCTATCTGGTGCATCGTACTGTTCGGCGGCTTCTTCCCGTCGCTGCAGTTCACCTCGCTGAATACGCTTGCCTACGCGGATATCCCTGCCCGCGACATCGGCCGCGCCACCAGCGTGGCGAGCGTGATCCAGCAGATTTCGCTTGGGCTCGGCGTGACGATCGGCGGCATGGTGCTGGAGATTTCGCATCATCTGCAGGGGCATCCTGCGATCGTATGGTCGGACTTCTGGCCTGCATTTCTGGTGGTGGGATTGTTCTCGCTCGGCTCTATTCCTGTGACGGCGCGTCTGCCGCAGGGTAGCGGCGATGAGATCGCAAAGGGGACCCGGGGGCGTGCGTAAGCGTTGCATGAGGGACATGAGGCACATACGAGGCGTGCGCTCAAACGACGCGAACAAGTGGCTTCACTGCAGCACGGCAAAGTTAGGACTACAGGTTGTGCCTTCGCAAACGTTGTCGAGCGTGCTATAAGCCCAAGGCAGACGTTTCGTTTAGTCAGGGAATGGTCAAGGAGGACAGTCAATGTCAGTAGGCAAAGTAAAGTTGTCCGCTAGTGCATTTGCAGCAGCCGCATTCTTTACCGTATCAAGCGGTTTTCTCGAGACCGCCCCGGCGTATGCCAAGGCCCCTCAGCAAGCCACCGTTCTGGATGCCTCGGCCGTCGCCGTGGCCGACAAGTTCAGCGCCGATGCCGCCGAGCAGATCTTCAAGGAAGGCGGCAATGCCGTCGACGCCGCCGTGGCGATTGCCTTTACGCTTGCCGTGACGTATCCGGAAGCCGGCAACATTGGCGGTGGCGGCTTCATGACGCTGTATGTCAACGGCAAACCCTACTTCCTCGACTATCGCGAGAAGGCGCCGCTTGCGGCCACACGCAATATGTATCTCGACGACAAGGGTGAGGTCGTCAAGGGCATGAGCCTCTTCGGTTATCGCGCCGTGGGTGTGCCGGGCACGGTCGAAGGCATGTGGGAAGCGCAGCGCCGTTTCGGCAAGCTGAAGTGGAAGCAGGTACTGGCCCCCGCCATCAAATACGCTACCGACGGCTTCGAAGTGAGCGAGCAGTTGCAGCAACGCCGTGACGCTTCCGCTAAAGACTTCGCAGGCAAGACCAACTTCGATACCTACTTTGGCAATCTCAAGCAGGGCGTCAACTTCAAGCAGGCGGACCTCGCCGCTGTGTTGACGCGTATCGCCAACGAGGGTGCCAAAGACTTCTACGACGGCAAGACTGCCAACCTGATCGCCACATCCATGCGCGGCCATGGTTTGATCACGAAAGAAGACCTGCACGAATATAAGGCCATCTGGCGTGAGCCGGTCCAGGCGGACTGGAATGGCTATCACGTGATTACGGCACCGCCGCCGAGCTCAGGCGGTGTGGGTCTCGTGCAATTGTTAAAGATGAAGGCGGATATCGCACCCGACTTCAAGGACGTGCCGCTCAACTCGGCGCAGTACGTGCACCTGATCGCGGAAATCGAAAAACGCGTGTTCGCCGACCGCGCTCAGTACCTGGGTGACCCTGACTTCTACAAGGTGCCGGTCGATCAGTTGATTGACGATGCATACCTTGCCAAGCGTGCTGCCGAGGTCAACCCGACCACGCCATCGGATACGAAGAGCGTACAGCCGGGGTTGGGCACGTCGATGCCGGAGAAGGCTGAAACCACGCACTTCTCGGTGATCGACAAGTGGGGCAATGCCGTCTCGAACACCTACACGATCAACGGCTACTTCGGTTCGGGTGTCGTGGTGGACGGCACGGGTATTGTGCTCAACGATGAGATGGACGACTTTTCGGCCAAGCCGGGCGTGGCGAACATGTTCGGCGTGGTGGGCAGCGATGCGAATGCGATCGCACCGAAGAAGCGTCCGCTTTCTTCGATGACTCCGACTATCCTGACGAAGGACGGCAAGGTGTCGCTGGTGATCGGCACACCGGGTGGTTCGCGCATCTTCACGTCGATCTTCCAGGTGATCAACAACGTCTACGACTTCAACATGCCGTTGCCCGATGCTGTCGCCGCGATGCGCTTTCATCACCAGTTGTTGCCGCCGAATACGATCTTCTGGGAGCCGTACATGCCGATCACCGGCGACCTCGCGCAGCAGATCGAGGCGAAGGGTTACGTGTTGAAAGGCCAGGATTTCAGCGGCGACATTCAGGCGATCAAGGTCAACGGTGATACGCCCGAGCCCGCTGCCGATCCGCGTGGCCGTGGCGTGACGCGCGTGATTCAGTGAACGTTTGAAATGGCGGCGGGTGTGGGCACATTCAGCGCAGCGCCCCCGCCATGCAGCGAGACAAGTCTCGCGCAGCCGATGCGCGAGTGCTTACAATTCTGTAAACCGCCCGAAGAATCGTGCCCATGCCGCCTTGTCGTCCTCGGAAAGGGCTGCGTTCGACGTAACGCCGAACGCCTCTTCGCGGGCTTTGACACAGGCGTCGATAAATTGCTGCAGGGCGTCGCGATCGGCAAACACCAACTCGCGTCGCGATGCGGCAATTTCAACGCGCGCTGGGGTTTTCGTCACACGCGGCACGCCGGAGTCGTCGTAGTCGGCGGTGTTCCGCGTGACTCGCACCTGATAGTTGCTTGTCACATCGCTCTCCTGTGTCGGCGTTGGCGCTAAAGCACCTACGCCGGTCCCATGCAGTTTGATTGCGGTCGAGGGTCGGTTTCCTCAGTATAGAAAATCGCCGTGACACTGGTGCGTTTCTCTTCGCATCAATCTCAACTCGCCTGTTCCACCGGAGTCAGCGTCAGTTCGAGCTGTTGCGCGCCGCGCAACACCGTCACATTGACCGGGCGGTCGATGCGCGACGCATCCAGCACACGTTGAAGGCTATCAACCCCATCGACGTGCAGCGCGTCGATCGCGACGATCGTGTCGTCGGTGCGCAGTCCGCCAAGCGCGGCTGGGCTCGCCTTGACGATTTCCATCACCCGCACCCCAGTCTCCGAACTGAGTCCAAAGTAGCGCTGCACACGCCGCGACAGCGGCGTCGTGGTGCCCGCTACGCCGATATACGCACGGCGCACACGGCCATGCGCGAAGATCTGCATGATGACCCACTTGGCGGTGTCGATTGCGGTGGCAAAGCAGATGGCCTGCGCACCGGGGATGATAGCCGTGTTCACGCCGATCACCTGGCCCGCCGAGTTGATCAGCGGGCCGCCCGAATTGCCAGGATTCAAGGCCGCGTCGGTCTGGATTACGTCGTAGATCATGCGGCCTGAGTTCGAGCGTAGCGAGCGGCCAAGGGCCGACACCACGCCGGTTGTGACGGTCTGCTGGAGGCCGAGCGGGTTGCCCACCGCGATCGCAATCTGACCGACCCGCAGCCGCCCGGATTCGCCAAGCTCGACGTGCGGCAACGGTTCGGCCGAACCGATCCGCAGCACGGCGAGGTCGCTGCCGGGGTCGTCGCCGACCAGATCGGCGTCGAACTGGCTGCCGTCCGCGAGCGTCACGCGGATCTGCGCGGCGCCATGCACGACATGGCTATTGGTCAGCAGGTAGCCGTCCGGTGTGAACAGAAAGCCCGAACCGGTGCCGCCGCGCGCGCCGCGGCCGCTGGGATGGGCGGGGGTTCGGTGTTCGACGGAAATGAAGACGACTGCCTGCTGGACACGCTCCAGCGCGCCGATCACGGTGCGCGAGTAAGCGTCGAGCAGGGCGTCGTCGGACAGCATGGACGGCGCGGCGGACCCGCCAGGCGCAGCGGGCTCAGACGCCGCGCGCGACAGGTCGTCGATAAAACGGGGACGGCTTCCCATGATGAAGCTCCGGACAAGGCGGGAGCCTAAGTGCGGAGCTGTCTGCCTGTTTTCAAGACACGGGAAAGGGGGTGCGAAACTGGCCGTAGGCCAATTTAAAGGTGGCCAAAACTGGTTATCATGGTTTGCATACGGTGATTTGCGCGCGGATCAGCGATGGATGAGCGGAAATGCGGAAATCATCCGTGGCGGCCTTTCAGGCGTGAGCTCATGTCGCCCCAGTAATAACAGTGACACCTCGGTGCTCGATAATCGCGCGGTTGCCGCAGCGGTTCGCGCGGTGCGCCTACCTATTCCCCGTTTCAGGAGAGTCGCGATGAAAGAGCAGGATCCCAGCGCCGATACGGCATCGATGGCAGAACGGCAGCGCCGTTTTGAAGAGGATCTCATCGACGCGTACGACGAAGAGCTCGAGATGGAGGTGGATGACCGCATCGGCGATGGTGAAGCGGGCTTCTCAGTCGAGCATCGCGAGGCGCGCAAGCATTACTTCCGTGAACTGTTCCGTCTGCAAGGGGAGCTGGTCAAGCTGCAGGACTGGATCGTCGCCACAGGGCACCGTCTGGTAGTGATTTTCGAGGGGCGCGACGCGGCAGGCAAGGGTGGCGCGATCAAGCGCATCACCCAGCGCCTGAACCCGCGCGTGTGCCGGGTTGCGGCATTGCCGGCGCCAAACAATCGCGAGCGCACGCAGTGGTATTTTCAGCGCTATGCGACGCATCTGCCGGCGGGTGGTGAGATGGTGCTGTTTGACCGCAGCTGGTACAACCGGGCGGGCGTCGAGCGCGTGATGAACTTCTGTACCGACGAAGAGTACGAGGAGTTTTTCCGCTCGGTGCCGGAGTTCGAGAAGATGCTGGTGCGCAGCGGTGTGCAGATTATCAAGTACTGGTTTTCGATCACGGACGAAGAGCAGGAGATCCGCTTTCAGACCCGCATCCACGATCCGCTCAAGCAGTGGAAGCTCAGCCCGATGGACCTGGAAAGCCGGCGCCGCTGGGAGGCGTACACCCATGCGAAGGAAGTGATGCTGCAGCGCTCGCATATTCCCGAGGCGCCGTGGTGGGTCGTGCAGGCCGTCGACAAGAAGCGCGCGCGTTTGAATTGCATTCACCATTTGCTGAGCCAGGTGCCGTACCACGAGATCGAGCATCCGGCGATCAACCTGCCGGAGCGTGTGCACAACAGCGAGTACAGCCGGCAACCGGTGCCGGGCAATATGATCGTGCCGGAACTGTATTGAGTTTAAGTGGATCGATGTGACAAAAAAAGCGCGGCTTGTGAGCCGCGCTTTTCTTTTGGCTGGCGGGTTGTGGCGGCCTATCGTGCCGCCACAACCCCGTCCGCTGAATCTTCAAAACACGTGCAGGAACACCCAATACAAGCCTGCTGCCAGCGCGATCGAAACCGGCAGGGTCAGCACCCACGCCAACAGCAGGCTGCGTACGGTACTCCATTGCAGGCCGGAACCGTTGGCCGCCATCGTGCCGGCTACGCCTGACGACAGCACGTGGGTCGTCGACACCGGCAGACCGTAGACGTCAGCCGCGCCAATCGTCAGCATCGCCACCAGTTCCGCCGACGCGCCTTGCCCGTAGGTCAGATGCTGCTTGCCGATTTTCTCGCCAACCGTCACGACAATGCGCTTCCAGCCCACCATCGTCCCCAGGCCGAGGGCGATCGCTACTGCGACCTTGACCCACGTCGGGATAAATTTGGTGGCGCCGTCGATCTGCTTCTTGAAGTTATCGACCACCTTGTCGTCATCCGCGGAAAAGTCGGGCTGCTTGGCCTTGTCGATCAGGCGAATCGCTTCCGAGACGACGTACATGTTGTTGCGCACGTTATCGACGACATCCTGCGGCACGGCTGCCATTGACCCGGACGCACCGACCTGCTGGCCGATCTGCGTGGTCAGTTGCTGGAGCGCAGGCAGCGTCGCTGGCGTCAGTTTACGTGTCTGCACATAGGCTTCGACGTCGGCGCGCGGATGGGCCGAGGGCGGCGCGCCATTGGTGTATTTGCCGAACGTCGTGGCGGCCTGTTGCGATACAGCGATGAAGGTTTGCGTTTCCGCGGGCGTCACGGCCTTGTTCAATGCGTAGGCGGTCGGCACCGTACCGATCAGGATCAGCATGATGAGGCCCATGCCCTTCTGGCCGTCATTCGAACCGTGCGCGAACGAGACGCCCGTGCAGGTCAGGATGAGCAGGCAGCGGATCCAGAACGGCGGCGGCTCGTTACCCTTCGGTTCGGCGTAGAGGGCCGGCACGCGTACGACCGCTTTCAGGACCATCAGCAGCAATCCGGACAGCAGGAAGCCGACGATCGGCGAGAACACGAGCGACTTGCCGACGCCCAGCGCCTGGTTCCAGTCCACGCCGCTGGTGCCGCTGGAGCCGTGCATCAACTGGTTCATCAGGCCCACACCGATGATCGAGCCCACCAGCGTGTGCGAGCTCGACGAGGGCAAGCCGAAGTACCACGTGCCGAGGTTCCAGATGATCGCCGCGATCAGCAGGGCGAACACCATCGCGAAACCCGCGCTGTTGCCGACCTGCAGGATCAGTTCGACGGGCAGAAGCTGCAGCACGCCGAAGGCGACTGCGCCGGTCGATGTCAGGACGCCCAGGAAATTCCACGTGCCTGACCAGATCACCGCGAAATTCGGCGCGAGCGAATGGGTGTAGATGACGGTGGCGACGGCGTTCGCGGTGTCGTGAAAGCCGTTGACGAACTCGAAACCGAGCGCGATCAGCAACGCGACGCCAAGCAACAGGTACGGCAGAAAGCTGAGCGATTGAACCGACTGCAGATCGCTGACCAGATGGGCGGCACAATACACCGCACCAATTGCGATTACGATCAGGAAAATGATCATACCAATGTTGCGGCTTCGGCCGCTCGTGGTAGGCGTTTGCGGGTAAGACAGTTCCGGCATGGCGTTGCCCCAAAAAGTAGTCGCGTCAACGTTTCATGCTGGTTTACGAATATGTCGTGTTTATGACAGACATGTGTCTTTCGGGCCCTTTGAAAGCAACGAAAGGGCGTAAGCCTTACCTGGTAAGGTTGCCCCATCGGAAAATCGCATACGAGAACCAACTACTATTTCGATTTGCTACGCAAATTCTGGCGCTTGACTGTGGAGTCGAGGTGTCATTTCAAAATCAATTCGTCATACGAAGTAATTTGTCTGTCCATTGGAACGATTGCATGTTGTGCGCAGGGGCCGGTATATCTTCGCGCTCGTGGTGGCGAAAGGACGTTCGCGGCGAACGCGTAAAATGTCACTTCGCTTTGCCGCACCCGATCAGAGACGCCCTTGAAACGAAAAATGCCCGCGCTCAATGCGCTCAAAGCCTTTGAAGTGGCTGGCCGCACTGGCAGCTTCACACGTGCCGCCGAATTGTTGAATGTCACGCAGAGCGCGGTCAGCCGGCAAGTGCGCCAACTGGAAGAGCAACTCGGGGAGTCCCTGCTGCAACGCCGCCATCACCATCTTGAGCTGTCGGCGGCGGGGCGTCTGCTTCTGCAGGCGCTGCAGCAATCGTTCGACAAGATCGAACTGACCGTGCGCAGCATTCAGGAAAAGACTCACCTTAACCGTTTGCGTATCAATGCGCCGCCCACCTTTACGAGCCGCTGGCTGATGCCGCGTCTGGGACGCCTGCGCGACGAACATCCGGAGCTTGAACTGAGTCTGTCGACGCGCGTCGAGGACAAGCTCGCCGAATCGGGGGTACTCGATTGTGCGATCCGTTTCGGTGACGGCGAATGGGAAGGCTTTGACAATCGCTTGCTGATGAGCGAGCGGCACGTCGCGGTTTGCTCGCCGGCGCTGCTCGCGCGGCATGCGGGGCAACAGGGCATCGACCTGAATCAGTTCACGCTGCTACACGTACTCGCGAACGACGAACAACGCTATCTGACCTGGCAGCATTGGCTAAAAGCGGCGGGAATCGTCGGTGTCGATACGACCGCGGGCTACGAATTCGATCTGCTCGATCTGGCGATTCGCGCCGCCGTCGACGGTCTTGGCATCACGATTGCCGACCGCCATATGATCGCGCGCGAACTGGCAACCGGTGAACTCGTGCAGGTGCTGAACGTGCACGTCGATGGCCACCAGTCGTACTGGCTGGTGACGCGCCCCGAGCAGGGCGATTTGCCGCAACTGGCCTTGTTTCGCGATTGGCTGCAGCACGAAATGTGGTCTACCGCACGTAACCTGGAGCCGTCGGCATCGTCACCGGATCGGCTGATCAGCGGGCATTGAGTCGCGATGTGGCCACTGCGATCCTTATCGGCCTTCGTCGCCCAGGCTGCTTTTAACAGTCTTTAGCGACCTTGGTTGCCTTAGCCGCCAAGGCTCAGTGGCTATTCACCACGCATAAGATCGCGCCAACGGCTTAGGCATGCCAACAAATGCGCTCTTCTTACAATCGCGCTAGCCGAGATCTTTCAAGCCGCCCGAGCGGGTTGATTAAGGTCCTGTAAGTTAAGCATTCCGCTTAAAAGCTCGCGTTCTGCGGTGTTCTGCACGTTCAGCCCAAGGCACCCGCCCTGGATTTGCGCGAATCTCTATACACTGGCTTTGCGGGGACGAATCGCAAGATCGTCTTGAAGAACAAGGTAAGGCCGCGCGACGGGGAACGGCTGGAAGTTCCGTGCGAGCCTACGCCAACAAGAAGAACTGAGAGCAAGCGTATGGGGCAGTCAAGCGAAGAACCAGCAGGAGAATCACCGGGATTTCCGGGTGTAGCACGTCAGCCAAGGGTGAGCGCGACACTGCGCGCCACGCTGCTCGCGTTCGCGGTGACGATGCTCACCTGTTTGCTGAGTGGCGCACTCAAAAGCATGGCCGGCGAAATTGCGGCCATCTGGCTTGCGAATGCTTTGCTGCTCGGCCAGATGATGGCGGCCGCGCCAGCCCAGCGCTACTGGGTGCTCGCCGGCGGCATAGCAGGCAATATGGCGGCCAATCTGCTTGGCGAGAGCCTTGCGGTGTCCCTCTCTTACACGTTTGCCGATACGCTCGAGGTGCTGATTGCCTTTAGCTTTGCACCACGCATGACTACGATCGCCGAACTGCTGCGGCCCAAAGCGCTCATCAGATTTCTGGCCGGCGGCGTGATACTCGCACCGCTCGTGTCCGGCGTGCTCGCATGCACGTTGTTGCGTGAACAACTGAGCGGTAATCTGCTGCCCAATTTCGCCAACTGGTTCGTTTCGGACGCACTAAGTCTGGCCATCTTTACGCCCGGAGCGCTCGTGCTTTGGAGTGGCGAGGCAGCGCAGTTGTTGCGTGGCGAGCGGCGTGTAAAGACCTTGGGACTGCTCCTGCTGGTTTGTGCGGTGACGACTGGCGTCTTTGCACAAAGCCAGTTCCCTTTGCTTTACTGGGCGTTGCTGCCAATCATGCTGCTGGCGTTTCAGGCAGACCTCGCTAGCGTCATGGTTGGCTTGCTGCTGTGTCTTGCCATTGCAGTGGCGTTCACCATGCACGGCATCGGACCGCTTTGGATGTATCCGTATGAGAACATGGAAGCGCGCATCTTTTCGCTGCAACTGTTTTTGCTGGCTGCGTTAGGCATTGCACTGCCGATCAGCGCGACTCAGGTTTCGCGCAGCCGCCTGGTGGGACTGTTGCGCGAGGGTGAGCGGCGCTACCGGATCCTGGCGGAGAACGCGACCGACATCGTCATGAGCGTGACGCTCGATGGTCGTCTAACCTATGTTTCGCCGCGCGCTCAAACGGTTATGCGCCGCGATCCTGATGAACTGATCGGTGAGTACTTTCCCGATCTGGTCATTGCCGACGACCGCGACGCGCTGGCTACGGCTATCGAAAAACTGGCCACCGGTGCGAGCGAGGTATCGCAGGTGAGCCGCTTCAGACGACCCGACGGTCAGATCCTGTGGCTTGAAACGTACCTTCGTCCGGTGATCGATCCGTTTTCCGGGCAGCCCGAAACGCTGACGGCGACGGCACGCGACGTCACGGCACGCAAGGCCGCCGAACAACGTCTTGCCGAGGAACGTCTCGAACTGCAGGGGCTAGCGTATCGCGATGGTTTAACAGGGCTCTTTAACCGTCGGCACTTCGATCGCGAACTGGAGCATCAGTGGCGGCACCTCGCGGAGGCGGAGGACTCCAGCTTTACGGCAGTCGTGATGATCGATATCGACGCCTATAAGAGTTTTAACGACCACTACGGTCATCAGCGCGGCGACGACTGTCTGCGCACGATCGCGCAGGCGATTGCCTTGTCGGCGCGGCGTCCCTCGGATATCGTGGCCCGCTATGGCGGTGAAGAGTTCGCGCTGGTCCTTAAGGACACCGATCTGCACGGCGCACGGCGGGTCGCCGAGCGCATCCGTCTGGCGGTTGAAGCGCTGCAGGTGCCACACCTCGCGAGTCCCGCCGGGGTAGTGACCGTGAGTCTGGGTGTCGCAGCACAACAGCCGCGCCAGGGTGGCGATGCAAGTGGTCTGGTGGCGGCAGCGGACCGCGCCCTATACGTTGCCAAACGGCGAGGTCGCAATCAGATCTGCGTGTCTGAGAGCGACGACGCAGGTCTTGGCTCGCTTGCCTGATATTTGTCGGCAGAGCTAAGCCGGCCAGAACATTCCCACTGCCGCGAGCGTCATCACCGCAGTCGCGATCCATCCCACCCAGCGCAACAGACCGGTCACGATAAACTCGCCCATGATTTCCCGGCGCCCCGACATGAGCATGACCAGCACCATGATCGGTACCGCCGCTAGCCCGTTCACGACGGCGCTCCAGTAAAGCGCATCGATCGGATCGAAATTTACAAACGTGAGTATGACGCCGCCGAGAATCGCGATCGCGATCACCGCATAAAACTGCTTGGCGAGGCTAACCTGCAGCGCCAGGCTGTTGCGCCACTTCATCGTGCCGGCAGCGGCGTAAGCCGCGGACCCCGCCAGCACAGGAAGAGCGAGCAGGCCGGTGCCGATGATGCCGAGGCTGAACAGCAGGAATGCGAATGAACCGGCAATCGGCTTTAAGGCGCTTGCGGCGTCGGCGGAAGTGGTGATCTGGATGTGATGGGCGTGCAAGGTCGCCGCAGCAGCAAGAATGATGAAGAACGCCACGCCGTTCGACATCGCCATGCCTATCCACGTGTCGAAGGTGATGCGGCTGAGTTGGGCGTTTGCCTGCTGCGGCGCGCGCAGCAATGCCTCTTGCCCTGGTTCGGAGCGAATCTCTTCTACTTCCTGCGAGGCTTGCCAGAAAAACAGATAAGGGCTGATCGTGGTGCCGAGCACGGCAACGACGGTCGTCAGATAGTGGCCGGAGATTTGAATGGGCGGTTTGACAATGCTTAGGCCAACGGCTTTCCAGTCGACCGGAATGACAAACACGATCGCAACGTACGCAAGCAAGACGAGCGTGAGCCACTTAAGGATACGGGCATAGCGCTCGTATGGCATAAAGACCTGCAGCAAAAGGGAAAACGTGCCTAGCAGAACCACGTAAATCTGCACGGGACCGCCGAGTACAAGCTTGGCGGCCGCACCCATTGCCGCGAGGTCAGCGGCAATATTGATCGTATTCGCAACCAGCAGAACCATCACGGCGGCGTACAGGACCTGCGAAGGATAGTGGCGGCGCAGGTTGGTGGCGAGTCCGCGGCCGGTAACCCGTCCCATGCGCGCGCTGATCGATTGAATCGCAACCATCAGCGGGAAGGTGAGCAGCATGGTCCACAGCAGACCAAAGCCGAATTGTGCGCCGGCTTGCGAGTAGGTTGCGATGCCGCTCGGGTCATCGTCGGCCGCGCCCGTGACGAGGCCCGGACCCAGGCGCCGGGTCCACGACCGGCCGGCCTCATCTTCAACCACAAGCTCTGGATCTAATGGTTCAGTGGGCACGTTGGTTCCTTGAAGGTGGCGGCCGGTTCGCAGCTAGCCTGTGCTGGTCAGCATTATTCGTGCCACGGGTTTGAGTGGACGAATGGGGATGACCTATGCTCAGTTCTATTAATGAAACAGTCATCCGCCCTGCAAGCCGATATTTTTTGAGCGATGCAGTGCCGATAAAGGGTTATGCCTTGTCTCGTTATGTGCGAAACCATAGCGCTTTGTTGTGTGCTCATGGCATAGTGCGACCATCGTCCACACGTAAAGGAGGCACTATGGCCACTCTCGAGCAGATTCAAGCGCGTATGAAGAAACTCCAGGCGCAAGCCGAAACTTTACTAGCCGAACGCGCGCAAAAGGCCGTCGACCAGATCCGCGAACTGATGATCAAGCACGGCTTGACGACTGCGGATATCGAAGCCCGTGCCAAGGCCAGGCGAGAAGCTAAAGCAGCGGGGCGCCGTCTTTCCAATGGCGTTGCGAAGAGTGTCGCTGGCGCCAAGGGCAAGCTACCGCCGAAGTATCGTGATCCTAAAACTGGCGCAACATGGAGCGGTCATGCAAGGCCACCCGCCTGGATCAAGGACGTGAAGGACCGTACCCGTTTCCTTATTGACGGCGCAGCTGGGATCGTATTGAACGGCAGCGGCACTAGCAAAGCGACGACTGCTGCAAGGAAGGTGGCGGCGAAGAAAACGGCTGCGAAGAAAGCGCCCGCCAAGCGGGCCGCTGTGAAAAAGACCGCGGCTAAGAAAGCGCCGAGCGCGAGGGCTCCGGCGAAAAAATCTGCAGCAAAGAAGGCCGCTGCGAAAAAGCCGGTCGCGAAGAGGGCAACCCGGGGTAGGCCGCCGGGTAAAAAGACAGTGCCGAGCGCAGTCGCCGCCTGACGACATCCGCAGATAACAGCTGCAGTTCGCGCCTGAAAACGACATTGGCCCGCCAAGGCGGGCCAATGTTCTGCGGGAACGTGAGTTCCGGCTGCTTACAGCGGCGTGATGTTAGCCGCTTGCTTGCCCTTCGGGCCTTGCTTCACTTCGAAGCTGACCTTCTGGTTTTCCTGCAGCGATTTGAAGCCACTTCCCTGGACTTCAGAAAAATGCGCGAACAGGTCTTCGCCGCCGCCGTCCGGCGTAATGAAACCAAAGCCCTTTGCATCGTTAAACCACTTCACTGTACCTGTTGCCATTTTCCTGAGTTTTCCAAAAAAGACGTGTTGTGTTGGTGTCGTGCCGCCAAGGTCGGCGGAGCGCGACGCGTCTTTGTACCACAGTAAATTGACAATCCACAACCAGGGCGGCTACGGTTTAGCGGAACTTTCTCGTCTTGGCGCGACGCCGCGTAGCGTGACGGCCTCTGTCTCCGAGCGCAAACTCTCCACCCGCGCTGCCAGGGCGGCCGCGCTGGCCCCTGAAGGAAACGGGTCGAAGGCGTAGCCGCGGCGTGCCCAGGAGTCGAGGCCGCCCTTGAGCGCGCGAATCCGCGTAAACCCTTTACGGCGCATATGTAACCTGATGCGCATGGCTGTAGCCTCGTCCTGACACACGCAATACACCACGCGGTGCTTTCCCGGCAAAGCCTCTTCGATCTCGGCCGCCGAAGTCGCATCGAGCGGCTGGGCGCCGGGAATGCGATGGCTATCGTCCTGCACCGCGGACTCTGGCCGCGCGTCCAGAATGATCGGCGGCGACTCCGAGCGCAAGGTCGCCTCGAACTGTTCCTGGGTAATCCGTACCTGCTTGAGCCAGCGTCTAAAGCGCCAGCGCTGGATGCAGCGAACCACGAAGTAGAGGAGCGACGCCGCCAGCACCAGATCGATCACCGTCGTGCCATGTGCCCGGACTGCGAGCACGAACAGACCGAGCTGCTTCTGGAACAGGGCGCCCCCTAGCAGCCAGAACGTTGCCCATATCACAGCGCCTAGCAGATCCCATGCGGCAAATATCTTTGGGTCGACCCGCGTGGTACCCATTAGCGGCGGGGTGGCGAGGGCAAGACCCGGGATGAATTTGGACACCGACACGATCGGCGCGCCAAAGCGCTCAAACAGGGAGCGCGTAGTCCGCACGCGTGCACCGGCAGACATCGATAGACGCGAAAGCGCGTTAATCAGCCGCTGGCCGTACAGGCGTCCTGCCGCGAACCAGATGCCATCGCCGAGCAATGCGCCGAGCACCGCTGCCGGCAATACATACCAGAACGACAGGGCACCGCTCGCGACCGCGGTACCGGCGAACAGCAGGACGGGCACCGCGGGTAGGGGAACACCGAGACGCGTCAGAAAGACGTTTAGAAAGACGACCGCGCCGCCCCAGGTCGAAATCTCCGATTGCGGAAACTCTATCAATTGCGCGGCTCCTGAAGTCACGGCTGAGGGCGCAGCAGCAGCGCCGCTGCATCCGCGTTCATGGAATGTTGCATTCGCAAGCCGGATGCCCGGACAGGCGTCAACACGGGTTCATTTTACGTTTGAATCGATCAGCGTCACGCGCACGCCTTCGCATCCGGCGTCGCTGGAAACTTCAAGTTCGCGCCATGGGCCTTTGGGTCCCTCCACGGAGATCAGCGGATCGATTTGCCGGTCCGGGCGTAGCACATTGAATGGCCACGTTGGGCGCCGCAACCGCTCATGGACCAGCGAGCCTAGCCAGATCTGCGCGGACGGTCCACCGCTTTTGCGTTGCACGGCATACGTGGTGGGCCAGAAGCGCAAGACGTCGCGCTCGTCGCGCGCATCGCGGGCACGCGTAAAGACGAGTGTCGAGGGCTCGCCGTTATTGAGCTTCGGCAAAACGGGTAACGCGGTCGCCTCGGGGTCGGGGGCGACCAGCGAGAGGATGGAGCGCACCGAGAGTTGCGTGCCTTCCATCCAGCCGCGGTCGGCCAATTGCGATTCGATCTGTTCGCGGTTGGCTGACCACTGCACCGTGATCGGCTCGCGCCGGTCGCCTGTCATGTCAGAGCGGTAGCAGGCAAAGGTCTTCCAGAGCGTATCGGTCCATTGCGCTTCGGTGACGACCTCGAGAGGAGGGCGTTGTTCGCTGGACGGTACGCTGCCCAAATGGTGAAGTTCGATTTGCGGTGCTGCGCTGGCGCAGATCACCAGCAGCATCACAGCGGGCATAAACTCGCGTGGAGCGGGCATCCCAGGGTTGCGCCACACGGCGGTCAATGCAACGACGGCGACCCAGATCGCCGCGAACGCCGCGCCGCCCACCGCATCGGAGAACGAAAAGCGTCCCACGTAGAGCCCGGCGAACGCTACCGCCACGACGATCGCGGCGCTGACCGTCGTTACCAGGACGCCCTGAATTTTGCCGACGCGACGCGACAGCAGGAAGGCGAGAAAGCCGTAGACAATCGCGCTTGCCGCTACGTGATTGCTGGGGAATGCATACGCTTCGAAACCGGTGGAAACGGGCGACACCTGCCGCACCGTCAACTGGATGGCGAAGATCAGCAATTGCGAAAAAGCGACTGCCGCCAGCCAGTAGGCGACGGCGAGCCAACGCCGTTCGTATGTCATCCAGACGATAACGGTCGCGACAACGGCGGCCAGCGTAGGGACGCTGCCCAGCGTGGCGAGGCCCGATACCAGCGAGTCGGCCCAGGGAGAGTGTATCGATTGAAGGAATCGATACACCGACATGTCGATCTGAACCAGCGGGTCGCCATTGGCCACGCCTTGAAACACCCCGAAGAAGATCCCTGCGAACAACAGCACCAGTACGGAGATGATGGCGACGATGCTCATCGCCGGCCTCTCGGGATCCAGCACCTGCACGAGGACGCTTGCCGCACGTCCGTTGTGACAACGGGCCCACACGACCAGCTCGCGACGCGATGCGTTGGCCCATGCCCGCGCGCGCAAGACGATGTGGCGCATTGCCTGGAAGCTCAGCCATCCGATTGCGGCGAGAATCGCGATGACGGCGACCAGACGAAACGAAACGGCGCCCGCCAGTTGCAGGGACGCGCCGAACACGACCCCCGGAAGAATGTGCGCGGGTGCCCAAAGTACTGCAGACAGGGCGTTCATCGCGTAGAAGCGCGTTGGGCTCATTCCCAGCATGCCTGCGACGACTGGCACGATGGCGCGCACCGGTGCGATGAAACGGGCAAACACGACGCTGCGCGCGCCGTGCTGCGTGAAATACTGATGGCCGGTCTGCAGGATCTGCGGATGCGTGCGGAACGGCCAGAGTTGGACGAGCGTATTGCGGTAGCGGTGGCCGATCCAATAGCTGAGTCCGTCGCCCGCGATGGCGCCGACGAGCGCGCAAGCGAACAGCCAGCCGAGGTTGAGCGCACCTGTGCCGACTAACGCTCCGGCCAGAAACATGGCTGTGCTACCGGGGATGAAGGTACCGATGACTGCGACCGACTCCAGAAAGGCTGCCAGAAATACCACCGCCAACGTCCATCCCGCGTGGCCGCCGAGCAGATGCAACAGGTGAACATACGCTTGCTCCATCTACCTCTCCGGCGGTGCAGCACTATGACGAATGAACGCGAACGGGAAAACGTGTCATATCAGAATATAACCTCAGCAGGTGTCATGCCGCACCGAAGCATGCGGTCGACAAGCAAGGCGGCGGCCTTGGACAGCGGGAGTCTGCGCTGGTGGGGCGGTTCGTTGACGTCTTGCGAACTTGACCTATAACGGAGGTGCGGTGCGGGCATTCCCTGCGTCTTGGGCTGGGTATCAACCCCCTTCAGACGCTCGTTTGTTGCACTGCATTGCCCCTTCGGGCAACGGGGAGGGCGATAGGCGTCGTTAGTCGGGTAGCGTGGCGGGAATGTCGCCGGCGGGCCGTGGCGGCCCGTTGTGCGTCCGCTCGAGGATGCAAGGAGCGTCGAGATGAAAGCACTTATCGTATTGCCGTTGGCTGGCGCGGGGCTGCTGCTGGCGGCCAGCGTAACAAACGGGCAGGAGATTCGCCCGGACATGCAAGCGCGGGGGCGCGCGATCCAGGAGCGGAACGCGAACGAGACCGCGCAAGACGCGACAGACATGCCCTACAGCGAAACGGGGCAGCCCGGCATGTCGCAGGCACACGCTATGACTAACGCGTCATATGGAGGTACTGTCGATTTCGATGGACAGTCGGGCGGCCCGCGATGCGCGACCCGTCCGCAATGCAACATTTTCCGCGGCCGATGACGTCAGGCGGTGTTTCCCGGGTCGGGACGTAACGGCGCACGTTTGCAAACGCGGCGCCGTCCGTGCGAAAAACTGCGTAGTGTCGAAAGGGTAGATTGCCGTGGCTGCCGTAGCCGAACGAAGAAATCGCCACCGGGCAGCGGTGCTAATTAATCTGGATAACTGATAAATAATTTCCGTGTGTGTGTCATGTGCCCAGCCTGTAGACACGTAAATCATTCTTCATCTTGGCGAAACGGCGTTTACGGGCTGGGAAGATTAACGTTGTCTTGCAGGTTCTTGTTTAGCAGGCCAACGTAAGAGCGTCCTTCTCGCGTTAGGCCTGCTCAATGGCTCTAACCCTGGAGGGCACAAATGAAACACTTCGAAAAGGCAATAGCGGCAGCGGTTTTGCTGACCGTGAGCGCGGCTGGCTGGGCATCCCCCGGACTGACACCGCAGCAATGCAACGACTATCCGTTCACGCGCCTCAAAACCGAGGTTACGCATAAGCAATTGATGAACGAGCTGTCGGAGCTCGAAGCGGTCGGCTATGACCCGAGCGCTAACGACAACTATTACCCGTCCGAACTCATGGCCGCTCAGAAGAAGCTGAACGCGGAATATCGACAGGATTGCACGCCCGCGAACGGTGTACCGACCGTGCAATACTCGGCGACGCCATAGCGATCCGCAGAGCGCATGAGCACGTCCGGCAATAGCCCGGAAGCTTGTTTTGACCGATGCTGTCGCACCTGCACGACACTTGCCGGTCTAAAGCGAGCAATTTTTTTCAAAAAGGAAACTCGAGGCCGCTCCACCAAAGGCGATGGAGCGGCTGCCTTTCGTACTTGCGTTTGTTGAAAGTCTGACTTTCTTTAGTGCCCGTCTCGTCAAGAAAAGTGGCTACTTAAACTTTGCTTGCACTTTCATGTTGCTGCCGCACCCGGCAGTGACAGCGCCGCAGAGCGCAGAAGGGCAAAGGAAAAGACAGACTCTCTCACCTCACTTATCAGGTACAAGGCAAATGAAGAAACCATGTTTGGCCGGATTGTTGTCCGCACTTGCGCTGTGTAATGTCGCGCATGCTCAAAACAGTGTCACGCTTTATGGCCTCATTGATGAGGGTTTCGATTTCACCACCAACGCCGCCGGCAACCGCGGCTACCAGATGGTGAGCGGCGACGCGGCCGGGAGCCGCTTTGGCCTGAAAGGCAGCGAAGACCTTGGCGGCGGCCTGAGCGCAATCTTTCGTTTGGAAAACGGCTTCAACACCAACACGGGCACAATGGGGCAAGGCGGTCTGCTGTTCGGCCGCCAGGCTTATGTTGGCCTGTCGTCGGCGCAGTACGGCACCTTCACGATGGGCCGCCAGTACGATCCGACCGTCGATATGTGGAGCGCTCTCACCGCGGCCGGCAATTGGGAGGGCGACCTTGGTTCACACCCGTACGACAACGACAATGCGGACTGGGATTACCGCATCCAGAACTCGATCAAGTATGTGTCGCCTACGGTTGCGGGCTTCAGCGGCGAGGCCCTGTACGGCTTTAGCAATGAGGCGGGTGGGTTTGCCGACAATCGCGTATACAGTGCAGCGGTCCAGTACCAGATGGGCCCGGTCACTGCGGTTGCCGCTTATATGAAGACCGACAACGGCGGTGCGACTGCCGGTGGCGCGGCGCCGAGCGCGACAGTGGTGTTCATGGGGAGCTCGCAACAAAACATCGACGCCGCCTTTTCGTACAAGTTCGCCGACAAGGCGATCGTCTCGCTGGCCTATTCGCACGTTGATATCTACAACCCGACCTCCAACGCTTACTTCGTTACGCAACCGGCGCCCGGAACACAGAACTCGTGGAAGTTCGACAATATCGAACTCAACGGCCAGTACTTCTTTGCACATGACTTCTGGCTAGGCGCGGCGTACACGTATACGCGCGCTCACGTTTCGACGGTGACGGGCAGTTCGGATCCGAACTGGAACCAGCTATCGCTGATGCTCGACTATGATCTGAGCGCACGCACCTCGGTTTACGTGCAGGGAGCGTACCAACATGCAGATGGCAAGACCGGCCAGGACTTTGATTATGCGAACATTCTCGGATCGCCAGGCGAGTCGTCGAGCGGCAACCAGATGGTGTATCGCATCGCTATGATGCATCGCTTCTAAGACGCCCCACTTTAGCGTCAGCATAAAAAGCACACGCCGGAATTCGGCGTGTGCTTTTTTCATTGTTGCGGTATTTCGCGCTCAGGTTGCCTTCGACGCGATCTTTCGTGAGTCATGTGACGGCTTGCAGTTGGCTCAATGTAAAGAATTTGCATTGATGTTTCATGCAATGTGTACAAACGTGACGGGTTTTTCATCTTCGTGCGGTCTGGTATTTATTCGTGCGGGGCTATGATGCCAGGACTGTAACCAGTAGGACTATGTCCTGGTGGCGCGCAACAGGAGATTGGCAGGGCACTGCCTGATGGCGAGCTTCGCATGGACGCCGATGCAGGCGTGTCGCGGCAAGCGTAGATGAGACGTCACTCAAATTAAATATAGCAGAATCTGTAAGCTATGGAATCCTTATTGTAATGTTTTTGGCGATGTTGAAGCTTTCGACATCGATAGCAGAAAACGCGCGTGACTTTCGGATGTTCACTATGTGGTCTTACGCTCAATCCATTTTCCTCTTGACCGCTTGCGTCGCGAGGATGCCCGTCAAGTCCACGCTTTCAACAAATCTACAAGTGAGGGGCCGATGACCGTGTCCACTCTGGATTTTGGCAAAGTACGAGGGAAGGCGATCTCCACCGATAAACAGGAGACGACCGTCAGGCACCGTTCGGGCGAACGCTGGCATACGACTACGTTTAGATGGCTGTCAGCATACGCGGCGATTTTTACCTTGTGTTTCGTGGCCTTGCTGGGGTTCCTCGAATACTCCGTGGGCGCGGCGATGGAACGTGAAGCCGACAGTGGGATTCGCTGGCAGATGCGTTACTTCGATTCGAAGTCTGACGATCAACTCGCCTCCGTCATCAGCCAAAGACTCGAGCGCGAAATCCGGCACACCAATTACTACGGCGTATTCGCTCCAGACGGTCACCGGATAGCGGGAGACATTGGCGAGATGCCACCAGGGCTGAAGCTCGACAAAGCCGGCGAATCCCATAGCACCAGCATGGGACGCACGATCGAACTGCCGGATAACGCGTCGATGCCCACGGTGCGTGTGATAGGGGAGCTCCGCGACAACGGTGTCAAACTCGTCATAGGACGAAACCTGTCCGATGTGCAGCATGTGCGGGAAGAACTGACCAAGGTGTTGATCGGCGGCGGCGTGCTGTGTCTCGGGCTCAGTCTTGCTACCGGCCTGTTGCTGAGCTTGCGTCAGATGGGCCGCGTGGCGGACATGCGGCGCGTGACGACCCGCATCGCCAATGGGGACCTCGCGCAACGCTTGCCCACCGGCGGTCGTGACGAACTGGACATGCTGTGTCACCTCGTCAATCACATGCTCGACGAAGTCGAGCGCCTCATGAATGAAGTCAAAGGCGCGTGCGACGGCATTGCGCACGATCTGCGTACGCCGCTGGTGCGTTTGCGTCTACAGCTGGCCAACCTCGCCGAGCGGGTGCGGACCACGGGCGACAACGCGGCCGACTCGCTGCTCGCTAACGCGCGTGTCGAAGCCGACTCGATTCTCGAACGCTTTGGCGCGATGCTGCGTATTTCGGAGATTGGTGCGCTGCAACGGCGCAGCGGCTTCGACGTGATCTCCTTGCGGACTCTGGTCGATGAGCTGTGCGAGCTCTATGAACCGCTTGCCGAAGAAAAATCGATCATTCTGAAGTCCAGCACGGAAGCAGTCGGACCGTTGCATGCTGACCGCGCCTTGCTATTCGAGGCATTCAGTAACCTGCTCGACAATGCGATCAAATTCGCGCCCAACGGCGGCGAGGTGAGCGTCGATCTATGGTCGAGCCAGTCGGGGCCTCAACTCGTGATTGCCGATAACGGCCCCGGCATTCCGGTGAGCGAGCGTAATGCAGTGCTAAACCGCTTTTACCGTGTCGAGCAGACACGTCACGTACCGGGAACCGGTCTTGGACTTGGCATCGTTTCGGCAATCATCCGGCTGCATGACTTCGAGCTGCGAATTGGCGGCGAAGACCGGGGAACGACAATCACAATCGATTGCTGGCCACACAACTTGCAGTAGGTCATAACGCTAGATGAGAATCCTGCTGGTTTCTTCCTCCGAAACGGAGACGGTCTACCTACATAAGGCATTCAGGGAAAGCGCGCATAGCGTCCAGGCAGCGGACAATCTCCGCTACGCCCTCTATCTCGCCTCGCATGAGGAGTTCGATGCGATCGTCATTTCCGCTGTAGGCGTCACCCTGATCACCTCGCTCTTCGACGCGCTACCCGAACTGGCGCGGCTGCCACGTGCCCCGGCCGTGATCGTTGCGCTTGCCAGCGGCAGTTCGCAAGATCGCGCCCGGGTGTTGCGCGCGGGCGCCGACGCCTGCTTCGTGCAACCGTATTCGTTTCTGGAGATGCAGGAGCGCATGCTGGCGCTTCATCGGGCATCGGTGGCGCGCTCGGCTCAACCATCGGCCACCATGATCCAGCTAAAGCTGGATCCGCTTACCCGCGATCTCGTCGAAGACGGCAAGCGCGTACTGATGACCAAGCGCGAATATCTGCTGATTGAATGTCTGCTGCGTCAGGTGAACGCACCGGTCGCGAGAGATCAGCTAATCCGCTACGCATGGCCCGACAAGGAGGACGTCGATCCGTCCAGCGTCAACCTGGTGGTGTCGCGTTTGAGGCGCAAGCTGGAAATGAACGAGTTTAGAGCGAGGGTCGAGACGATTAGCCGGTACGGCTATCAGTTGGCTTCGCGTTGAACATCAAACGGTGAATCTGCATGCGCACGATAAGGCGCGCCCAGTCTGGCGTCGCACTAAGCGGGTATCACAAGGATAACTGAACATTTTAGATAATTAAGCCGGCTGGATTGACCTGTTCGCGTTACGTGGGTCTGGCCACTGAAGCGGGCCGGCCATCCAGCGCATGTTGCTCAATGATGGGCATACACAGTGCTGTCGAGATAGGCGAGTTGGCCGTCCTGCTCGGCCTTGACGAGTCTCTGATACACCTGTGCGCGGGTTCTTCCAGCAACCGGTTGACCATAAGGCGCGACCCACTGGCCGGCTTGATCGGGCGTTGCTGCTGCGGTGGTGAAGCTGGAGTCGCTCGATGCCGAATGCGGATCGCTTGCTCCCGTGTTGGTCTGGGCAAATGCGCTGCTGCTTGCGGCGAGGCTGATAAGCGCTGCCAGCATGAAGGTTTTCATGACAGATTCCTTGATGTCAGAAGGTGCAAAGGCGGGTGAAGCCGGATTGCGTTGCGGGATGCCATTGGTCACGCCGGCATCCCGCGAGGCGTTTACGGATGAGCGTAGACGACGGTATTCAGGTAGTTAAGCTGACCATCTTTTTCGGCTTGCACGAGTTCGCCGTAAACCTGGGCACGGGTCTTCGGCGCCATCGCCTGGGACGGCGGAACCCATGTGCCGGCGTCTTGCGGCGTGGCGTTCGACATTGCCACGGTGCTCGGGGCGTCGTTCGATGTAGCGGCAGTGGCCTGGTTACTTTGGGCAAAGGCCGAGCTGGTTGCGAGAATACCCAGCAGAGCTGCGATCTTGATGGCTTTCATGACTGCTCCTCTAAGAGGAAGAGATGGTTTAGGTCCGGTCTGTACCGCACAACGCGATGTGCGTCTCGGTAAGAAGCAGAATAGAGCGGTGGGCCTATCGCAACGCGAGCATGAAAGTGAAGAGATTTTTAATCAGCAGCAATGTTTAGCCAAGAATGTAACCGGACCCTCTAACCGTGCGGATTTGCGGGGCTTCTCCCGCAGCGCCGAGCTTCTTGCGCAAGCGCCCCACATGAACATCGATCAGATTCGTGCCCGGGTCGAAGCGGCAACCCCACACGCCCTCGAAGATCATCGTACGGGTGAGCACCTGGCCAGAGTGGCGCATCATGTATTCGAGCAGTTTGAGTTCGGTTGGCTGGAGGTCCAGCACCTCACCGTGATGACTGGCTCTATGCTTGAGCAGATCGAATTTCAGTTCGCTAACCTGAAGGCTCGTTTCAGCCGTGCGCTGCGGGGTTTTGCGCCGCAGGAGCACCTCGGCGCGAGCGGCCATTTCTTCGCGCGCGAACGGCTTGGTGAGATAGTCGTCGCCACCGGCCCTTAAGCCCCTGACGCGTTCGTCGACATTCGACATGGAGCTGACGAGCAGCACGGGCGTATCGATGCCTACGTCGCGCATGGTCGTGAGAATCGTCAAGCCATCCAGGTCAGGAAGCGTGCGATCCAGTGTTACGAGATCGTAGGGGAACGCCATGATTTTGGCGATGCCATCGCGCCCGCAGCGTGCGACGTCGACCTCATAGCCAGACTCCGAGAGCGAGCTCACAATCTCGTGAATCATCAATTCATCGTCTTCCACAGAGAGCACTTTAGGCATGGCTTATCGGTTCACGAAGGAGGAGGCACGAGTCGACCCTGCATTCGCACTGCTGACAATGCGTGCTCGGATGACCATCGAAGAGATCACACGGTCATCATCACCGATGGCTGGTAACCTGGCGTCGCCACAGGGATTAAGGGTTTTTAATGGTTTTGCAACGGAGCCGGGTGCGATGTGCGGCTTTATGCGGTAGGTCGTTACACAAGGGAGCCGCCGTGACTTCAACGTGTTCCACGCCGAAATGATTGCGCGCGAAGCATGGGCTCGGATTTAATTTGTGTCAGACTAGCTTGCTATCGGTTCTGCGGCCGCTAGCCTGCATGGCCCGGCGTCGAGGTTTCAGTCACGACACCACCGCGCGCGACATCACACACGCACGTCTGGGCTCGCACGCAATCTCGACGGGCGGCGACGCAACACCTTCCGGTTCCATTCCTTATTCACTCGGTTTTTCATGCGCTCCAAGTTCTTCAAATGGTTTTTCATTGTCGGCCTGCTCGGCAGCGGCACGGTCTATTCCGCGTTGATCCTCGTGTTATTCCCTTTCGCGGGAAGGTCAGGACGTTACTGGCTGGCAGCGCAATGGTGTCGTGCAATGGTTGCATGGATGCGTTGGCTACCCGGCGTGACCTGTTCGGTGGAAGGGCTTGAGCACCTCCCGGCCGGGCCGTCGATTCTATTGTGCCGGCACGAGTCGACATGGGAGACGCTGGCATTTCTCGCGCTGTTTCCACGCCGCATCAGTTTCGTCTTCAAGGAAGATTTGTTGCGCATTCCGTTTTTCGGCTGGGTGCTGCGGGGCCTGGATATGGTAAGCCTGAACCGCGGGTCGCCGCGTCAGGCTCATCAGGCGGTCACGCAAGAGTGTGCCGAGCGGCTCGCCAAGGGTGATGTCGTAGTGATCTTTCCGGAGGGCACCCGCGTGCCGCACGACGCGCCGCTTCGGCTGACCTCGGGCGGGATCCGTCTGGCATGTGCGACTGGCGCCCCGGTGGTACCCGTGGTGCATAACGCGGGAAAAGTTTGGCCGGCAAAAGGGTGGCCAGACAGAAAAGGGCATATCCGGGTCGTCGTGGGTCCCGAATTTTCCTCTGTTGAGACTTCGCAACAGGAGTTGAGCCGGGCGGTTCACGACTGGATGAAAACGGCTTTACTAAAGCTCTGATGGCTTTGCGGAAAATATGCGGGTACGTTTTACCGGATCTTTGCGTCTAATCGGGTATTTATTGCCTGCGTGCTCGCGACAAAGGCCCATAGGGCGGCTCAGACTTCTATAAAAGCAAATGGCCCGCCGAGGCGGGCCATTTGCAGCAGGGGGGAACTAGCGTCCCGGCCTGTTACAGCGGCGTGATGTTTGCCGCTTGCTTACCCTTCGGGCCTTGCTTCACTTCGAAGCTGACCTTCTGGTTTTCCTGCAGCGATTTGAAGCCGCTTCCCTGAACTTCCGAGAAGTGTGCGAACAGATCTTCGCCGCCGCCGTCAGGCGTAATGAAACCAAAACCCTTTGCATCATTGAACCACTTCACAATACCGGTTGCCATTTTTTAATCCATTCAATTTAAATGTCGCGTTCGCGTTTGCCGCGTCTTCGCCCCGCGACCGAACGCGAAGAATGACTTTGTACCACGCTGATATCAAACCTGCCAATCATGATGTTTCAGTAGGTCGCTTAAATCGGACAAATGACAGCCAGGCGGTGTTGGGAAACTGTAATGTCAGGGTAGGGTAAACTGCGCCTACACTCTCCCGAGGAAATACATGAAACATTACTTGCAGGAAGAGTTGACATCGTTTTGGGGCCGTCTGACCCCTTACTTCGCGCTGCTGGAATCCGCGCAAAGCGACGTTCTGGAGCCGATTGGGCGTGTCACTGTGGACACGGACGAGCGGCAGGCATTTGCGCTGCATACCACTGATGCCAAACCGCAGGGCGATACGTCGGAGCTTCCGACGGGGCAAAGCGCTACCTATACGCGGCTGAAGGGCGATGGAGCGGTGTGGGGCCCGTGGTTCAGGGAAGCGTATTGATCTGATATCGCTCGTGTCACTCGCGGTGCGTGAAGATTTGCGACAATGATGGTTTGCGGTGGGTGCCTTCGGCGATCTGTACGTGGTCGTGGGCGCTAGCGCTTCCTAATTCACCTCGTTTCGACGTATGAGCAAGTCTGCATTCATTCCCAGTGTTCCAGCGAAGTCCGAGAGCGATTTCGAAGTCTCGGCTTCGACTCGCCTCGCCGGGTATCGGCGGTTTTTTGGCGTCTTGAAGGTGGTTCGCAAGACCGATGGGAAGGTGTTGTTTCCATTCGATGGGGCGGGGGAGATTGGGCCGTTTGCTACCAAGGTTGAGGCGCTTGCTGCTGCGCAGGTGCAGGGTGAGCGGATTGTTGCGGGGGATTTGGGGAATCCGGAGCTATAGGCGGCGTTTGGGGGGGTGCCTGCGGCGCCTTGGTTTCCGTGTTCCTATAGTGTTGGCCTTTCCTTGCATTCTTATGCAAAGAAAGTAAGCAAAGAAAGCGGGCTTGCAACCGCCAGCCTGTAGGTGTCCCCCACTGGCATGAAGCCAGAGTGGTCCGCGCACGAGAGCCGCCCTCGCACCCCCCCGTTAGTGACAAAGGACTCATCCGTTCCAGCGTCGCGCTTCGCGCCCCGCCGTCGGGCATAAGCCCCTCTGCAAACTGTGTAGGCGTTCTAACTATGTTGGATTGCCCCTTCGCCGAAAATTCCAGTCTTCCCTCGCAAACCACGCCTTCCCTGGCAGACCGGTCCGCGACGCACGTAGTGCGGAGTGGGATGAATGAGTCCCTTGTCAAAACCAGCGGCGATGCGAGAGATCATTTCGTGCGCGCGCCACTCCGGGCTCATCTCACTGGTGGACACCTACAGGCTGGCGGTGTGAAGCCCGCTTTCTTTGCTTACTTTCTTTGCGGCGGCGACCCGAAGGTAGTCCCTGTGGGACAAAGACAGTAAGTGCCGCCCCGCACAGGGGCATCACAAGCAAACCAATAAGAATGCAAGGAAAGGCCAACACCACAGGAACACGGACAAGCGCCGCAGGCAAAACCCCCTAGCTCTTATTGCGCGTCCACCTGCGCATGACTGACCGTCACATTCTGAGAAGTATCACCAGCCACCGCAGGCCCCGCGCCTGCACCCTGTCCCATAGTCCACCCGGCAGGCTTGGTCGTCCACGGACTAGAAACCGGGTCCCCCTGATAAGTCATCCCCGCCGTCGCAGCACCGTGCGCATTCCCGGCAAACGCCACACCCGACACCCCGAACGAAACCGCAGCCACTCCCGTCAAGACGACAGTCAGAATTGCCTTGTTCATTTCATTTCTCCCAGAATGCGATGCAGAGATTGCGCCGCGTCACTTCATATACGAGGTCTCCTCATCACTGGATGCACGACGCAATAAAGTCGAAAGTCCACGACAAATGCCGCGCTCCCCGAGGCGCAGCCCGGTAACCTCACGTTACCAATCTCGCATGCACGTTTCACCTGTAAATCCGAACTCTCCATAGACTCCCGTCACTGCCTGTGTCGCTTGTAGCGTCCGGCCATGAGTCGATCACCGAGGTCGTGCGCGCTCGCATGTACGCCGCGGTCGGCATCGCGCACGGGGCCGCTCGTCGCCCTCGTGCGCCAAGCTTTTTATGCGGGAGATCTCAATGCAGCGAACGCGTAACCCCCTCGTCACTGCCCAACTGGACGGCACGGAGCTGTGCGCCGACTATTGCGAGCAAACGGGGCGTCTTCGTGTTCTGCAGGGCACGACGGTCGTGCAGGAATGGTTTCCTCCCAATTCATGGATCGCCATCGCGTCAGTGGCCGGCGCCCGGAACTGGGGGACGCGGCCCGATTCCAATGAACTTCAAACTCTGCTTGCCAGTCAGGCATCCTTGTTGCGTCTCGGCTAGCGGCTCTGAATGCGCCCGGTGGCGCACGTTCTCGATTGCCCGATAAGCCGGTGTCGCCGGCGCTTTACCACCGCTATGCCTCTTTGAACCCGTTCGATGCGAACAAGGCTTCGGAGGCGCCATTGCCGGGGCTGATCATGACGCAACAACGGCAGTAGCCCAGGGCTCGGATCACGTTTCCAGGCAAGTCTGGCCTCGCATTTTAATCGTTCGTGTTCCGCGCCACGCCTCGGCCCATAACATGAGTTTTTCGAATGTTTATGGCTCGAATTAGTCGCTTGCCGGTCCTCCCGACGCGGACAAGAATTCTGCTCATGCACCGGCGGCACGCCATTCACGGCCGTCGGCAATGTGTTTTTCGCACCACGCTACCTGGTAAAGACCATGCGACTCGAGCGGAATTTTGCTAACGGCCAGTTCATCGAACCCGCAACCGGTGACCTCATCTCCGTCTACAACCCCGCTACTGGGGCCCTGGTTGCCCAGGTCTCGGCTGCTTCGAAGGACGAAGCGATTGCCGCGGTCAACGCCGCCGCAGTTGCGCAGAAAGCCTGGCGTAAGCTGCCGGCCGCCGAGCGGGCGGTCCATCTGCACAAGCTTGCAGATGCGTTGACCGAATGCGCGCCGGCTATCGGCGCCGCGCTCGCGCTGGAGTCCGGCAAGAGCGTCGCGGATGCCACCAACGAAGCCATCTATGCCGCTCAGATCACCCACTATCACGCGGAATGGGCGCGCCGCATCGAAGGCGAAGTCATTCCGAGCGATACCCCCGACGAGAACCTGGTCCTGCATCGCGAGCCGATCGGTGTCGTCGCCTGCCTGATTCCGTTCAACTATCCGGTCTACACGTTGCTGCGCAAGATCGCGCCTGCGCTGATTTCCGGCAACACGGTCGTGGTGCGGCCGAGCAATAACACACCGACTTCGGCATTCGAAATTGCCAAGGCAGTCGAACGCGCCGGTGTACCGGCAGGCGTCGTGAACATTCTGGCCATGAGTCACGCCACAGCAGAAGACGTCTGCACGCATCCGGCGATCGGCATGATCACGCTGACGGGCAGCGTCAGTGCCGGGCGCAAGGTGCTCGAGTATTGCAAGGCGAATATCGCCAAGCCGTCGCTCGAACTGGGCGGCAAAACGCCCGCCATCATCGAGCCGGATGCCGACCTCGAAAAGGCCGCGCGCGAACTGGTGGCGTCCAAGACCACACACTGTGGCCAGTTGTGTACGGCGATCGAACGCGTCTATGTGCATGAGAGCGTGCACGACCGCTTTGTCGCGCTGCTCAGGCAGCACATGAGTGCCGTGAAAATCGGCGACCGCGCTGAAAATGCCGCCCTCATGGGGCCGCTTGTGAACGAGGCATCGCGTCAGTCAATCCACACAATGGTCATGCGCGCTGTGGAAGCGGGCGCCACGCTCGAGACGGGCGGCGAATTGCCCAGCGGTAACGGCTTCTTTTACCCGGCGACGTTGCTGTCGAACTGCCGCCAGGACATGGAGATCATCCAGGAAGAGACCTTTGGGCCGATCATGCCGGTCGTCAAATACGGCACGCTCGACGAAGCGCTTGAGATGGCTAACGATCACCAGTTCGGTTTGTCGTCAGTGCTTTACACCGAGAACTATCGCTCCGCGATGAAAATCGCCAACGGCATCGAAGCAGGGGAGCTGTACGTGAACCGCACGCCGGCCGATCCCTATCAGGGCTTCCACGCAGGCTGGAAGCGCTCTGGCCTGGGCGGCGACGACGGCAAGCACGGCATGCTCGAGTTTACGCAGACGCGCCTCGTGGTCATGAAGTACTAAAGGCTCGATACATACTCTAGCCCGGCACGCTGCGCATAGCGGCATGCCCTTTCTGAACCTGCAGTTTCGTGTAAGCACGCTGCAACCATAACAAAGATATCGGAGATGCGACAAAGCCGGCGCAACAACGCGCTGTGGGCTTTGTGTGTCTCCCAGGAGCACCTCAGTGTCATCTCAACCGGTTCAATCCAACGCCGCGCTGTCGGTCGCTCACGACGCAGCCGCCTTGCGGAAAAACGCTGCACAGCGCTATGTACAACTGCTGTTGCTGGTGATCGCCGCTGGCGCGATCTATCCGATTCTCTATCTGCGGCAGGTGTATCAGCCGACCATGCTGGAGGTGTTCCATATCACGGACAGCCAGCTCGGCTATCTGTACTCGTCGCTCGGGACGATCTTCCTGCTGAGCTATCTGCCGAGCGGCTGGCTCGCTGACCGCATCGCGCCGCGAATGCTCATTAGCTTCTCACTGGTCGCAACCGGCGCGCTGGGCCTGTGGTATTCGAGCGCGCCGTCGTTTCATCTGCTGATGGTCATCTTCGGCGGCTGGGGCCTGTCGACCGGTCTGACGTTCTGGGCCGCTGTCATCAAGCGCGTCTCAATGCTTGCCGGAGCAGATGAACAAGGCCGTTTCTTCGGCTTTCTCGACGGTGGACGTGGCCTGATCGAAGCGCTGCTAGCGACCGTTGCGATCACCTTGTTTGCCTGGGTTACGCAGACGCGTGGCGAGCCAGTCGCGGCAGGTTTCAAGCTGGTCGTCTATATGTACGCGTTTCTGTGCATTGCGCTCGGCATAGTGCTCGGTCTCGTGAAGGACCCGCAGGGAGGCGAGGCTGCCGCGGACCACGCCGCCGCACGCAGGCGCAGCAACGTCCTCGTCGACCTGAAAACACTCGCCTCGATTCCGGAACTGTGGCTGGTGGTAGCGATTGTGTTCTGCGGCTATCAGGTCTTCTGGGCGACCTACAGCTTTTCGGCGTATCTGCATGAAGGCGCCATTGGCCTCTCCGTGGTGATGGCCGGCACGATCACGACGCTCAAGCTGTGGATGCGGCCTATCGGTGGGATTGGCGGCGGTTTCCTTGGCGACCGCTTCTCGAAGGTCTCCGTACTGGTGATCGCGCTGTTCCTCGCCGCACTCTCGCTGCTCGGACTGGTTGCCGCGCCTGGCATCGGCAGTCACGTTGCGCTGGTTTTCCTCGTGTTGTTCATCGGCATTCTGACTTACGCGATTCGCGGCCTGTACTGGTCGTTGCTCGACCGCTGCAATGTGCCCGTCGAAACGATGGGCCTGGCAATCGGTTTGATCTCGGTACTCGGTTATTCGCCGGACGTCTTTCTGCCGCTTATCAACGGCTATCTGACGCAGACCTACCCCGGCGTATTCGGTTATCAACTCTATTTTGGTTATGTGGCCGCAGTGGCCGTGCTCGGTGGCTTTGCTGCGCTGGCGCTCAGAAACATGCTTAACAGGAAAGAAGGTCTGTAAATGAAAGTTGTCTCGCTCGAAACGCATATCGTCGCCGTGCCGCCGCCGCATCTGGGCGGCATGTACTGGATCTTCGTCAAGCTGAAGACGGCGTGCGGGATTGAGGGCGTCGGCGAAATCTATTCGGCGACGTTTCATCCGAATGCGATGACCCACCTCATCGACGATGTGTTCGGCCGCTATCTGCTCGACAAGGATCCGCATCACGTCGAGCGGCTGTGGCGTGAAGCCTATTCGAGCGGATTTACGCAGCGTCCCGACCTGACCATGATGGGTATCGTCAGCGGCCTGGAGATGGCCTGCTGGGACATCATCGGCAAGGCCGCCGGCAAACCTGTCTACGAACTGATGGGCGGCATGGTCAACGAACGGCTTCGCTCGTACACCTATCTGTATCCCAAGAATCGCGACGGCGAATACGATTACGACGATCCCGATCTCGCGGCCGAATGCGCGGTCCAGAACGTGAGGCGCGGCTTCACGGCGGTCAAGTTCGACCCGGCAGGTCCGTACACCGCGTATTCCGGTCATCAACTGTCGATGGAAGTGCTGGACCGTTGCGAGCTGTTTTGCCGCAGGGTGCGCGAAGCGGTGGGCAGCAAGGCCGATTTGCTGTTCGGCACGCATGGGCAAATGGTGCCGTCGTCGGCGATCCGCCTCGCCAAACGTCTCGAGAAATACGATCCGCTGTGGTTCGAAGAGCCGGTGCCGCCGGGACAGGAGGGCGCAATGGCGCAAGTGGCCAAACACACCAGCATTCCCATCGCGGCCGGCGAGCGTCTGACCACCAAGTATGAATTTTTCAAGCTGCTCGAAGCAGGCGCTGCGTCGATCCTGCAGTTGAACGTGGCGCGCGTAGGCGGTCTTCTCGAAGCGAAGAAAGTGGCGAGCATTGCCGAGGTGTACTACGCGCAGATCGCGCCGCACCTCTACAACGGTCCGGTGGGCGCCGCAGCGAGCATTCAACTGGCGGCTTGCACGCCGAACTTCCTGATTCAGGAAAGTATCGGTACGTGGGGCGGATTCCATGCGGAAGTGTTGAAGACGCCGATTCGCTGGGAAGACGGCTACATCATTCCGTCGCGGGAGCCGGGTCTGGGCGTTGAACTGAACATGGACGTGGTGCGGCAGCACTCGCCGTACAGCGGTGAACGCCTGCATTTGCAGATGGCCGCGAAGCCCGCTGACGTCAAGGATCTTGCGCCGGCCAAGGGTTGAGCTTGAGAGTTACTTTCGCATTCACTGAAGCGGGCGCCGTCGGGCGAACTACACCATGAACTACGACTACATTATTGTCGGCGCTGGCTCCGCGGGCTGCATTCTCGCGAATCGCCTGACGGCCTCGGGTGAATACTCCGTGCTGCTGCTCGAAGCGGGCGGCAAGGATAGCTCGTTCTGGTTCAAGGTCCCAGTGGGTTTCACCAAAACGTACTACAACGAAACCTATAACTGGATGTACTACAGCGAGCCCGAAAAGGAGCTCGACAACCGGCCGATCTATTGTCCGCGCGGCAAGGTGCAGGGTGGCTCTGGATCGATCAACGCGATGATTTTCGTGCGCGGTCAACCGCACGACTTCGACGACTGGGCGGCGGCTGGCAACAAAGGCTGGTCGTTTAACGACGTGCTGCCGTATTTCCGCAAGCTCGAGTCGCATCCGCTTGGCAATACTGAATACCACGGCGACGACGGCCCGATTCGCATTTCACCGATGAAAGATGCCGTGCATCCGATTTGCCATGTGTTTTTGAAGGGCTGCGAGCAGGCGGGTTATGGGCGGAGTCAAGACTTCAATGGTGCGCAGTTTGAAGGCGTGGGCATTTACGACGTGAACACGCGCAACGGACAGCGTTCGTCGAGCAGCTTCGAATATCTTCATCCGGTGCTGGAGCGCAAGAATCTGAGCGTGGAGCGTGACGTGCTGGTGAGCCAGGTGCTGTTCGATGCCAGCAAGCGTGCGACGGGCGTAGTGGTCAAGCAGGGTGGCAGTGAGCGCCGATTCGTCGCGAATCGCGAGGTGATCTTGTCGGCAGGCGCGGTGGATACGCCGAAGCTGTTGCAACTGTCGGGCGTCGGCGCCAAGGCGTTGCTTGCGCAGCATCGTATTCCGCTCGTGCATGAATTGCCGGCAGTCGGGGAAAACCTGCAGGATCATCTGTGCGTGAGCTTCTACTATCGCGCCAACGTCAAGACGTTAAACGACGAAATGCGGCCGTTGCTCGGCAAGCTCAAGCTGGGCTTGCAGTATCTGTTGACCCGCACGGGGCCGCTCGCGATGAGCGTGAACCAGTCGGGTGGTTTCTTCAAGGGTAACGATCAGCAGACGCAGCCTAACCTGCAGCTCTATTTCAACCCATTGTCGTATCGCATTCCTAAGAGCAGCAAGGCGAGCCTCGAGCCGGAACCGTATTCGGGCTTCCTGCTGGCTTTCAATCCATGCCGGCCGACGAGCCGCGGCTCGATTGAAATCGCTTCGAACCGCGTGGAGGATGCGGCGAAGATCCGTATCAACGCGCTAACCACCGACAAAGACATCAACGAGGTGATTCAGGGCTGTGAACTGGTGCGCAAGGTGATGGCCACGCCGGCGCTGCTGGGCATCACGGTCGAAGAGATTTCACCGGGGCCGCAGGTCAATACGCGAGAGGGCTTTCTGCAGTATTTCCGCGAGCAGTCGGGCTCGATTTACCACCTGTGCGGATCGTGCGCGATGGGTTCGGATGCGCAGACTTCAGTGGTCGACGAACGCCTGCGCGTGCATGGTATCGCGGGGTTGCGGGTGGTGGATGCGTCGATCTTCCCGAACATCACATCCGGCAATATCAATGCTCCGACGATGATGGTGGCGGAGAAAGGGGCGCAGATGATTCTCGAGGATGCGCTAATGGATGTCGCGGCCAAGCGTGGTCAACCGGAGTTGGCCGCGACGCATTGAACGTCAGCAGAGCTTCACAGCGCGTCGTGCAACACGGCGCGCCCTTGCGTCATATCCCGCAAGGCATCGCGCGCCGCGTCCAGCGCAGTAACAGGCATGCCGATCGTCAACCGCACTTCCATTTCATACCCGCTATCAGCCAGCGCATAACCTTCCTGTTCGATCCAGCGTCGCACGCGCGCTTCGTCGGGATAGCCGATCTCCACGGTCAGCAAGGTTTGCGCAATCCGTTCGATGCGCGGCGCGTCCTGCAGCACGCGAGCAATTGAGTCGGCATACGCGCGCACGAGGCCACCGGCACCTAGCTTCACGCCGCCGTAGTAGCGCACGACGGCGGCCAGCACGCCGTCGAGGTCGTGATGGCGCAATACTTCAAGGATCGGCCTGCCGGCGGTGCCGGACGGCTCGCCGTCGTCGGACATGCCGGAATGTCCCCCTGCCAGCAGGGCCCAACACACGTGTGTTGCGTTGGGATGCGCTTCACGCAGGCGGCGCAGTTCGACCATCGCCGCATCGCGGTCCGCAACGGGAATTGCATAAGCGATAAAGCGGCTCTTGCGGATTTCGATTTCTGCAGAGACGGATGTTGAAAGAGTGTGACTCACGTTTATGGAACTCGATTAAATCAATTAAACCACGTGCCTGAACGCCGTTTTCTGCCGTGCATATATTGACCCCGATGGACCGGCTACGACATGATATGCCTACACAGTGCCTACATGGACGGGGGATGAAACAGGAACGCTTTACAGCGGTGCGCATCGACGCATCCGCTTGTCAATCGCAACACGCGAGGGGCCGTCTGCTGCCGCTCGTGGCAACGTTGCTTTTCTCCGCACACGGCGGGGTCGCACTGGCCGGCGATGTCGCACGGGATACGCCTGCTGCCTCCATGGCGCTCGCGACAGGGCTTTATGCGACGCCCGGGACGTCCACGTCGGTATCGGTCGTGGCGACGCCGAGCGTGACCGCAACCGCGCTTCCCCAGGAATCTCCCCCGAACAAGGTCTCGCCGCCGCAGCCTGTCGTGGTCGCTGCGCCACTCCCTTCGAAGGCTTCGACGGCTCCCGAGACCACCGACTGGACCAACTACGTGGCTATGATCGCGGGCATCGTGGGCGCGATTACGGGCATTGCTGGCGCCATCATGGGCGCCTTGGGCCTTCGCAGAGCCAGCAGGCACTGAGGCCACGGCCAACCTTTCATTAGGGTTAACGGCTATTTGACAATAATCCCTTTCGGACGCGGGGGTTAATCTTAAACGCGTACTTACCTAGACTGTAGACACTGACTGACGAACAGGGCTGTTCGTTGCAGGACAAACAAAAGTCTGGAGGTATTAGCCATGAAATCCCTTATTCAAGCCGTTGTCGTTGCCGCTGCGCTCGCTGCACCGGTCGCCGTGTTCGCTCAATCGAACCAGCCTCTCACCCGTGCGGAAGTGCGCGCCCAATTGGTGCAGGTCGAACAGGCTGGTTATCACCCGGGCGACGGTGACCAAAATTTGTATCCTGCGCAGATTCAGGCTGCTGACGCCAAAATAGCAGCACAAAACGGTGCAACAGATGTGGGTGGCGTCGCAAATGGTTCGTCGGATATGGCACAGCCAGCCGTGTCGAAGTCGAACCAGAACTGAATGTCCGGCCGCTGACGCGTTGATCTCGCGCCGCGGAAGAATACCGGACGCATCTGCTCATTGAAGACTACTGTATGAGCGCGCACTACCGCAGAGCGGCGCCGTGCAGAGAGCTGGCCCGCTAACGGATTCGATGGCGGTAGCGGGTCGCTTTCACCTTGAATACCTCCGCCGTCGGGCTCCCGATGGCTTCGCTCAGACGTTTGCAGTCTGGGCGCTTTTTCCTTTTCGACCATTACTAAATATTCCTCGCGCTGCTCCCGCTTGCGCGCGTGAGCACGCGGGCGCCCTCGTCTGTTGCGATTCGCCGGAAACGAAGTGTAAGAGTCCGCACATAGGGATATTCAAATTGTGATGAGAGTATGTGTGCTCCCAGACGGAACATGTGAACGGAAATACCTATGCGAAGGGATTTTTGCTTATCGCCTTCATTCGAATTCGAGTTGGCCCGTGCTGGTGATCTCCTGTTCGCCTGTGAGATTGACGCTACCGCTACAGCTAGCTTCACGGACAAGGACCCGCTCCCCAAACTCTCGGTACGCGGCTGCACGGTTCTCTACGCCGGCAAGCCGATCTATGAGGCCGAATCGCCTGATGCCGCAATTATCTACCTCGATCGGCACATCAATGTCTATGAGTGACCGGCCAACGCGCATCGCCGCGTGACTTCCTTGCCCCGTCTCGCGACGGCTGGTAGCGTAAAAGTACGTGCTAACATGTTGCCGTGCAACCAATACGTACGCGAGACCGGCTATGAATACAATGACACCGGCAAAAACCGACGCGGACGAGAGCCAGGGAAAGTCTCTGCGCCTCGTCGCCTATGAAAATTTCACGCAGCAAATCCTGAACGCCAATATCCGGCCTGGGCAATTCGTCTCGCAACGCGAACTGATGGTCCTGACCGACATGCCGCTTGGCGCGATTCGTGAGATGGTGCCGCGCCTCGAAGCCGAGGGGCTCATCAAGACCGTGCCGAATCGCGGTCTTCAGGTCTGTCATGTCGATCTGCGATTGATCCGCAACGCCTTTCAGTTGCGCCTCATGCTCGAGCGGGAGGCGGTAGCAAATTTCACCCGTACCGCATCCGACGCCGACCTTGAAAAGATCGAGCGGGCGCACAGGGATATCGTGCGCCGGGCCGTGGCCAAGAAAATCGACGATCGTCTTCTCAATGACGCACAGACAGTCGACTGGGGTCTGCATGACATGATGATCGATGCGATGGGCAACGATATCGTCTCGAACATCTATCGCGTCAACAGCTTGCGCATCCGCCTGATCCGCCTCGAACACGTGGTCCTGAGGCCCGAAGTGGTGGTGCCGACGATGAATGAACACCTCGAACTGATTGCGGCCATTCGTGAGCGCGACGTGGCAAAAGCGGTCGCTGTGCTCAGCACGCATATCGAGAACGCACGCCAACGCTCGATGGGCAACTTTGGCTAGCAGCGCGCGGGCCGGCCAGATCGGCCCGCGGAACATCTGGAATGTCTCTTACGCTCCGTAAAAATTCTTCTTTGACGCCTCGTCGATTTCTAACTAACATGTCAGCTACAGTTCGGTCCGTCATTGGATGATGGCTGGATCGCGCCGGATCGATTCCGAACGCCCACCGCGGCGGTGGCGCCCCGGGGCGTATGACTGAAGGAGACGGGTTATGCCTTTCGAAGGACAGGGCGTGCTGGCAGCGGTGACGACGCCGCTCGATGCAGCGAATCACGTGGATGTGGCCCTGCTGGCGCAGCATTCGGTTGATCTTCTGCGGCGCGGCTTACACGGCATTACTCTGTTCGGCACGACTGGCGAGGGCCAGTCGTTCACGGTCGCCGAGCGGAGCGCTGCGCTCGAAGGGCTGCTTGGGCGCGGAGTCAGCAGCGGTGATCTGGTTGTTGGCGCGGGCGCTGCGGCACTGGGCGATGCAATCTCCCTGACGCGGCATGCGCTGGCGCAGGGCTGTCGCCATGTCTTGCTCGTACCGCCGTTCTATTTCAAGGATATCAGCAGCGCCGGCGTGGTCGAAGCGATCGGCCAGGTGATCGACGCGGCCGACGATCCGGGTTTGCGCGTCATCCTCTATCACATTCCTCAGGTCTCCGGAGTGAATTTCGACGACGAGGCCATTGCGACACTGCGTCAGCGCTACGGGAACGTGATAGACGGCATCAAGGACAGCAGCGGGAACCTGGACCATTCGCTCGCGCTGATCCGCTATCATCCGGGCCTGAAGGTCTATGTGGGCGCAGAGGACACAATTGGACGCGCGCGGGCAGCGGGCGGCGCCGGATCGATCTGTGGGCTCGCCAATATCGCGCCGGAGCAGGTTCGCGCGTCTTACGACCACGAACAGGATCCAGACTTCGGCGTGCTAAAGGATCTGCTGCGGGCAGTAGCAGGTCAGCCCTTTGTGCCGCTTCTCAAGGCATGGGTCGCGGCTTGCCAGAGCAACGACGGATGGCGTCGTGTACGGGCGCCGCTCATGTCCATTGACGCGGATGTAAAAGCCGCATTGCCGCGTGCACTGCTGGCCGGCACGACGCTTTGACGGTGTAAGCGAACGCCACTGCTGGTAGTCACGCGCTGAGCCGATGCGAACCCGCGCACGCTGCGAGAACAAGGAGACACGATGGATCACGAAATCTGCCTGCCCGAGAGGGCCGGCGATACATCCGAGGCGTTGTTCGCCGCACTGCGCGATGCCCTCGGCACCACCGCTGTGCTGACCGGCGACGACATCCCCACACGTAACGAGCAGGACTGGAGCACGCTCGGGCCACAGCGGCCCCTCGCGGTGCTACGTCCTATGGACACACCAGGTGTGGCTGCGGCGATGCGCATCTGTGCGCAGTATCGCGTACCGGTGGTGCCGCAGGGCGGATTGACGGGACTGTGCGGTGGCGCCCGGCCCATCGAGGGGGCGGTGGCGTTGTCGCTCGAGCGCATGGTGGGGATCGAAGAGATCGACCCTGCATCGGCAACCATGACGGTCAGGGCGGGGACGCCGCTGCAGAGCGTGCAAGAGGCCGCGGATGAGGCCGGTTTTTTCATTCCACTGGACCTCGGTGCTCGCGGCTCGTGCGCGATCGGCGGCAATCTGTCGACAAACGCGGGCGGCAATCGGGTGATCCGCTACGGCATGGCGCGCGAAATGGTGCTGGGGCTCGAAGTCGTGCTGCCAGACGGCAGCGTGGTCACGAATCTCAACAAGATGCTGAAGAACAATGCGGGTTACGACCTCAAGCATCTGTTCATCGGCAGCGAAGGGACGCTCGGCATCATCACACGCATCGTCCTGCGCCTGTCTGCCAAACCGGGTTGCACGATGGCAGCGCTGTGCGCACTCGAAAGCTACGACAAGCTGATCGCGTTACTGAACGCTGCGCGCCACGGCCTGGGGCCGCTCCTGTCCGCTTTCGAGGTGATGTGGCCGGATTACTGGCAGACGGTCACGCAGCGCGTACCCGGGGTGAGCAATCCGCTACCGGGAGAGCATGCCTGCTATGTACTGATCGAAGCGCAGGGGATGGACGAAGCGTACGACGCCCCGCGTTTCGAGGCCTGGTTGATGCATCAGATCGAAGATGGCGTACTCGCCGACGGAGTGCTGGCCCAATCGCTCGGGGACGTACAGGCATTCTGGGGTGTGCGCGATGCCTGTGCGGAATTTCCGCAGGTCCTCGGGCCTCACGAACCATTCGACATCGGTTTGCCCGTCGCGGTGATGGACGAATACGTGAACGCGTGTCTCGCCGCCTTGCGCGCCCGCTTTGCCGAAGCGGTCGCGCTCTTCTACGGCCACATCGGCGATGGCAACCTGCATATCGTCGCCTGCGTGCCGGGTGCTTCGCCGCAACCGAAAGAAGAGATCACCGCGATTGTCTACGGCCTCGTGCAACAGTTCGGCGGGACGATCTCAGCCGAACATGGCATCGGCATCACCAAGAAGCCGTGGCTGCCGTACACGCGCAGCGAACCGGAGATTGCCCTGATGCGCCGCCTGAAAGCCGCGCTCGATCCGCTGAATCTGCTCAATCCCGGCAAGGTCGTTTAAACCACCGTGCACGATCACCGGCACGAGACCGGATGCGGTATCCCGTCAAGGGAACAACAAGGAGACGAGATGGAGACGAACCTGCACCCCATACACGGGGATGAAGAGGTTTTGGTGGAGCGCGCAATCAGGCGTGCCAAGTGGCGGATCGTGCCGTTTCTGATCCTGATGTACATGTTGTCGTATCTGGATCGGGCGAACATCGGTTTTGCGCAGCAGTCCTATCAGGCGTCGACCGGCGTGAGCAACGCCGCGTTTGCCTTCGGCGCAGGTATTTTCTTCATCGCCTATGCGTTGTTCGAAGTGCCAAGCAATCTGATGATGCATCGTGTCGGCGCGCGCGTCTGGCTTTCGCGCATCATGGTCACATGGGGGCTGATTTCGGCGGCCATGGCGTATGCGTCGAGCGATTCGCTGTTCTCGTTCATCCGATTCTTTTTAGGCGCCGCCGAGGCGGGGCTGTTCCCGGGTGCGGTTCTCTACATGACGTACTGGTTTCCGGCTCGCGCACGTGGACAGATCATGGGGATCTTCTACTTCGGCTCACCGCTGGCCTTGATGCTGGGTGGTCCGCTGTCGGGCATGCTGCTTGAGCTCGATGGCCTGTTCGGCCTGCATGGCTGGCAATTGATGTTCCTGGTGGAAGGTCTGCTCGCGTCGGTGGTGGGTGTGTGGGGCTATTTCTATCTATGCAATCGTCCCGAAGACGCGAAGTGGATGCCGCGCGATGAAGCACAAGCGCTCACGCGCGCACTTGCTGCCGAAGATCGGCAGAAGCAGAAAATCGGCAAGATGACTTTCCGCGCCGCACTGGTCGATCCGAAGCTGCTGCATTTCGCGCTCCTCTATTTCTCGATCCAGATTGCAGGCTACGGGGTGGCGTTTTATTTGCCGACCCAGGTAAGTGCGCTGCTGCATGTCAAGGTGGGTCTGCACGTCGGGCTGATCTCGGCTATTCCGTGGGCCTGCGCCATTGTGGCGGGTGCGTTTTATCCGGGCTTCGCGGTGCGTACCGGACACCGGCGTGGTTTCGCGGTGCTCTCGGCGCTCTCGATTGCGTTTGGTCTTGCGGTTTCGGCCAATATGGGTCCCGTCGGGGCGATCGTGGCCCTCTGTTTCGTCACGATGGGCATCATGACGGTACAGCCGATCTTCTGGACGTTTCCAGCGGCCTATCTGGGCGGCACCGCAGCGGCAGGGGGCTTCGCGGTGATCAACGCGATCGGCAATCTTGGTGGTTTCTTTGCGCCGACCGTGCGCAACGCAGTGGAGGCGTCGTTTCACTCGGTACCTGCGGGACTTTATGTGCTTGCGGCGAGCGGCCTCGTGGCGGCGCTTCTGCTTGCCATGCTGCGTCCCGCGCAAGCCGATCGCCGCGCGTCCGATCCGGCCGAGCCTTTGCGCGCGGAAGTGTGATACACGGCGGCAAACTACTACGACGACGCAGCCATACTTACTATGAGACGGAGACAGCGAGCATGAGCGATATCGCGCAAAGTCAGCCCACCCCGCCAAGAATCCGCCGAGGCCAGAATGTAGCGCTCGTGCTGCTGATGGTGAGCGGTGTCGTCAACTATATGGATCGCGGCACGCTGGCTGTCGCCAACCCGATGATCCGTACCGAACTCGGACTTTCGCTCGGTCAGATGGGTCTGCTGCTGTCGGCGTTCTTGTGGATCTACGCGGTGTGCCAGTTGCCGATTGGTGGCCTGGTCGACCGCATTGGCCCGCGCCGGTTGCTGGGCGTTGGACTCGTCGTGTGGTCGCTGGCGCAGATGGCCGGTGGCCTCGCGTCCAGCTTCGGCTTCTTTATCGTTGCGCGCGCCGTGCTCGGCATTGGCGAAGCGCCACAGTTTCCCTCGGCCGCCCGGGTCGTGAGCAACTGGTTTCCGTTGCGCTCGCGCGGCACGCCCACCGGCATCTACAACGCGGCCTCGCCATTGGGGAGCGCGCTTGCACCGCTCTGCCTGTCGTTTGTCGTGGTGTCGTTCAACTGGCGCTGGGCATTCATTGCAACGGGCATGCTGGGTCTTGTGGTGGCAATCGTCTGGTTCGCGTTGTATCGCGATCCGGACAAGTCGCAGATGACCGAGACAGAGCGCCGCTATCTCGACGAGGACAGCCATTCCGCAGGCGAAGCTCCCCCCAAGCTCACGTTCGCCGAATGGCGTGGTCTGTTTTCGTATGGGACGACCTGGGGGATGCTGATCGGCTTCTTCGGTTCGGTCTACCTCAACTGGGTGTATCTGACGTGGTTGCCGGGCTATCTGACGATCGAGCGGCACATGAGCCTGATACATACGGGCTTCGCGGCATCCGTGCCGTTCCTGTGCGGCATCGTCGGGGCGCTGGTGGCGGGTTGGTTCTCCGATCTGATTACCCGAGGCAGCCGTTCGCCGGTGGCGAGTCGCCGCAACGCGGTGGTAGTCTCGATGCTCGGCATGATGGTCTTCACGATTCCGGCTGCTCTCGTCGAGAGCAATGCGATTGCGGTCGCCTGCATTTCGGTGGTGGTCTTTCTGGGCAATGCGGCGGCCGCCTCGTCATGGGCGCTGGCGACAGCGGCGGCGCCACCCAGCCGCATCGCCTCGCTGGCGGCCATCCAGAACTTCGGTGGTTTTCTCGGTGGTGCGTTGGCGCCGATCGTGACCGGCTTTATTGCCCAGGCGTCGTCGTTCGTGCCAGCGCTACTGACGGCCGCAGGCATCGCGGGTGCCGGGGCGATGGCCTATCTGCTGCTGGTGCGCAAACCGATTCCCGAACAGGAAAGCGCGGCAGGCGTGGCTCATGTACCCGCTTGACGAGAGCGGGACATGCGTTGCGCGTCGCGATTGAAACAGTATTTTTTGAGGAGAGGTTGATGGGTCATACATCGAAGCCCGCGGGTGTTATCGAGGGCATTGTTCCCGTGATGCTGACGCCGTTCGACGAGAGCGGAGCGATCGACTACGGCGGACTCGAGCGCCTGATCGAATGGTATCTCGAGCATGGCGCGGACGCGTTGTTCGCAGTCGCGCAGTCGAGTGAAATGCAGTTCCTGAGCCTTGAGGAGCGGGCCGCGCTCGCACGCTTTGTGGTGGATAAGGTGGCGGGGCGGGTGTCCGTGGTCGCGTCCGGTCATATCAGCGACGATCCGGATGCGCAGACTGAAGAACTGCTGGCGGCTGCAGCATCGGGGGCGCAAGGGGTGGTGCTGGTCACGAATCGGCTCGATCCAAAGCGTGAGGGCACGGCGACCTTTCTGACGAATCTGCGACGCCTGCTGCAGCGTTTGCCGTCCGACCTGCCGCTCGGGCTTTACGAATGTCCCGCGCCGTATCGGCGGCTGCTTTCAGACGAAGAGCTGAAGGCCTGTATCGACACGGGACGCTTCGTCATGCTCAAGGACGTCAGTTGCGATCTACCCACCGTGAAGCGTCGTGTCGCGCTGGCCGAGGGGGCACCGTTGAAGATCCTGAATGCGAATGCCGCGATCGCATGGGATGCGATGAAGGTCGGCTCGGCAGGTTTCAACGGTGTATTCACCAACTTTCACCCGGATCTTTACCAATGGCTGCGTAGCGGGAGCGCTCGCGATCCGCTGCTAGCCGAAGAATTGTCGACGTTTCTGGTGGTTGCGGCAGTGTCGGAGGCACTCGGCTACCCGGCGCTCGCGAAGATCTACCATCAGCGCATCGGCACATTCAACTCGATCCGTTGCCGCGTGATCGACTACGACGTGCGTGAACGTTTCTGGGCGCTCGACGCGGTGCTCGACAAGATCGTTGCCGGCACCGAGCATTTCCGCGCGCGGATCGCTGCGGTGCGCTAGCGGAACTGGAACAGCGACGCGGGCGTGTCGACCAGCACGGCGCGTAACTGGTCTGGCTGATTCACGAAAGACTCGAGTTGATCGCGAGTCAGCCGGGCGTTCTGCACGTCTTCGAATTGCGTATGCGGCCAATCGGTGCCCCACACCAGACGGTCGACGCCAAATTCACGAACCAGCGCGGGCCATGCGCTAGCGGCGACCGCCAATGCCGCACCCGGATCATCGCGTTCTGGGCTCACGCGATACGCACCCGACACTTTCACCCACACCTGTCGCGTCGGGCCGAGCGAGAGGAGAGTGGCGAAGCCCGGGTCACCGGTGCCGAGCGCCGGATCGAAGCGGCCAAAATGATCGACCACCATATGCACGCCGCTGGCAAGCACGGCGGGCGCAATCGCTGAAAGACGTGCTGCCTCGATCTGCACCTCGAGATGCCAGCCCAGGTCCGCCATGCGTTCGAGAAAGGGAGCCCATGTCGTATCGCCAAAGTCGGGCAGCGCCGCGCCGATCAGATTGGCACGCACGCCGACCACGCCATGGGCGTGCCAGGTTTCGATCTGCGCGATATCGCGAGCTGGATCCACTACGACGATGCCGCGCAACTGTTCAGGATGCGCGTCGAGACAGGACAGTAGGAAGCTGTTGTCGGTGCCGAGAAAACTCGGTTGAACCAGAACACCGTGCGATAAGCCCAGGCTCGCGAGCATCGCGCGATAGTCGTCGAGCGTGGCCTCATAGGCCGGCGCATAGCGCCGGCCCGATGCGAGCGGCAAGCCGTGCACGAACACGTGCGCGTGACTGTCGATGCCCGTGACGGGCAGAACAGTATCAGTGCATGGGGCGGACGTACCGTTAGAAGCAGTCATTCGTGACACTCAACTCAAGCTGCGGGTTCTTCGTCCAGAGTACGGCCGCGTGTCTCCGGCAGCATGAGGACCGAGACCGCGACTATCGCATAGGCGATCGCAGCATCGATACCAATCGCAAAGCCCAGAGAAAACTGGCCGGCGAGGTGTCCGACCATGACCGGGAAGCCGGCCGAGACCACCCGTCCAAAGTTATAGCAGAAGCCGACACCGGTGCCGCGCGTGCCACGCGGATAGAGTT
>NZ_JAMFSB010000007.1 GCF_026225065.1 Paraburkholderia sp. | reverse complement strand
CCTTCCAGACTGCAGGCAATATCGAACATCTGGCGGATCGTCACGCCCTGGTTGTCGATGGCGAGCGGCCAGGCCATCAGATCCGCGAGCGATACGGACTCGCGTGCGCCAAGCGGATGATCGTGCCTGACCAGTGCGAAGATCGGGGCCAGTTGCGAATACACCACGTGGATGTCCTTCTCCGGCGCGACGCTGAAACACACTGCGATATCCGCAGTGCCTTCGCGCACGCGTTGTGTCGCGACAGATGGCGCAGACACGTCCAGTTGAAACTGCGTCGCCGGATGCGTCTTCAGGAAGTGCGCAAACACCTGCGGCAGAAAATACGGCGCGACGCCTTCCGAACTTACCACACGAATCGTCGCGCGGCTGCCATTGCTCAGCCCGCGAATTTCGTCGGTGACGCGCTCGGTTTCCAGCAGGCTGCGCCGCGCGTGTTCGGCAAGCACACGTCCGGCATCGCTCAACACCATCCCGCGCGGCCGCCGTTCAAAAAGCGCCGCGCCGACTTCTTCTTCGAGCTTCGCAATCTGCCTGCTTAACGCCGACACCGCCACGTATAGCCGCTCCGACGCCTTGCTGAGCGAGCCGCTGCGTGCCACTTCGAGAAAGTAACGCAGTGCTGTATTGTCCATTTCGGTCAGGCTTCCCCGCTTTGCCGTTTCGGCAACGATATCTGCCAAATATTGTAATTGTCCACAAATATCGTCCACGCCAAGATCGTTACACTGCTTCGTACGAGCTAGGCGACGCGCCCACGGCGCGTCACGACGGAGAACGAAGTCGACCAAGGACGCCGCCATGAGCCCTGATTCAGCAGCCGTAGTAAGCGAATCCCTCGCCAAGCCGGTCTCGCGTGCGGGGGTACCGCGCCTGATCCTGGCAACGTCCATTGGAAATGCGCTCGAGTTTTACGACCTGATCGTCTACGGGTACTTTGCCACCACGCTGTCGCGGCTGTTTTTCCCGACGCATGACAAGACGGTATCGCTGCTGCTCACGCTCGGCACGTTCGCGTTGTCATATCTGGCGCGGCCGCTTGGCGCGCTGGCGCTCGGCTCGTATAGCGACCGAAAGGGCCGCAAGGCTTCATTGACACTGTCGATTTCAATGATGACGATCGGCACGGGGATGGTCGCGCTGATGCCGTCGTATGCCACGATCGGCCTGATCGCGCCAATCGGCATTTTCGCTTCGCGTCTGTTGCAAGGCTTTTCCGCTGGCGGCGAATTCGGCAGCTCTACAGCGTTTCTCATCGAACATGCGCCAGCGCGGAAAGGCTTCATGGCGAGCTGGCAGTTCTCGAGCCAGGGAGCAAGCACACTGCTCGCTTCGGCGTTCGGCGCAGTACTGACCGGCACGTTGACGCAGCCTCAGCTCGAAGGCTGGGGGTGGCGCATTCCCTTTCTGTTCGGCATGCTAATCGGTCCGATCGGGCTTTATATCCGGCGCCGCATGGATGAAACGCCGGAGTTCGAACGGGCCGAGAAATCCAGTTCGCCGGTGCGTGAAGTGCTGGCTACGCAGAAGGAACGCGTGCTGGTGTCGATCGGCTCGCTGGTGCTTACGACCACGGCCAACTATATGCTGCTGTACATGCCGACGTATGCGGCGCGGCAACTCGGACTCGCACCATCGTCAGGCTTCATTGCGACGCTGGCCGCCGGGTTCATCATGATGGTGCTGACACCGGTGGTCGGACACTGGTCCGACAAGGTGGGCCGTACGCGCATCATGCTAGGCGCAGGTACGTTGTTCTTCTTCACGGTTTATCCTGCGTTCATGTTTATGAACGCCCATCCGTCGCTCGCGACATTGCTTGCCGCGGTGGTGTGGGTCGCCTTGTTGAAAGCCACCTACTTCGCGCCGATTCCTGCGTTGATGTCGGAGCTGTTTCCAACCCGCACCCGTACCACCGGCATGGCGCTCGGCTATAACATTGGCACAACCGTTTTCGGCGGCTTCACGCCGCTCGCGGTGGCGGCATTGATTGCGGCCACAGGCAATAACCTGGCACCCGGCCTCTATCTGATGTTCGCGGCTCTCATCAGCCTGTTTACGGTGGTGTGGGCGCGTGCACGTTTGAACGCCCACTAGGTCAGCCGGGTCCGTCGAACCAATCGGGATTCCACGAATGCAATACGATTTTGAACAAGCGGTGCAGTTTGCAGTTGATCATGAGTCGCTTTGGGACCGTCACGTGGACGGTGTGTGGGGCGTGCATGTGAACGACCCGCCGCCGTGGAACCGGTTGCTCGGCCCGGTACATGACCGCGGTCCCGTGTCCGGTACGATCGCGCTCGATGGGCGCGTGCTGACCTCATGGGGCGAACCCGAGCGCGCCGACCTGACTTTCAGCGTCGCAAAGATGTACCTCGCGCTGCTCGCGGGCATCGCCTATGACCGCGGCCTGCTGCCCGACGTCGACGAACCGGTGCACGTGCGAGTGCCCGGCATCGGCTTTGACGATGAACACAATGCCACCGTGACCTGGGCCCATCTGCTGCAGCAAACAAGCGAATGGCAGGGCACGTATTTTGGCCTCTCGGATCAGGCGGACCACTATCGCGCCGTCAACTTCGCTGCGCCACCGGACGGCAAAAAAGGCGACCTGCGTCCTTTGCAATACCCCGGCACGTATTGGGAATACAACGACGTGCGTATCAACCAGCTTTCGCTGGCACTGCTTTACCTGTTCAGGCGGCCGTTGCCCGAGGTGTTCCGCGAGGCAATCATGCGCCCCGCCGGTGCGAGCGAAAACTGGCAATGGGTTGGCTACGACAATGCGTGGGTGGAGATCGATGGCCGGCGCATGCAATCCATTCCGGGCGGAACGCATTGGGGCGGCGGGATGTCCATTAGCGCGAACGATCAGCTTAAAGTGGCGCAACTGCTGCTGAACGAAGGCATGGTGGACGGCCAGCAGATTCTGTCTCGCGAGTGGATCGCGCGTATGCATACGCCATGTGCGATTGCGCCGTTCTACGGTTACCTCGTGTGGCTCAATACTGACCGCAAGATTTTCCCGAGCGCACCGGCGTCGAGCTATTTCGGCGTCGGAGCCGGCAGCTCCTTCACGTGGATCGAGCCCGAGCGACGCATGACCGTGATCGTCCGTTGGTTGAATCCTGCGCACGCGAACGAGTTCTTTGGGCGAGTTCTGGCGGCAGTCGACGCATCTCACACAACGTAACGCATACGTTCCTGTTTCGATTGCCGCGGCGCAGAAGCGGTGTAGGCGTCCGCCGCGGCCGGCATCACTAGCGAATAGTGGCGCCGGCGAAAACAGCGGCCGGCTGCTTCCTGGAGTCGTCGAAGACACGGGTTATTGCCTGGGCCAATTCGTAGTAGCCTTCCCGGCTCATGTGGAAGCCGTCATCGAAAAGCCAGTCGACACGGGTAACAGCGTTGATGTCGATACAGACGAGGTTATCAAGCGTCTTGGACGTGTCGACGATGAACGCGTTGTAGCGCTGCCGAAGGTCCTTTTCGTCGGGATTGCTTTCGAGCTTGCGGGTATTTTCCAACAGGACGACTATCTTTGCACCCGGCTTGGCCCAGGACGAGAGTTTGTGGAGAGCTAGCCGAATGATCTCCTGCCGCTCCTCGTTCGTCGACGGGACGAAGTTGAAACTCCGCACGAACCAGAGAGCAAGGTCCGACTTCAGGATATCGCGGACCGCATCCTCGTCGAACCGGACGGTCAAGCCGTCCACCCCACGGAAATAATTGATTTCCATCATTCGATAGAGCGACAGGACGGTCAGGTCGCCCTCCTCGACCGCGGCCTTCAGGGCCAGCATCTCGTCGGCGTTGAAGGCCGGGATGTGAGGTCGCAGTTCACTCTTCCGGACGCGCTCGGCATCGTCAAGGATGAGGAAAGGATCATCGAGGCGCTTCATGAAGCCGTTTTGCTGCCGGTTCGTGAATTCGCTTGAATCGGCAGAACAGTAGGTCGACAACTGAAGCATGTCGCAGCCGCCGATCACGACCAGCTTGTACTGGCGTAGAGTCGAGACAACGTCGTCAGGCGAGCCGTCCTTGATCCAGTCTACGCTCGCAAAAGTTTCAATGGGGTTGGCAACCGGGCCAACGATTTCGATCTGAGGTCGATTCAGATACTCGTAGACGTACTGCTCGACACCCATGTTCATGATTCGGCACGAGAAGACAAAGTGCTCCAGCCGATACTCGCGCAGCGTGGCTAACGTCATGAAGAAGCCCACGACGCCATAGTTGCCGAACCTGTCCCTGACGCGCACGATGCCCGCCTTGAAGCCGAACGCCCTGAGGTCCGCCAGCAGACGGCGGCGGTCCTCTTCGGTCTCGACCCGTCGCTTGGTGTAATTAAGCTGGTTTGAGCGGTTGATGAGTTCGATGACGCGGTCGATGTTCTCTTCGACGGCGAAGTCGATTTCAATGTGGATATCGCTCTGGCGCAGGAAGCTCTCGTCGCTCCCGGCTCCTGTTTGCTTCAGGTCGTGTTTCCCGGCGAGCAAACGATATTGCTGCAGCCGGGTTAGCTCATTGTCCAGCGCCCCTTGCAGGAAAGGGCTGTCCATCAGGGCAGCTAGTTGATGCGGGCTATCCAGGCAGACCATGCCGGGGCAATGGTGGCCGGCTTCCGCAAGAACGGATGGATTGTCGTCGATGAAAACAACGTTATCCGGCCGCAACTGGAGCGCAGAAACGATGCCGGAAATCGACCTGCCCTTGGGCTGAAAGCTGACGCTGGGCAAAACAAAGTAGTCCAGAACATCCAGATCGCGCAACGCAGCCATTGCGGAGCCATGGTCGTTCTTCGAGCAGACGGACGAGATGATGCCGCGTTGGGCGAGCTGTTTGACCAGCTCGATATTCCCGACAATGGGTGTGATGCCCTCTTCAGACAGCGTCCCTTTCCAGAAGGTCTCGTCCAGATCCCAGACGACGAGCTTCACGGGATTTTTCAGTATCGGTTTGTCCAGGCTGCAGTCGAGCATAGGCGATAGTCTCTTCTGAAGGTAGCGTGATTATCAGTTTGCATGCCGAAGATTTCGGTCGTGGCACCGCCCGAGACATTGACGTCTCGGGCGGATGTTTGCGTCGCTTGCCTACCCTGTCATTTCTTGCTGGCCAAACCGTCGAGGCCGCCAAGCAGTCCGCCGCCAGACGTGCCGGTGGCCGTCGTGGTGCCGCTCAATGCACCCGTTAAGGTACTGACCAAACCCGTGACCGGCGCAAGCAGATTCCCAGCACCGCTCGTGCCGCCCGAGCCCGTGACCGTGCCGAGGGATCCAGTCAGCGAGGTCACCAACGACGTGACCGGCGCAAGCGGACTCGCGCCACCACCCTTCGCGCCGCCCGCCACGCCGCTCAAGGTGCCGGGTAACGAGGTGAGAATACCGGTTAGCGGTGCAAGCGGATTGCCTGGTGTACCGCCTGCAGTGAGCAAGCCGCCTGCCGACGTGACGGTGTTGCCAAGTGCCGTCACGACATTGCCGAGATTTTGCCCAATCGGATTGGCGGTCGCGCCACTGAGCTTGGCTCCAGCGCCATCCAGTCCATGCCCGATCGTCGACAGCAAGCCATTCAGCGGCGAGCCGAGACCGGTCGTGTCACCGATGGTTTGAGTCGTCTGCGTGAGAACGGTTGTGATTGGCGTGATGGGCGCGCTGACTGTTTGCGTCACCTGCTGAATGAATCCTGTGGACAGCGTGGTGGTGAGTTGCGTTCCGAGCGCGCTGACAGCGTTGCCCAAAGTAGAGACTGTATTGCCAAGCGGCGTGGTCAGCGGGCTAAGCGGTGCCGTGGGGCCGCTACCCAGGCTGGTCACGAGTTGGCCGGCGCTGTTGACCGCCTGGCCCGCGTCATAGACGAGGTTGCCCGTGCTCGACACCGTCGGGCCGAGCGGATTGGTGGAATTGCCGAGTTGTCCGAGGCCGTTCGTCGCGCCCGCGCCCAATGCGGTGACGCCGTTGCCGAGATTCGACACAACGTTGCCAAGGGCTGTTGTGGTAGCAGGATTGGCGCCGGGAATCGGCGTGAGGCCAATCTGGTTGCCCAGCGACGATACCGTCTGGCCGGTGCTGGTCGCGACGTTGCCTGCGTTCTGGAGCACTACGCCGAGTGGGTTGGCGCTCGTTGGTGTGGGTGTCGGCGTGGGTGTCGGCGTGGGCGTGGGTGTCGGTGTCGGTGTGGGTGTCGGCGTGCCACCACCTGTTCCGACTCCAGCACCTGCTCCGGCGCCAGGGCTACCCGGTTTCGCCGGTGTACTTCCACAACCCGTCAGGACGATCATCGACGACACGCACATAGCGATCGCCGACAGTTTGAATCTGTTCATGGTTTAGCTGCCCCGCAAATGTGGTTACCCGCTGCGGGAAGCTAATTGCAAGACCTATGCCGTTTTGTAAGACGAACCGGTAAAAAATTAAAAACTAAACAAATCAATTGGTTAATTCCGATCCATCGACCCGGAAAAGCCGCGCTCCAAAGCGAATGTGTCGAGGAACACCGCGACGCGCGAGCGTGTGTAACGTAACGCTAAGGCCGAAGCGCCAGCAAGTGCGGCGTTTTGCCGGGCGCCGCTGTCGCCATCACATCGATCAACGCACGCGTCTCCGTTGGGCCGAACTCACCGAGATCCTTGACGGGCCGCGACCGGCTCATAAGCCATAGCAGACCCATGCGCGCAAATGACGGCATGCGTAACAGCGTCGCGAGCAAGCGAGGCTTCGGCGTGTGACCCAGACTACGGACCAGGTCGAAACCTTCCGGCCAGGCAGCATCGAGCTGTCTTGCCTCTGACCATGTGAGCTGGGTTGCTCGCCGCCAGGTGAGCAGCGCGGCGAGAAAGAGTGGCACCACAAGCGCGACGTGACTACGGAGGAAGGCATCCATGTCGTCTTCCACGTTGCTCGGCATAGCCGCTTGCCTGAAGAGTTTCGCCAGAACGGGGCTCGACATCGTCGTCACCATGCCGGGGCCATCCACGCGAAAGCGTAGCCGCTGGCCCACCAGATAAGCCGACATATTCGGAAACCCAAAAGCGAAGCGTTCAGCGCCGACGATAGTTCGATAGGGTTCGGTGCCTTGAAACGTATTGAACATCAGCAGGATCGTGTTCGCACGGCTTGCCGCCAAGGCTGGCAGCAGCGGTGCGACCTGGTGTTCGGGAACGGTGACGATCGCCAGTTCGTAGGGTGTGGCCGGATCGAAGGTCGACACGACCTTAACCGGCATGCGTTGCCCGTCAACGGTGACGATTGCGCCATCGCGACTCAGTGTCTCGAAGCGCGCACCTCGCGCCACGACGGTGATGTCATGGCCGGCTTTGGCCAGACAGAAGGCCACGGCGCTGCCGATGCGCCCCGCGCCAATCAGGATGATTTTCATAGGTCAAGTTTGCGCATGCCGTATGTTCCTGTATACGGAATATTGCGGTAATCTAATGTCCATATATGGAAACACTTTCATGGGACGATCTGCGCATTCTTCTGGCCGTGCATCGAGCCGGGAGCTTGCTTGCCGCAGGCAAGGCACTGGGACTTTCGACATCCACGACGGCGCGCCGGCTAGATGCGCTGGAAGCTGCGATGGGATGCCAACTGGTGTACCGCAGCCAGTCGGGCACTGAGTTGAAGCCGGAGGCGCTGCGGATTGTGAGGCTGGCCGAAGGGCTGGCGCACGGTCTCGATGCCCTGCGCCGCGATCAAACCATGCTGGCAGGAACGCTGCGGGTCAGCGTGCCGGATGGAATGGCTGTGACGCTCGCCCGCTCGCTGCTCGCGTTTCGCGAGGCGTACCCCTTTGTCGATCTTGAGCTGGTGGGAGAAAGCCGGATGGCGGATGTGGCCGCGCGTGAGGCAGACATCGCCGTTCGTCTCACACGCTCCACTTCGAATGTGCTCGTGGAAAAGCATCTGGCCAGTTTTCGGTTCGCCTTGTTCGCGTCCGCAGACTATGTCCGGCGCCATCTGCCCGCACGGCGGCTTGGTAAGGGCGAGGCGTCGGCGCATCCGTTTGTCGGACTCGACGAACGCTGGAAAGGGCTGCCGCATGAGCAATGGATGCGCACCCTTGGGGCGACACGGTTCGCCTTCCGCTCAAGCTCGATGGAAGCAATTGTCGAGGCGGTTCGCCAAGGGGCAGGCCTTGCGGCATTCCTTGAGAAAGATCCGCGCAACAGCGACCTGATTCGCGTCGAAACTGATGTGGCGGGACCCACTCAGCCGTTCTATCTGGTCTATCACCGCGATCTGCGCAAGCAGTCGCACGTCCGCGCGGCGGTGACAGCAATCGAGACCTACATGAGAGCCCATCGCTAACTGATTCCGACGCAAGCCGTGCCGTCATTGCCGGAAGCAAAATCGGACCATGACGAAAACTTTATGTCATTACCGTCAAGCAGCCGGCGCAACGGTTGCACCGACGATGCCATGCCGTTCGAGCGCTTCGGCAACGAAGCCGGACGCCTTCATCTCTTCGACGAACGCGTGCAACGCATGCGCTGCCGCTGCGCCACGACTCTTGGGCACGCCCATCGCCTGCCGGATCACCATGAAGCGCTCGTCGAGCAAACGAAGACCGGACGCCTTGCGCGCATCGGATTCCAGCTGCTGTTTGACCCCCGCCGCGACTTCGAGACTCTCGTCGAGGAACGTCTGAACGACCGTCGGCGAGGTGGGGGCGCGCACAATCTGCGCGTGCTTGAGTTCGCGCGTGAGGAACAGATCGTAGGCACTGCCCTTGCCAACGGCCACACGATTCTGAGACTGGTCGACGTCACCGTTGTGGCGGATCGGCGAGGCATCGCGCACCATGTAATAGCCTTCGATTAGCACATACGGCTCGGTGAATTCGATAGTCTCGCCCCGCAGTGGATCGACGGCAAAAAAGCCGAAGTCCGCGCGCTCTTCGCTAACAGCCTGAACGGACTTGCCGGCTGCATCGAACACAACGAGTTCAAGTTCCACGCCGAGGGCCGCGGCGAAAGCGCGCGCAAGATCGACCGAAACCCCAACGGCCGCGCCCGACGCATCCTTGCCCGCGAGAATCGGATTGCCGAGGTTGATGGATGCGCGCAGCTTGCCTGCGGGCGTGAAGGCTTGAATGACGGATGGGTCGGGCTTCATGGCTGTGAGTTGGGTTGGAGATTCGGTTTGGGTGGAGCGGCACGCCGGTCAGCATACGATAGTACGCGTCGTACCAGCCGTTGCGCCGCCAGCACCCGGCCGCAAAAGAATTGCGACAGCGAGCACGCTGGCGAGCGCAATGCCACCCGCCAGCACGAAGGCGCTGAAGAAGGTATGGCTCCGCTGCACAAGAAAGCCCGTCAATGCGGGGCCGATGATGCCCGCGCAGTTGGCGATCGAATGCACGCATCCGCCGACGCTTCCGAGCTTCGCGCCGGGAATCGTGTCCTGGATCAACGCCCAGTACGTGCTGCCGCTCAGATACAACGCGAACACAGCGACGGCCATCAGTAGCAATGCGCTGACCGTGGTCGCCACGGTGCCGGCGAGCGCGACGCAAATGCCAGCCGTGCCAAGACAGACTATCAGCACCCATTTGCGCGCGCGCAGCGCGTTACCGGTGCGGCGGAAGATCAGGTCGGACAGCACACCGCTCAAGCCATAGCCGATGAAGCCCAGCAGCCACGGCAGGACTGTCGCGAGACTCATGCTTTTCAGGCTCAGATGACGGTCCATCATCAGGAAGCTCGGGAACCACGTGAGGAAAAAGAACAGGATGTAGCTGTATCCGAAGTACGAAATCATCGCCGCGAGAATCGCGGGCTGCCTGAGGTAGGCGCCGAGTGGCTTCAGATCCGCGGGATCCTCGGAGACGCTGCGGTCGGAACCGATCAGCTGGCGCTCTTCTTCCGATACGCGCGGATGCTGATGCGGCCGGTCGGTGGCCATGCGTTGCCAGAACACCAGCCAGATCAACCCGAGACACGCGACGCCAGCAAAGGCGATGCGCCAGCCGTAGGCCGCTGTCAGCAGCCCGACGACTGGACCCGCGACCGCGCCGCCCAATGGCAGGCCGCAATTAGCGAAACCGAACGCGGTGGCCGATTCCTTGTGCGGAAACCAGTTGTTCACGATCTTGTTGATGGTCGTCGCGAGCGGCCCTTCGGCCATGCCGAAGAACGTGCGGATGACCAGCAGCGAGCCGAAGCCGGTGGCGAGGCCGGTCGTTCCGCACAACACGGACCACGTCAGGATCGCGCAGGAAAAAACGCGCTTGCCGCCCCAACGATCTGCCGCCCAGCCGCCGATGGTATTGAACACCGCATAGCCGATGAAGAACGTCGAGAACACCAGCCCGAGGTTAGCCGGCGACATGTGCAGTTCCTGCATGACCGCGGGCGCCGCGACAGACAGCGCCGACCGGTCCAGGTAATTGATGAAACCCGCGATGAACAGCAGCAGGACGATGCGCCAGCGGATTTTCGTCACCTGTGGCTCCTCCAGTATCGTTATGTGCTTCCGGACCGCATGCCTCGCTGAGCCGCCGGGTCCGTCGCCTGTCTCCTCGCTGGCGCGCCGCCCAATGCGCGGATCAGCGCATCAGCTCTGCGGGCGCGCGGCCGCCTCCAGCATCGCGAGCTGCGTCGCGCCGATGTCGATGCCATCGGTCATCTGACGGTCCAGGCGGTCCAGCTCGATCTCGCCGGGCACGATCACGGGCGCGTTCGGATCAGCGGGTGCGGAGCCGTGCAGGATCGCGGCATAGTCGGCCATGCGCGCGGCGAGCCACGCGCCGCTGCCGAGCATCGCAACGTCGATCAGGATGTAGAAGTGGCCGAGGTTTTGCGGCTGCTCCGGCTCGTTTTCCCACGACTTCACGTGCGTCAGATAGGCCGCGCCGGAAAGCAGCCCCGCGAGCAGATCGACGACCAGCGCGAGGCCATAGCCCTTGTGGCCACCGATTGGCAGCAGAAAGCCGTCGAGCGCGGCCTTCGGGTCAGTGGTCGGCTTGCCCTGCGCGTCGGTGGCCCAGTCGCCCGGAATCGCTTCGCCGCGCTTTAGCGCGTTGCGAATCTTGGCGCGTGCGGCGACGCTGATCGCCATGTCGAGGATGAACGGACGGCCACCGGGATTCGGTACGCCGAAGCCCACGGGACTGTTGCCGAGCCGCGCGTCGGTGCCGCCCCACGGCGCGATCGTGGTCGTCGCATTGCTGCCGATGATGCTGGCAAATCCCTGTGTGGCGGCCAGGTACGAATACGGCGAAACGGGGCCGAAGTGATTGCTTCCACGCACGAATACGCACGCGATGCCCTGTTCGCGCGCGGCCTTCATCGCCAGCTCGAGCGCACGGAAGCCCACGAGGGGGCCGACGCCGTTATCGCCGTCGAGCCGGTAAAGCGCCGGGCCAGCCTGCTCGGATGTGATCGACGGCCTAGGATTGATGCCGCCGATGCGCAAGCGTGAGCCGTACGATTCGATGCGGCTCGTGCCGTGCGTACGCAAGCCGAACAGATCCGCCAGCACGAGAATGGTGGCGGCATCGGTGGCGTCGGCGCGACTCAGGCCGAGCGCGCATAGCGCTTCGACCGACAGTTCGGTCAGCCGGGCCTTGCTGACGATGCCAGTGGTGGACGTGGACTGGGTCATGGAACGGGTCGTCTCCTTCGATCTGCAAACCGTGCGGTTCATGCGGCTGCCGTGTGGTGCCGCTGGGTTTCACACATGATCGGACCAAAGCGATTCCCATGACAAACGCATTTTTTCGCTTGATTGATGTGTCGTGCGCACGAATCCCGCGTCTGCCGGAGAGCTACGGAGACGCAAAGAGCCGCCTTTTCAGGCGGGCGCACGTGACTTTGTGCGTGTGCGGGTGCCGCGCGCGCGCACGAGCAGATCGAAGAAGTGCTGCGCGGCCACCGTCAGCGGCCGGTTCTTGCGGCGGATCACACCGAGCGTGCGCACCACGCTCGGTCCCGTCACCGGAATGCTGACGAGGGAGCGATGACGGTCGCGCGGCAACGCGAGCTTGGGCACGACGCCGATGCCAAGTCCCGCTTCGATCATGCTCACGAGCGCGGGCACGTGCTGCACTTCGCAGAACCAGCTCGGCTGCCGCACCGCATTGGCGAGCGCGTTGTCGATCAGCGTACGGTTGCCGCTGCCT
>NZ_JAMFSB010000111.1 GCF_026225065.1 Paraburkholderia sp. | reverse complement strand
TTTACTGCACCGTGGCGAGCACGTCGCGCACGGTCTTGAAGATGTGCTGGATCTGCTCTTCGTCGATGATCAGCGGCGGCGAGAACGCCAGAATATCGCCCGTGAAGCGGACCAGCACGCCAGCCTCGAAGCATTTGACAAAGGCCTCATAGGCGCGAGCGCCCGGGGCGCCGTCGCGCGGCTCGAGTTCGATCCCGGCGATCATGCCGAGATTGCGAATGTCCTTCACATGCTTCGCATCGCGCATCGCATGCGCGGCGGCTTCGAACGCGGGCGCCAGCGATGCAGCACGCTCGAACAGGCCGTCGCGGCGATACAGGTCGAGCGTCGCCACTGCCGCTGCAGCCGCAGCCGGGTGCGCCGAATAGGTATAGCCATGGAACAGTTCGATCGCGCCCTGCGCGCCGGCATTGACGACCGTGTCGTGGATGTTGCGGCTGGCGGCCACTGCGCCCATCGGAATCGAGGCGTTATTGATGGCCTTGGCCATCGTCAGCAGGTCCGGCGTGACGCCGAAGTACTCGCTGGCCGTCGCTTTGCCCAGGCGCCCAAAGCCGGTAATGACCTCATCGAAAATCAGCAGGATGCCGTGCTTCGTACAGATATCGCGCAGCTTCTGCAGATAGCCTTGCGGCGGAATCAGCACGCCTGTCGAGCCGGCCACCGGTTCGACGATAACCGCGGCAATCGTCGACGCGTCATGCAGCGTGACGATGCGCTCGAGTTCGTCGGCCAGATGCGCGCCCCAGGCCGGCTGACCCTTCGTGAACGCGTTGTGTTCGAGATTATGCGTGTGCGGCAGATGATCGACCGCCGGCAGCAGCGCGCCGGAGAAGGTCTTGCGGTTCGGTGCAATGCCGCCCACCGAAATGCCGCCGAAGCCCACGCCGTGATAGCCGCGTTCACGGCCGATCAAACGCGTGCGCTGACCTTCGCCGCGCGCGCGGTGATACGCCAGCGCGATCTTCAGCGCCGTATCCACCGATTCGGAACCCGAGTTGGTGAAGAAAATCCGGTCGAGTCCGGCCGGCATCAGTTCGGCGACTTTCGTTGCCGCTTCGAAGGCGAGCGGGTGGCCCATCTGGAAGGTCGGCGCGAAATCGAGCGTGGAAAGCTGCTGGGTGATGGCGGCGACGATTTCATCGCGGCTATGGCCGGCGTTCACACACCAGAGCCCGGCACAGCCGTCGAGCACCTCGCGGCCATCCGTCGTGCGGTAGTACATGCCCTTGGCCGATTCCAGCAGGCGCGGCGAGGCCTTGAACTGGCGGTTGGCGGTGAAAGGCATCCAGAAAGACGACAGATCGTCGATGACGGGGCGCGAAGTCATGGTGTTCTCCTCGAAGTGGTCCCCCAAGGAGACTTCCTTCGGGGCGTTGCCGTTGCGAAACTGTAGCGTCCGAGGTTAAATGGCGGACATAAACAGTTGATGCACTGAGCAGCTAACTGTATAGGTAAAGTTGCTGGAACTGTGCTGGTTGCTGGCGTGTTCTGCAGCCCAGCCGTTTGCCCATATTGCTCCCTTTGCCGCTCGCCCCTCTCGCAACTTTGCTCCCGACCATGATCGAACTCCAACTGGAACGCGACCGCCGTGCCGCGCCCACCCTCGTCGAGCAGCTGGTTCAAGGATTTGCGAGCGCCATCGAGGGGCAGTCGCTGCGGGCCGGCGCGCTGCTGCCGTCGGTGCGGCGCCTGGCGGCGAGCCACGAGCTGAGCACCTTTACCGTGACGGAGGCCTACAACCGTCTTGTTTCGATGGGTCTGGTGGTCGCACGCCGGGGTTCGGGCTACCGGGTGGCGTCGCGCGCGCAGGCCGCACGCGTGAGCGCGACCGACTGGCAGCCGCCCAGCCTCACCGCGACGTGGCTGCTGTCCGACGTATTCGCCGACCATTCGGTGCCGATCAAGGCGGGCGGCGGCTGGCTGCCGAACGAATGGGTCAACGAGAGCGGTCTACAGCAAGCGCTCCGCTCGATGAGCCGGGTGCCCGGGCCGCGCATGGGCGATTACGGTCATCCCTATGGTTTTGCGCCGCTGCGCGAGCGCATTGCGGGGCAGCTCGATCGCCACGGCTTGCCGGTCGAGGTTTCGAATGTACTGCTGACGCAAGGCGCGACCCAGGCGCTGGATCTGATCGTGCGGACCTTGCTGCGCGCGGGCGATGTGGTGATCGTCGAAGATCCCGGCTACTGCAACCTGCTGCAGATTCTCAAGCTGGCCGGGTTGGTCGTGCATGGCGTACCGCGCACGCCGGCTGGCGTCGATACGGATGTTCTCGAAACTCTGGTGGCCGCGCATCGGCCCAAGGCAATTTTCGTCAACACGACGCTGCAGAATCCAACCGGCGCGACCTTCGGGATGGCCGCGGCGTTCCGTCTGCTGCAGATTGCGGAGCGCGCGCGCATGTGGGTGATCGAAGATGACGTGAGCCGCGAACTCGCCCCGCCGGGCGCGCCGCTGTTTGCCGCGATGGAGGGGTTGCAGCGCGTGCTGTATGTAGGCGGCTTCTCGAAGACGGTGACGCCAGGCTTGCGCTGCGGCTATGTGGTAGCCGAGCGCGACGTGCTGCGCGAATTGGCGCGTACCAAGATGGCGGTGGGGCTGACGTCGTCGGAAACGATCGAACGGATCGTCGACAAGGTGCTGCTCGAAGGACGCTATGCGCGCCACGTCGAGGACGTCAACGAGCGGCTCAAGGCCGCCCATGCGGTGGTGGAAGAGCGGCTCGATGCGCTGGGGCTTGAGCTGTTTCACCGGCCGCGTGCTGGGCTGTTTCTGTGGGCGCGTTTGCCTGTCGAACCGGAGCGGGCGGGGGAGGTGGCGACGGCCGCGCTCGCACACGGCATCTGGCTCGCGCCGGGCTCGTATTTCCGCCCGGACGATGCGGCGAGCGCGTGGTTCCGCTTCAACGCGCCGTATTCGACCGAGGACGCGTTGTGGCGGTTTATCGAGCGCGTGGGTAAAGAGAAGGTCGACTAGCTCAGCAAACGCGCCGCGATCGGATACAGCGTCACCACGAGCGACAAGGCCATCGCTATGTTGAAGATGCGCAGGCGCTTCGGGTCCGTGAGCACTTGCCGCATGGCCGTACCGAAACCGGCCCACAGACAGATGCACGGAAGGCCGATGAAGTAGAACACCACGGCCATCAGCATCACATTGCTGCCGAAGTTTTCGCTCACGTGGATCGTCGTGACGGCAGTCAGCACCATCATCCACGCCTTCGGATTGACCCATTGAAAGGCGATGGCCTCGTAAAATTTCATCGGACGGCGCTCCCCGTTGCGCAGCTTCACCTCGCCCGACGTAGCGATTTTCCACGCGAGATACAGCAGATAGGCGACGCTGGCGATTTCCAGCACCGAGTACAGCGCCGGGAAACGGTGGAATGCTTCGCCGAGCCCGAAGCCGACGCACAGCATCAGTAATACGACCCCCGCGCTAATGCCGAACACATGCGGTAGCGTGCGGCGAAAGCCGAAGTTGACCCCCGAGGTGAGCAGCATCGTGTTGTTAGGCCCCGGCGTGATGCTGGTGACTAGCGCGAACAGGATGCCGGCGGGCAACGCGCTGAGAGATTCGAAGGACATGGGGGGCTCCAGTGACGATGCGCTTTTACGCAGTTTATCGACAGGAGCCAGTACAGTAACGGTACAGATTTGCCGATGGTATCCGGTACAGATGAGGCCGCGCACCCGCTAAAGGGCAGCGTTTTCGTCGCCCAACGCACCGCTGCTGGCGAAAGACGCTGTGACATCACGAGCCGTATAGGCTTCGACTTCGCGAATGAACCGCGCGAGCGGGCCATTCTCGTGATCCCGTTTCCAGACAAATTCGACGGGATAGGTCAGCGTCAGTTCGGGATGCGTGATGAGACGCGTCGCCG
>NZ_JAMFSB010000110.1 GCF_026225065.1 Paraburkholderia sp. | reverse complement strand
TGTTGCATACCGATAGAGCGCTTCTCGACTGCGTGACGCAGCCTCGCACCGGTTCAGTGCGAAACTTTTGTGAAGCCGAAGCGCGCAAGCTGGTCTCGCTCGTGCGTGGAGTTGGATGCCGAAAGCGGTCCGGACACCGGAACTCAGTAGAGCTGGGTACGAGCGCTGGACGATTCCCGCTGGGGTGCTGCCTTTCTTTAAGGGATCCCGAGTCCCGTTGTCCGGCTGGCATCGTGTGGACATTTCGCCATCACGGAACACGGTGGACAGGTTGATCGTAAGCGCGTGACCTTTTTGGTCAAAGTCGGGCAATGCGAAGAATTTCCCGGGAGTTATGCCGATTTTGATGTCAGGAAATGCCTAGGCCGACCCGCCTGAGGGGCCGCCGCCCTGCGGCCATGGCGTGCAGACAGCGGGCGGGAATTCGACCGTCATTGATCTGACAATAACGCTTCGAGCCGTGCCGTCCGGTTAACAGCAAACCAGGCGAGGCGTGACGAAGGCGCCAGCCGTGGCCGGCGGACTATGGCGCGAATATTGGCGGCATCCCGGCAAACCGTAAAATGGACGGAGTGGAGTCATATTTAAGGGGAGCATGTCCGTAGTACATTACGGGGCATATAAAGGTGGAGACGCCGTGGACCGACCCGTCAAACGTAGAGCAGCGCTACTCGCTTTGGCGAACGCCAGCCTGCTATGCATGGCCCGTCCCGTTTTCGCATCCGGCCCGCCGCCCCGCGTGGTCTTCCTCAATCCCGGCGAAGCCATTGAACGCGGCACCGGACAGCAGTGGCAACTGGTTTCCCACTTCATGCAGGTGGCCGCCAAAACCTTCGGCATGCAGCTGGAGGTCCTTTACGCCGAACGTGATCACCTGTTGATGGTGCGTCAGGCGAGGGAGGTCGCAGAGCGCACCGACGCCCCCGACTATGTGGTGATCGTCAACGAGAAGATGGCCGCCGACCAGATGCTGACCGCGCTGGCACGTTCGCGAGCCAAGGTCCTGCTGATCCACAACGACCTCACTCCGGGCCAGCGCCGTGCGATCGGCAATGAACGGGAAGGCATCGCCAACTGGATCGGCACAGCGACGGCAAACGCAGCGCAAGCCGGTTATCGCCTGATGCAATACCTGTATCAGCGCGTGAGTCCGGCCGGTGCGCAGGTGATCGGCATCACGGGAGATCCCAACACGCCGGTGTCGCTCGAGCGTGCCCAGGGCGTCGATGCGTTCCTGTCCCACGAGCAGGACGCGCACACCTGCCAACTGGTGTTCGGTGACTGGAGCTATGCCGATAGCGCGCAAAAAGCCCGCGTATTGATGGCGCGTTACCCGCACGCCAACCTGATCTGGGCTGCCAACGATGCAATGGCGCTCGGTGCCATGAGTGCAGTGACAGAGCGGCATGCGCATGTTCTGGTGGGGGGCATGGGCGCCTTGCAGGAGGCCCTGCTCAGTATCGTCAATGGCGGTCTGGCTGCGATGGTGGCAGGTGACTATTTCATCGGGGCATGGGCGATGGTGTTGCTCTATGACTATCATCAAGGCAAGGACTTTGCCGCATCCGGGGGCGTGCGCCAGAAGCTCGACTTCCTGCGCGTGATCCACCGCGAGAACGCAACCCAATACTATGATGCCGTGTTCGCTCATGGACAGTCGCTGAACTTCGGCGTCTATTCGAAGTGCCTTTACCCAAGCCCAGGTCCCTACGACTTCGGCCTGCAACGGCTCCTGACCACCGTCCCGACACTTTCGTGATGGACCTTTCTCCGCGCCATGCGCTGCGTTCGCTGGGCCTGCACGCCAAGCTGATGCTCGCGCTTGCCGTTCTCGTTGCGATCGTCGCGGGCAGCTCGGCCTATGTCGTGGCCGAGCACGAGCGGGACCGGCGCGAAAGCGCACTGGAACTACGCGCCTCGCGGGTTGCGGATCTGTTGAGCCACTCGCTGGCGCAGCCGCTGTGGAACGTCGACCGCGCGGCTATAGACGAACAGCTTCGGGCGCTCGCACCCAACCCCGAACTAGTCGAATACACTGTCACGGCGACGAATTACGGTGTCGTGTCCACGGTGAAGGGGCCGGCGGAAAACGAACACGCCGATACCGTGGTGCGGGCCCGGCCGATCGAGTTCACGCCGCCCGGCGATGCGCCGCGTGAGCAGATTGGCGAGGTGCGGCTGGTCTACACGCGAGCCTTGGCCGAGCAGGCCATCGGCGCCGCGCGCCGGTCGATCCTCTGGACGGTGGCGGCCATCGTCGCCGCGCTCTATATCGTCACGTTCGTGCTGCTCAAGCGTATGGTGCGCGAGCCGATCAATCGTCTCGAGGAGATGGTCGATCGCATCGCCGGCGGCGACCTGCTGGCGCGCTGTGTGGTGGAATCTGGCGACGAACTGGGGCGGCTCGCCACACGCGTGAACTCGATGGCGGAACGGCTGCGCCAATCCACCACCTTGCTGCGCGAAAACGAGCGCAAGTACCGCGGCATTGTCGAAAATGCGCTTGAGGGCATCTTCCTGCTCGAGCGCAGCGGCAGGCTCACCGAAGCCAACCCCGCCATGGCGCAACTGCTCGGCTACCGCAGCCCGGCGGCGCTGATGGCGGCAGGCGTGGCCGCCTCGTACGGACTGCCGTTCGATGCGGCGCAAACCAGCAGGCTATTCGAGGTGTTGCGCGCCGAGGGCGAGATCGTGGGCTTTGAACTGCGCCTGATGCGTCTGGACGGTGTCCCGATCTGGGTCGAACTGAATGCGCGCGGTGTCAGCGTCGACGGAAGCGAGCCGGCGTTGCTGGAGGGCTTGATGAGCGACGTGACGGCCCGCAAGCACGTTGTCGAAAACCTGCAGCAGCATCGCGATCAGCTCGAGCGTGAAGTGGCCGAGCGCAAGCGGACCGAGGCCGAATTGCGGGTGTCGCGTGGGCGCTTGCGGCAGCTTTCCGCGCATCAGGAAGCGATTCGCGAGGAAGAACGCAAGCGTATTGCCATGGAGATTCACGACGACCTCGGTCAGTTGCTCACGGCTTTGAAAATGGATGTATCGCTGCTGCGGATGCACCTCGCGGACGATTCGGCAGCCCTTCGCAAGGCCGATGGCATGCGCGAGCTGGTCGAAAAAACCATCGGCATTGTGCGCAGTGTGGCAAGCCATCTGCGTCCTGCCGCGCTCAATTTCGGTCTCGCCTCGGCGCTCGAGTGGCTTGCCCACGACTTCACGCGCTACGCGCAGATTCCTTGCCATTTTCACCTCGAGGGTCCGGAGCCGCATCTACCGGACCCCTCTGCGACGGCCATCTTCCGCATCGTGCAGGAGTCCTTGACCAATGTGGCCCGTCACGCGAATGCCTCGCGCGTCGACGTGACGCTGCGCAATGTCGACAGCGCGATCGAACTGACGATACGTGACGATGGGCAAGGTTTCGATGTTGCTGCTGCTCGCGAGGGTTATTCGTATGGGCTGCTGGGTATGACCGAACGGGCCCGCCTGATCGACGCCGAGCTGCATGTCGAGAGCGCAGCCTCGGCTGGCTGCGTGATTCGCCTCTACGTCGGGGAGAAAACGGTCGTTTCGTCTGGCTGACGTTCCTCGGGCTGGGTGATCTAAAAAACAGATCACGATATTATGTCGTGACTTCCTTGGCTCGCGCGCTGTGCTTAGGATCGCTCCGAGTGGTCGATGTTTCGAAACTCAACCAGATCGATACCCAAAACGCGGAGACCCGATGTTCCGGCCCAACCCTTTCCCGCAAGCGTGCGTGCCCGATGCGTCGCCCGGTCTCGACTTCGCGCCCGCCTGCGGCGGGCAGATCTTCGCGGAGTGCCGTTTGTGACCGATCGCGGGATGCGCTTCTGCCGGTGTTTGCTTCAGACGGCCGTGCTACTGGCAAGCTGCGCCATCACTTCATTCGCTTCGGCGTCTTCTTCGTCCACTGACGCTGTGTCAAGCGAGGCGGCAGGTCAGGCCTCAACCCAGGCGGCCACGCACGAGATCAGGGTGGCCGAAGGGGAGGACACGCCAACGTCGATGCCAGGCAACGTGGCGCGCAACACCGCCACCGACAACATTCTCGGCAACGTCGTCGAATCGCTGGTCGCACTGCGTGCCGATCTGAGTGTGGCGCCGATGCTCGCAGACAGCTGGGACATTTCGCCAGACGGCAAGACGTACACGTTTCACCTGCGGCATGGCGTGCTGTTTCATAACGGCGCGCCGGTGACCTCCGCTGAGGTCAAATGGAGCTTCGGGTTCCTGATGAAACGCAGTTCGGGCTTCGAGTGCCGCAGCGTATTCGACGGCGGACGGGGCGTGAAAGTCGTGGCGGTGACGACTCCCGATCCCGACACCGTCGTGTTCGAACTGGACCGGCCTTACGCGCTCTTCCTGAAGCAGATGGTCGACCCGCGCTGCCCGCTGGCGGTGCTGCATCCATCCAGCGTCGACAGCGACGGCAAATGGTTGAGGCCGGTTGCCACCGGCCCCTATGTCTTCGCTGACTGGAAGCGTGGCCAGTACGTGCTGCTCAAGCGGTTCCCGCAATACCGGCCGCGTACCGAGCCGTCCAGCGGAGGCGCGGGCGCCAAGCTCGCGTATGCGGACGTGCGCTTCGTGGTGATTCCGGACGAGGCCGCGCAGAAGTCCGCGCTGGCCGCCGGTCAGATCGACGCCATGACGATCGACGAAAACAATCTGTTGCCACCCGATCCGCGCTGGCATCTCGTCGAAGGGCCGAGCGCGGATCCTGCCGTGCTGCTGATGCAGACCCGCGACCCCTCGCTCTCGGACGTGCGGATGCGTCGCGCCATTGCCCTCGCGCTCGATCTGCCCGGCATCGTCAATGCGGTCACGGACGGCCACGGGCACTACAACCCGTCGCTGATTCCCGATGCCAACAAACTGTACTCGACGACCGACGCGACGGGCTATACGAAGAACCTGCCGGAGGTCAAACGTTTGCTGACGCAGGTGGGCTACCACGGTCAGACGCTGAAGCTGGAAACCAGCCGGCGCTTCGAACATATGTACACGCTGGCGGTTTATGTGCAATCGCTGCTGACGAAGGCGGGAATCCGCACTGAGCTCGATGTCGTCGAATGGAGCAAGCAGGTCAGCGACTTCCGCTCGGGCCGGTTCCAGCTGATGTCGTTCGCCTACTCCGCGCGCATCGATCCCGCGCTGATGTTCGGCGATGTGCTCGGCGACAAGTCGAAGACGCCGATGGCGCAGTGGGAGAACCCCGCTGCTCTGGCGCTGCTGCACAGCCTGCAAGGCGTCAGCGACGAGATGGCGCGCAGGCAGGCCTTCGACCGTCTGCACCAGATGATGATTGCCGACGTACCGATGCTCGGCATGTACAACACTCCCGATCTGATTCTGATCAGCAGCCGTCTGCACGGTTTGACGTCATGGCCGATGCGGCGCATGCGTTTCTACAACGTGAGCAAGGACTAGACAACGCGATGCTCTCCTACATGATCAAACGAATCGCCATGGCGGTGCCGACCGTGCTGATCGTGACGCTGCTCGTGTTCGGCATGATGCGGGCGATTCCCGGCGATCCGGCCTCGCTGATGCTCGGCGATGTCAACGATCCGGCGCTGCTCGCGCAATTGCGCCATCAGTTTGGGCTGGATCGTTCGGTACCCGAACAGTTCGTGTTGTGGGTGACGCATCTGGCGCATGGCGACCTGGGCATGTCGATCGTGCGGCATCAACCTGTAGCTGAACTGATCCGAACTACCTTTCCGGTCACCGCCGAGATCGTGCTGTCTGCCACGCTCCTCGCCAGCCTTATCGCGATTCCCGCAGGCCTGTTTGCAGCGTGGTCGCAGAACCGCCGTGCTGATCCGGCCATTGTGCTGACCAGCATCCTGCTCGTGTCGCTGCCGAGCTTCTGGGTCGGGATCCTGCTGATGTGGCTGTTCGGCGTGAAGCTGCAATGGCTGCCCACGTTCGGCTTCGAATCGTTTAGCGAGGTGGGGTGGGGCACGGTGCGCTATCTGGTGCTGCCGGTGATCGCGGTGGCGCTCGGTGAAATCGCCGTGCTGACGCGGATGATGCGGGCGAGCAGTCTCGAAGTGCTGCGGCTCGAATACATCTCGCATGCGCGTGCAAAGGGGCTATCCGAACCGCGTGTGTTGTTGCGCCATGCGTTGCCGAACGCATTCGGTCCTGCGCTGACGGTCGTCGGGCTGATTCTCGGCCACCTGCTGGCGGGCGGCGCTGTGATCGAGACGGTGTTCACGCTGCCGGGCATGGGACGTCTGCTGGTCGAGAGCATTTATGCGCGCGATTACCCGGTGGTACAGGCCTGCCTGCTCGTGATTGCGTTGCTGTATGTGCTCGTCAATCTGGTTGTCGATCTGCTGTATCCGGTTTTCGATCCACGGATGAAGCTTTAATGAAACTGCGCTCCTTCAAACGCTTCAATCTGACGATCGGCACGGTGCTGGTCGGGCTGCTGGTCGTGACCGCTTTGCTCGGTCTCGTCTATACGCCCTATGACCCAACGGATGTCGATCTGGTGACGCGCTATGCGGCACCAGGCATCCATCATTGGCTCGGTACCGATGAGTTCGGCCGCGACGTGCTCTCGCGGATCATGGCCGGCGCAGCGGTCAGCCTGACCGTCAGCATCGGCTCGGTGCTGTTTGCTCTCTCATTCGGTACGGCACTCGGCACCGTGTCCGGTTACGTCGGTGGCTGGCTGGACCGTCTGGTGCTCGTGCTGGTCGACGCTCTGATGGCGTTTCCGGGCCTGCTGCTGGCGCTCGGCATCATGACGGTGCTTGGGCCTTCCAAATGGTCGGTGGTGCTGGCGCTCGGTCTTGCTTATACGCCCTCAGTGACACGACTCGCGCGCGGCGGCACGCTGTCGCTGCGCAGCCGTGATTTCGTGGTCGCTTCGCAGGCGATGGGCAATAGCGGGGTGTGGACGCTATGCCGTCATGTGCTGCCGAACTGCGTCGCCCCCTTGCTGATTTTTTCGACTTCGCTGTTCGGGTCCGCGTTGCTGGCCGAAAGCGCGCTGAGCTTTCTGGGGCTCGGCGTGCCACCGCCCGCTCCGACCTGGGGCGGCATGCTCGCCGATAGCCGCAATGCCATCGACCGCGCAATCTGGCTGGCGATTTTCCCCGGCATGTCGATTTCGCTCGCGCTGCTCGGCATCAACATGCTGGGCGATGCGGTGCGTGACCTGCTCGATCCGCGCATGAACGGAGGGGCCAAATGACGACGCTTCACTCTGCTTCCGCGATGGAGTCCTCGGCAGCTTCGGATTCGGTGCGAGCAGCCACCGGATCGGCTCACCAACCGCTCCTCAGCGTACAAGATCTCACGCTAGGATTTCGTGGTCCTGATGGTATGGCGAAGCCGGTCGTGCACGGGGTCAGCTTCGATCTCGATGCGGGCCGTTCGCTGGCTGTGGTCGGGGAGTCCGGCAGTGGCAAGACGCTGATCGGCAAGACCTTGCTCGGCCTGCTGCCGGATGCCGCGCAGATCATGGGGGGGCACGTGAATTTCGCCGGTCAGCCGTTGCTCGAACAGACGCTGGCCCAGTGGCGAAGCACGCGCGGCATCGGCATTGGCATGGTGTTTCAGGAGCCGATGGTGTCGCTGAATCCGGCGTTCCGGATCGGCGAGCAGTTGACCGAAGCGCTCGTGCGGCGTCGCAACGTACCGCGCGCGCAAGCGTGGACGCAGGCCGTCGCCATGCTCGAACGCGTGCGCGTGCGCGATCCGCAAGGCTGCATGAAGCGCTATCCGCATGAGTTCTCGGGCGGGATGCGCCAGCGCATCATGCTGGCTGCGGTGATGTTGCTGCGCCCCAAACTGCTGATTGCCGACGAACCAACCACCGCGCTCGACTGCGTGGTTCAGAAGGAAGTCCTCGATCTGATGACGGAGTTGACCCGCGAGGAAGGTACCGCGCTGATCTTTATCAGCCACAATCTCGCGCTGGTGGCGGCCTATACGGAGCAGGTGCTGGTGATGCGCGCAGGTGTCGCTGTCGAAACCGGCCCGGCCGACCAGGTGCTGTCGCGGCCGTCGCACGATTACACGCTAGCCTTGCTCGATGCGTTACCGCGACGTTTGCCTCCTGCGGCGGTGGCGTTGCCCGATTCCGTCTCTGTTGGAACCGCGTCGCCGTCGGGTGCGGTACCTGCACCTATTCTCGAAGTGTGCGACGTCGCGATCGACTATTCGGCTGCGCGCAGCGGCTTCGCGGCCTGGTTCGGCGGCAAGCATAGCGTGCGGGCTGTCCATCGCACTTCGTTTAGCGTAGAGCCCGGCGAGACGCTGGCGATCGTCGGCGAGTCGGGCAGCGGCAAAACAAGTCTCACCAAGGCCGTGCTCGGCCTCGTCACACCGGCGGAGGGTGATGTGCTACTGAACGGCGAGCGGTTTCTCGACACCGGCGCGAAGCGTTTGCAGGCCGCGCGCCGGGCGATCCAGATCGTCTTTCAGGACCCGTATTCGTCGCTCGATCCGCGCATGCGGGTCGGCTCGCTGGTGGCCGAGGGACTGCGGGCCGACCATAGCCTCGATGCCGCGCAACGTGCAGAGCGCGTTGCTACCGCGCTGGCCGATGTGGGTCTCGCCGATCATGTGCGGCGCTTCGTGCACGAGTTGTCCGGTGGCCAGCGGCAACGCGTAGCGATTGCGCGGGCGCTTGCGAGCCGCCCCGCAGTCATCATTGCCGATGAACCTGTTTCGGCGCTCGACGTCACCGTGCAAAAGCAGGTGCTTGACATGCTCGTCGCGTTGCAGGCACGGTACGGCTTTGCCTGTTTGCTGATTTCGCACGATCTTGGTGTGGTTGAACAGATCGCCGACCGCGTGCTGGTGATGCTGCGTGGACACCTGGTCGAGGAGGGCACGCGTGATGCGGTCTTCGACGATCCGTGCCATCCGTACACGCGCCGCCTGCTGCAAGCCGTGCCTGAACTGCGCGGCAACCGCACGGATGGCTTCAAGGTGTTGTCGCGTGAGGTGCCGGCGCAACGTCTCGCGGACGATCGTTATTTTGATCCCGACAGGCCGGAGAAAGGCGCGCCGCGTCTCGTCGACGTCGGGCAAAGTAACGCAGCGCATCGCGTCGCGCTGTACGCGGATACCTGAACGTAGCGCTGAGCATTGCGAAACAACCGAGGCAAAGCGACGAGGCAAAAGCGGCGCAAAACGACGCGCCTGACGATGCAACAAAAAGAGGTGCCGGACGGCACCTCTTTAGACAAAGTAGCTTGAAAGAAACGTCAGAAGCGATGTCGAATACCGACGATGACGGCCGCCTGCTTGTCGGTCGACGAGTTCGACAGATTGGTAATCGCCGCCACCGCCTGTTTGCCGGTCGAATCTTCGCCGCTCGCGTGTTCGTAGATCCCGACCACATACAGATCGGTGCGTTTCGACAGGAAGTAGTTCGCGGCGAGGTTCACCTGGTTGTACGTAGCACCGGAGATACTGCCGACCGAATCGCCACGGGTATAGGTGTAGGCCACGCCAAGCTGCAGGGCAGGGGTCACGAGATAGGCGAAGTTCAGTTCGCCGATATTGAAGCTGGCGGTGCCGGTCAGATGATTCGGGTTCAGACCGCTGCCCGCTTCGCTGCCGAGGTTCTGGAAGGCCACGTTGCTGTAGGTGCCACCGATCGTCGCATTGCCGATGCGGTATGCGGCGCCTGCCGCGATCACCTGCCACGCACCGGCCGAGGCGAAGCCGCTGTACACCGGGCTCGACATATTGAGGGCGCTGGTCGAAGTCGAGGAGTTGGCGTTCGGGTTGGTGCCGAATACCGAGTAGTTCGGATCCTTGGCTTTTTCATAGACGAGGCCAAGGCTGAGCGAGCCATTGTGATACCCGGCGCCCACGCCGAAGAGCTGATCCTCGGTGAAATCGCCGGCCTTGCCGCCGAGGCTGTACATGCCGCCGAAGGTGATGCCGCCGTAGCTCTGGCTGGCGAATTTGATCGAGTTGTTGATGCGGTAGGAATTGTCGAAGTTATCCATGTCGCCCGGGTGCGCGCCGTAGATGCTGCCCCATTCGGTGGCGGTCACGAGTTCTTCGGCATTGCCCGATTCGAAGCTGCCGACGTAGTCGCCGAGCGGGTCGTACTGGCGGCCGAGGGTGACGGTACCATAGGGACTCGACAGGCCCACGTAGGCCTTGCGTCCGAACAGATCGCCGCCCTGGCCGAGCGTGCCGTTGTTGATGGCGAAGCCGCCTTCGAGGCGGAAGATCGCGGCGAGACCGCCGCCGAGATCTTCTGTGCCGCGCAGGCCCCAACGGTCGCCTTGCAGGTTGCCGGAGGCAAGCGAATATTGCTGGGAGCCTTTCGCATTCGAGTTGAACGCAATACCGGTATCGAGCAACCCGTAGAGCGTCACGCTGCTCTGCGCGTGCGCAACGCTGGAGAACGCGGCGAGTGCGGCGAGCATGGGTATGGTCTTTTTCATCGTATTTGTCCTCGGCGGAGCCGGATGCAAGTGGTGTGAACTCAGGTGAATAGCAGTGCAGCGAGACCTGCGCGGAAGCACGGGTTGCGGCAAATCCTATGTGGCTATTTTTTGACCCGGAAGACCGATCCTTGGCATCGCGATCTAATCGGAAGATCACAGAAAGACCCGCATTTGCAGCGTCTCGAAGACGTGTTAGTCACGCGCTAAAGACCTGCCAAGGACCTTTAAGAAATGAAATCGCATAAGGTGATCACATGACGTTGAGTCAGCTCAGAGTGTTTTGCGCGGTGGTCGAGCAGGGCAGTTTTCGGGCGGCGTCGCGCTCGCTCGATATCGCGCAGAGCGCGTTGACCCACGCGATCCAGAGTCTCGAAGCGGAACTGGCCGTGCCGTTGCTGACCCGCTCGCATCTGGGCATCAGCCTCACACCGTTCGGGGAGAAGTTGCTGGCCCGTGCGTCGTCGATCCTCAAGGATTGCGAGCGTATCGATCAGGACATGCGGGAACTGGAAGGCGAACCGTCTGGACGCATTGCCGTGGGCCTGACTTCCGAACCGCTTGCCGAGTTGCTGGTGCCGGTGGTCACACGCTTCATGTCGTCGTTCCCGCGTGTGCTCGTGCATCTGTCGAGCGGGTCGTCGCAGATGCTGATTGAACGGATTCGCGATGGACGCCTCGATTTCGCGCTATGCCCGCTCGCGCCGGAGTTCGACGATGTGGATCTGCATATCGACCGGCTTTATCGTTCCTCACCGGCGATCCTGGCGCGCGCGGGCCACCCGATGGCCCGCGCCACGTCGATCGCCGAGCTGACCGATTGCGAATGGGTCGGCTTCAAGCGCGAGGGTGTTGTCGGCATTGCGGCGAACCGTCTGGTAGGCATGTTCGCGGCGAATGGCCTGGGCATGCCCAAGATCGTCATTACCGCTGAGACCCTGCTCGAATCGCTGTTCCTCGTGTGCGAAACAGACTATCTGACCATGGACCCCGGCGTGCTCGCCGACTACAAGCTGTTCTCGGGCTCGCTCATCCGGGTGCCGATTCGCGAGACCTTCCAGCCGCGCGATATCAGCCTGATCCGGCGCAGCAATTCCCCGCTGACGGGGATCGCGCACGAGTTGTCGAGCATGCTGGTTTCGTATGCGCGTCTGAAGCGCGGCGTGGCGCGTAGCAGCGGGGCCTGAAGCGCAAGGCAGGCGGATCGCGGGCGAGTTTCAGGGTGATCTGATCTATCGATCACGATAACCCGGACCAGGCTTCTGTAGGCCTGCGGCGACGCGTAGCATCATGTCCATGCTTCGACGTTTCCGGCTTATCTGGCTCATTCGGCGTCCTTGCCGCGGCGCCGCAGGGTGCCAACTGGCATGGGCCATGAGCGTCGCAGTCTGTCGATGAACCACAGGACAATTTCCTAAATGCACAGCGCTAAACACCGCTTGCTTGCTACCTCGGACGGCACCGCGCATCAGCTGGTTTCGCATCATTTCGGCGACCAGGCTTACGGCACGAAGATCTATATCCAGGCCGGCCTGCATGCCGATGAAATACCGGGCATGCTGGTCGCGCTGACCCTCCAGGCGAAGCTTCAGCAACTGGAGAAAGAGGGCCGCTTGCGCGGCGAAGTCGTGCTGGTCAGTACGGCCAATCCGATTGGCCTCGGGCAATTTGTACTCGGCTATCCGATCGGACGCTTTGACCTGGCGAGCGGCCGCAACTTCAATCGCGGTTTCCCGCTTCTCGCGGGCAAGATCGCTGAGGCCGTCGAAGGGGAACTGGGCGGCGACGCAAAGAAAAACGTCGCGACGATTCGCCGGGTATGGCGTGAGTTGTTGCTCGCGCAACAACCTCGTCAGACCTTCGACGACCTGCAGCGCGCGTTGATGCTGCTATCGCTTGATGCGGACATTATTCTCGATCTGCATTGCTCGCGGGAGGCGGCGCTGCACCTCTACACGGGTGAGTCCCTCTGGCAGCAGGCGGAACCGCTGGCCCGCTATCTTGGCGCCACTGCCTCGCTACTGGCCGTTGACTCAGGCGGTCAGTCGTTCGATGAGGCGCACAGCTTCACATGGTGGCAACTGCAGCAACGCTTCAATGAACGTTTTCCGATTGCGCTCGGAAGCACGGCGATTACGGTCGAGCATCGCGGCCAACGCGATGTCAACGACGAACTGGCCGAGAAGGATGCGGCGGCGATTATCGATTACCTGACCTGGTACGGCGCGATCGAGGCACAAGTCAAACCGCTGCCGCCGCTTGCGTGTCCCGCAACGCCGCTGGCTGGCAGCGAACAGTTTTATGCGCCGGTCACGGGCATCCTGCTGCACTGCGTAGAACCCGGCGCGCGAGTCAGCGTTGGTCAGCAGATGTTCGTGATCGTCGATACGACGGACGGTACGCGCACCGCAATCTGCAGCCGTACTGCCGGCATCTTTTATATGCGAAGAGACGTCCGCTACGTACGCCAGGGCGATCCGCTCGGGCGTGTGTCGGGCGAGGAAGTGATCCGCTCCGGCTACCTGCTGAGCGCATGAGGTTCTTCGAACGTTGATGAGAGTGAACACAAAATGACGAGATATATTGACGTAAGCGATGTTCGCAAGCTGGTGACGTCGATCGGTGCGGAAGCGTTCATCACCACAATGGCTGACTATATCCGCGCGGACTATCTGCGCTGGAACGAGTTCGAGAAATCGGCGCGCGTGGCCAATCATGTCCCAGGCGGTGTGATTGAACTGATGCCGACCTCGGATAGCACGCTGTACGGGTTCAAGTATGTCAATGGCCACCCGAAGAATACCCACGTCAACATGCTGACGGTGATGGCATTCGGCGTGCTGGCGGAGGTCGAATCCGGCTTTCCGGTGCTATTGAGCGAATTCACGATCATGACCGCGTTGCGCACCGCCGCGACGTCCGCGCTGGTTGCAAAGGCCCTCGCGCGGCCCGCGTCAAGATCGATGGCATTGATTGGCAACGGCGCGCAAAGTGAATTCCAGGTACTGGCGTTCAAGGCGATGTTTGGCGTGAACGAAGTTCGCGCGTTCGATATCGACCCCGCGGCAACCGATAAACTGATCCGTAATCTGTCCGGTCTGAAAGACCTCAAGATCATCCGCGCGGCGAGTGCGGCCGAGGCCGTGCGCGGCGCGGATATCGTCACGACGGTGACGGCCGACAAGACCAACGCGACGATCCTGACGCCAGACATGATCGAACCGGGTATGCATATCAACGCGGTTGGCGGCGATTGCCCCGGTAAAACGGAACTGCATGCCGACGTGTTGAGAGGCGCACGGGTGATCGTGGAGTTCGAACCGCAGACACGGATCGAGGGCGATATCCAGCAGCTTTCTGCCGATTTTCCGGTGGTCGAGTTGTGGCGTGTGCTGTCGGGCGAGGTTGCCGGGCGGGAAAGCGATGCACAGGTGACGGTGTTCGACTCGGTCGGTTTCGCGCTGGAAGACTTTTCGGCGCTGCGTTATCTGCGCGATGTGAGCGATGCACGCGATATCGGTGAGCAGATCGAACTGATTCCTGCGCCGGCGAACCCCAAGGATCTGTATCAGTTCGTGGTTCCCGTATCCGCGTTGTACGCTACGCGGCGCGAAGTGTTGCACGCATAACGCGTAATGTTCGCTCGAATGTCCCATCGGGTGTCCGGGTGATGTATCAACGGCCCAATGCAATCGGTAGACAAAATGTCAGACTCTCTTCTTGATCGGGGCGTAGCGGGTTTAGTCGGCGCGAGCGATGCTCGTCAGGGCGTTCATCGCGGCGCTTACGTGGATGGCCTGAGTCGCGCGGAGCCGTCGACGATGGGTGTGGACGCGGACGCCGTCATAGCATTTCTCGACGCCGTCGAAGCGGCGGAACTCGACTTGCATTCCCTGATGATCCACCGCAACGGCAAGGTTTTGGTAGAGGCGTGGCGTTGGCCTTATCGTGCAGACCGGCCGCGTAACCTGCACTCGGTTGCCAAGAGCTTTACGGCTTGTGCGATCGGCCTCGCGCTCGAAGAAAAGCGCTTCAGCCTTGACGACAAAGTGGCGTCGTTTTTCCCGGATGCGCTTCCCGCGGTCATGAGCGATCGGCTCGCGGCCTTGACGCTTGAAGATCTGCTCACCATGCGTGTGGGTCACGCCGGCGAGACCTCCGGCGCACAATGGCGCGTGCTGGGAACGAGCTGGATCGAAGCATTCTTCCGGATTCCTATCGTTGAGCAGCCGGGTGGATCGTTCCTGTATACGAGCGCGGCCAGCTACATGTTGTCGGCGGTGTTGAGCCGCGTAACGGGACAAACGCTGCACGATTATCTTAAGCCGAGGCTGCTCGAGCCTTTGGGCATCACGGGCGAAACGTGGGACATCGGCACGGATGGCATCAACCCTGGCGGCAACGGACTCACGGCCAAAACCGTTGACTTGCTCAAACTCGGCATCCTGCACGCGCAGAACGGCATGTGGGAAGGCGAGCGGCTGCTTCCGGAGCGGTGGGTCGCGACCGCGACCCGTGCACACGTCGAGTCAGGACGGTACGGATATCACTGGTGGACGCGTCCTGACGGCATGTACAGCGCGATCGGGAAATTCGTGCAGATGGCCCTGGTATTTCCCGCGCACGGTGCGACGCTCGCAGTGACCGGTGCGATCAAGGGGAGCGGGAGGCTCATGCCTTATATCGATCGTTACTTTCCGGCAGCGTTCCGGGAAGTCTTTCGCGATGGACCGGTTGCGGGTCACGCCGCGGATGCGCGACTCAAGGCACGGCTTGTGGAATGGCAACGGGAGGATGCGCCTGTAGCGTGGAAAGCACCGTATCTGCTAGCTGGTCCGGATGCGCATTCCGGTGGTACTTCGCGTGCGCGCACGGAGAAAATGCGCTTCACGATGCAGCCGAATGCGCAGGGTATCGAGGCACTGCAACTGGAGTTTAGCGAGCGCGAATGCACGTTGCGTTTGACAGACGTGGACGGCGAGCATGCGATCGTTGCCGGCTTCGGCCGCTGGATTGAAGGCGCCAACGAGATGCCCGGTCGCGATCTGCACCATGGTTATCGCCTGATGGGCAGCCCGGTGGTCGCGCGCGCCTGCTGGCTCGATCCGGCACGGCTGCAGATGACATGGATCTTTGCCGAAACGGCCTTCCGCGATACGGTCGTTTGCGAGTTTGCGGGGCAAGAGATCGTCTTCAAACGTGAAGTCAATATCAACAGCGCAGCGCTGCGTCACGACGATGTGACCGGCAAGCTCTGCGACCAGGTGCGTGCGAGTAGTTGGTAAACGCGTCTTCGAACTGTGCAACTCCGAATTTTTTCGCGTCACCACGTCACCGGTTTCAAAGCCACTCCTCGAGCCTGGTCGTTTGCCTCAAACGTGCCCGCAAACGATTGCGGCGGAACAAAAGCAAAAAAACTTCACGTTTCGCAAATTCAGGGTTAATCCGCTATAAAGCTGGCATCTTTTCCTGCCGATATACCGGATGCAGTGCTAGTGAAGCGCATAGGCGGCGACCTGAAGATCGCCTGCAGGGGGGCGCTTCTCTGGCACGGCACACCAGGCCGTCACACCAGTGCCGCTGGCGCCACGCCATCTATTCGACATTTTCAACCTGTGTGGCACGCTGATTCCGATCGTTGAGCATCGGGGCGAGAAGTACGGCCTCGTGGTCTACGCGGTCGACAACATCGTCACCGTCGTCACCGTCGTCACCATCGACGTGCCAGCCGGATTTCAGTCCCGCCCATGCTGACGCGCCAGCTTGCCGACGGCCGCGTTGAACGGGCGGCCGGCTATTTTCACGCGAGCGACGCGGCCGCCGTACTCACTGCTGCGCCACCGGTTCTGCCGGTGACTGCTCGACCGTTGCCACGCCGCAGAACCAGTCGCCGCTGTGGGGCGGATACTGCCAGCGTGTGTCCTGCTTCAGGACGGTCGCACACTGGTCGTGCCACGTTACGCCCGGATTAGCTGCGGTGCATTGGAGCGCCAATGGATATGAAGGTGCGTGCGCAAGCGGGGTGCCGCCTAGCGCAGTGCCAGCCAGTGGGGTACTACGCTCCTCCTTACCCGGTTGAGCATGCGCGATCTCGCGCCGTCCCGCATCGCGCGGCACCGGCGTGACCGGTTGAGCGGACTTATCCGGCTGGCTCGAAGGTTCCTGCTGCAGGCTTGTCAACAAAAGCTGCAGTTCCTGGATGCGCCCTGTGTACCAGGTTCTCAGGCATTCTTCATCGCTGCAGTTCGCTTCCCGCCAGGCCCATTTACTGTCGCTGTCGGCGCGGAACGCCTTGGGGTTGGAGACGGAGCGCCGCGCTTGCCAGTACAGCTTGCCAAGCACGTCATCGAGCTTCGACAGATCGGCTCGATGGCAGATCAGCTGCTCCGTGATCGAACGGCCCTTGTTGCAATCGAAGCTGGTCGCATGGGCCGGCAGGTGGGTGAGCAGCAAGCTCGCGAAAACGGTGATTCGGAAGATCTTCATGGCAGTCCGGACAGGGCAGGGTCGGTGATGCGATGAATGATCGGCTGAGTTGGAAACGGCCAGACCTCAAAAAAAGGACGAGTTCGCAAACTTCTTACCAAATGTTGCGATCGCCCCGCGAATGACCTGCGACCTTCATCGGGATGCGGTACGCTTGCTTACGCAGTGACATCCAGACGCAGCGACAATCAAAACCGCCCCGCCAGAGGAGGCCGCAATGCGAAGACAGTTGGTGCAGTGCTGTTATGCAGGATTGGCCGCTCTGTTGCTCGGGCCCGCCGCCGCGTTCGCGCAGGCGCAGGCCGTCACCAATAGCTCAGTGAACCTTCGGGCCGGTCCCGCACGTGACTACCCGGTCGTGTCGCAATTGCCAGGTGGCCTGCCGGTCACGGTGATGGGGTGCGTCGCGGGCTACAGCTGGTGCGATGTCGCGACGCCCAATCTGCGCGGCTGGGTTTATGCGGGACGACTCAATTACGCTTATCAGGGCAACCCGGTCCCCGTGCTGGGATATGGAAACGCGATCGGTTTGCCGATCGTCACGTTCTCGATCGGGACGTATTGGGGCAACTATTATCGTGGCCGACCGTGGTATCGCGATCAGTCTCGCTGGGCGCATCGCCCGCCGCCACGGCCGGGCCCTGGCGCGGGACGCCCGCCTGGCCGGCCTCCGGGTGGCCCCGGCGGCAGGCCGCCAGGCGGTCGCCCGCCGGGCAACGTGGGTGGCCGCCCACCGGGTGGTCCGCCGCCGGGCGCAGGTGGACGGCCCCCGGGCGGACGCCCTCCTGGTGGACAACCACCGGGTGGACAACCACCGGGTGGAGGCGGTCGGCCTCCGGGCGGCGGTGGTAAGCCACCGGGCGGTGGAGGTGGACGCCCGCCTGGTGGTGGAGGTGGGCGCCCACCGGCTGGCGGGGGCGGCGGACAGGGTGCACGCCCGCCAGGCGGGGGCGGTGGTGGTGGCGGACAAGGTGGACGGCCGCCGGGCGGCGGTTAAACCAGGCAACCTTGGGACACCGCCACGTGGCGGTTAAACCGGCAACTATGGCAAGGCGCCGCGTGGCGTTAAACCAGCAACCAGGGCACGCCGCCGCGTGGGTCCATTAAGGTGAACGCGCCTGGCCGCGGGCACTGGCTGCATGAAGAGCATACAGATCTCAACAAAGACCGGAGCGATGGCAGTGGCTGAACATAAGACTGGCGGCGCGTCGGCAGTGGGCCTGGCGACGGTGGCCGCCGACGGC
>NZ_JAMFSB010000109.1 GCF_026225065.1 Paraburkholderia sp. | reverse complement strand
TGGCGCGTACGCACTCTCGTGCTGCGCCTGGTCCACTGCATGGTTGACGAAGTGGGCGGACGCTGAATACAGCTATGCGCCTGAACAGGACATAGCGCGTCCAACCACTCATTAGTCCCGAGCGGATCGAGGGTGTCGATGGCGGTGCGCGACGCGGCCTCGTGCGGCAGCGACCGGCAATGGAGATCGTGCTTGCCGAGCAGTTGCAGCAGCAGGCTGGTCGCCAGTTGATCGAGCGGACCGCGCCCCGCGATGCATAGCACCTGATGGCCGGCCCGGTTGTGTGCGGCGCGCTCACGCTGGACACGAGTCTCGTCGCCTTCGCCGCTGGGGAAGCCGGCCATGCTTGTGTCCGGGCCAGCCACCCTCTCCCCTTGGTTTGCGTCTGCTCCAGACCCGCTCTCGCGCCTGGCGCTTTCTTCGTTCGCAGGGAGCCGCGATCGCTCATCCGACGGTCCTACCGCGGCCCAGTTGTCGTCCGGCTGATCGAGCCTGGGGTCGCGATCCGCGAAACTGTCGAGCCCTTCGGCCAAATCGTTAGTCGTGGCTTCGATCCGTGCGAGTTGCGCGGCGGTAACGCTGCCGCGCTGCACATCGTTGGCCGCCAGTTGCAAGCCCTTGAGGGCAACCTCGTCGTAATACGCGCACAGTGAACGCTCTCGCAGCAGACTTTCGGCCTGCGCGAGGGCTTCATCCGGATCGCCGGCCAGCGCTCGCTGATAGAAGTTTTCGACTGGCGTGAGCGCGGGCTGATCGCCCAGCAGCACATCGAGAAACTCGAGCCGTCGCACATGACGGCCCAGCACCAGCAGACATAAGGTCAAGGGCGTCGAGAGGATCAGCCCGATAGGCCCCCAGATCCAGCTCCAGAAAATCGCGGCGACTACCACGGAGAACGGCGAAAGACCTGTGCTGTGTCCGTACAGCAAAGGCTCGACTACTTGCCCTACCAGCACCTCAACGCTCACAAAGAGCGCCAGCGACCAGATCGCCATCGACCAGCCGGGGCTCACCGCCGCAGCCAGCGCGGTGGCAAGCACCGCCGAAATCCAGATGCCCACATAAGGCACGAGCCGCAATAACGCAGCCATGATGCCCCACAGGATCGGGCTCGGCACGCCGATCAGAGAAAGACCGATGCCGATCACCACGCCGACCCCGGCGTTCACGCCGAGCTGCGAAACGAAATAGCGGCTCAGACGACGCGCGGCCTCGTCCATCACAGTCGTCGTGCGATGCAGATCGCGCGAGCCGAACAGACGAATCGCACGGTCACGCAGATCGTCGCGCTGCAGCAGAATCACGATCGTCACGACGAAAACGATAAATGCGGTTTCCAGCGGGCTGATGGCCGGAGTCAAAAAACGGCGCGCGAGTTCGAACGGCGTGGGCACCGGCTCCCGCACGACAACCGGCATCGCCGCGGGCGCCTGTGCATCGGATGAGGGTGCGACGGCACTGCGCGAGGCCGGCGGCGGCGCCGAGGACGGCTGCTGCTGCTGCGGCGGCTCCATGGTGACACGCTGCAGCGCCTGACCGGCCGTGCCCATCAGCCGGTCGAGCTTGCCGATGGTCAGGTTGTGCGCGGTGTCGAGCTTGCGCTCGATGGTGGCTTCGTAATGCGGTCCATTAGCGACGAGTTCGGTGAGTTGCGTCCCGATCACGCTGGCGAGCAGCACGATCACCGAGACGGACAGCAGCACCGCGGCAAACACCGAGGCGACGTGTCCCAGGCGAATACGCAGCAGCGCATTCGCCAATGGCGCGACGAGGAAACTGAGTAGGATCGCGAGCGTGATGGGGATCAGCACGTCGCGCGCAAAGTAAAGCGCGGCGACGGCCAGCACGCCGACCGCCATCGTGATCAGCCCCTCGATGCCCAGCGCAGCGCTCGGAGCAATACGCGTCGCCGGCCGCGTCAGGCGTGGATCGTCGAAGTCTCGCATCTATTCCTTGTGTGTCGGCGTTACCGTCACACCCGCATGCGAGTCGCCCTCCGCGCCCGACTCTTCCTTCTCGACTTCAGCGCGAGCCTGCTCCCAGTATTCGTCCGGGGTACCCTTGGGGTCGGTTGCGTGTTCCCACAAGTAGTACGCGCGAGTGCGAATCTTTGCTTCGGTGCTGCTCGTTTCGAGTTCGTGGTCCTGTGCCATCTTGCCCTCCTGGGCTTTGCCTGGGTTTGCCAGGATGTTGCCTTGATCGGAACAACCGCCGCTGCCTTTGTCACCGCCTCGACTCTGCTAGCTCACACCGCCAAATCAGGTCAATGCAAAGGCACCGGCGGTGCCTGCATTCAGATCTTCAGCAAGCCCTATACCTGGCGTTACGCACCGCGCTCAGCTGGTTTTGCCGGGGTCATCGGTGGTCAACTGCTGCTCGAGCCCGTCCAGCACCCGCTGGGTTGCGCGACTCGAAGCATCGAGCGCGAACAACAGCAGCGAGCGGCCGGTGACCTGGTAGGACGCCCCGGCAGAAAATGCTGGCAGTTCGTCGCGTACCGGCATGTTCGTGTCGAGCAGGCAGGTCCACTGATCACCCTCGGGGACATCCGGCAACGTGAAGTTCACCACGTCGTGATGCGCGTTGAGGACCAGCAGCAGCGTCGCATCGGAGGCCGGGCGGCGAATGCCGCTCGCCTGGGCGCGTCCATCGATCACGAGGCCAAAGCAGCGCATCGCCGCGTCGTCCCACTGTTCCTGCGAGAGATCCTCGCCAGTCGGCGACAGCCAGCGGGTATCGGTCACCTCCAGCGCGGCGTTGTACTCGCCGGTCAGAAAGCGCCCACGCCGCAGCACCGGCAAGCGATGCCGCAACGTGGTGAGGTTTTTGACGAACTCCGTCAACGCTCGCCCGTCGTCGTCGATTGCTTCCCAGTCGAGCCAGCTAATCTCATTGTCCTGACAATAGGCGTTATTGTTGCCCTTCTGGGTGCGGCCGAATTCGTCGCCGGCGAGGATCATCGGCGTGCCTTGCGAAAGCAGCAAGGTGGCCAGCAGATTGCGCTTTTGACGTTCGCGCTGTTGACGGATATCCGGATCGTCGGTGGGCCCTTCCACGCCGAAATTCCACGACTTGTTATCGGAGTGACCGTCGTTGTTGTCCTCGCCGTTGGCCTCGTTGTGCTTGTCGTTGTACGAGACCAGGTCGTTCGTAGTGAAGCCGTCGTGTGCCGCGATGAAATTCACACTCGCCCACGGGCGCCGGCCGCGCCGGTCGAACTTGTCGCCGGAGCCGGTGAGGCGTTTTGCAAGATCGGGCACGATGCCCTCATCGCCTTTCCAGAACGAGCGGGTCGTGTCGCGGAAGCGGTCGTTCCACTCCGCCCAACCCGGCGGAAAACCACCCACCTGATAGCCGCCCGGACCGCAATCCCATGGCTCGGCGATCAGACGAACGCTCGAGAGCACCGGATCCTGCCGGCAACTATCGAGAAAGCCGCCGCCTTCATCGAAACCATGCAGCTCGCGGCCCAGAATCGTGGCGAGATCGAAGCGGAAGCCGTCCACTTTCATTTCGCTGACCCAGTAGCGCAGGCTGTCGGTCACCATCTGCAGCACGCGCGGATGCGACAGATTCAGCGTGTTGCCAGTACCCGTGTCGTTGATGTAATAGCGTGGTTCATCCGGCATCAGACGGTAGTACGAAGCGTTGTCGATGCCCTTGAACGAGATCGTGGGGCCGCGTTCGTTGCCTTCGGCGGTGTGGTTGTACACGACGTCGAGAATCACTTCGAGATTGGCGTTGTGGAAGCGGTCGACCATCGCCTTGAATTCTTCCACCGACGCATTGGTACCCGCGAAAAAACGCGGGTCAGCCGCGAAGAAACCGATTGTGTTGTAGCCCCAGTAGTTCGTCAGACCTTTTTCGAGCAGGTAACTGTCGTTAACGTACATGTGGATAGGCAGCAGTTCGACGGTGGTGACACCCAGTCCCTTGATGTAGTCGATCACCGGTTGCTGACCGAGGCCGGCGAAGGTGCCGCGCAGATTTTCCGGCACGGCGGGGTGGCGTTGCGTGAACCCGCGTACATGCGTCTCGTAGACAATCACGCGCTCCCAGGGCTGCGCGTTGCGCTCGGGGTGGCTCCACGAGAAATTGGCGTCGACCACCTTGCACTTCGGTACGAAGGGCGCGCTATCGCGCTCGTCGAAGGACAGGTCGCCGTCCTCGTGATCGAGCGTGTAGCCGAAGATTTCCGGTCCCCACTTCAGATCGCCGATATGCGCCTTGGCGTAGGGGTCGAGCAGCAATTTGTTCGGATTGAAGCGATGGCCTTCCTCGGGTGCGTACGGGCCATGAACGCGGTAGCCGTAGATCGCACCAGGCTTCAGGTCGGGCACGAAGACATGCCAGACCTCATCGGTATATTCGGGAAGTTCGATGCGCTCAATTTCCTCCTTGCCCGTTGAGTCGAACAGACATAGTTCGACCTTCGTCGCGTGCGCGGAAAACAGTGCGAAATTGACGCCGACGCCATTCCAGGTCGCGCCCAGTGGGAAAGGAACGCCTTCGGCGATGCGTGAAGCGAAGCGAGCGTGAGACGTTTTGGAGGCCTCGCGTGACATGTTTTTTCCTTGGACGATGGGAGTGTTTGCACGGGAGCCTGTGCGAAAGGCTAACTTAAGCAAGTTATGGTCCTGGTTTTCTGAGGCGCCCTCTGTGCGTTCTCTATGCGTTGTTAATCATGCGCGGTTTGCTTGGGGCCAGGTGGGAAGGCATGCGTTTTGCCTCTATCCCGATACGCGTGAATCAGCACGGCGGCTTCGGCATGACCGTACTGTCTCTTTGCATGATTAAACCAAACGCGCCTCTGAGGCGCCCGGAGGGTGAACACCATGACACGAACAACAAAGATGCAATTTGCGGCAGGTGTACTCGCCGCCCTGCTCTCCTGCGGAGCTTTCGCGCAGGGAGCGCCGCAAGCGGTCACCGAGAAGCGAACCGACGTCGTGCAACTCGGCAGCGGCTATCGCGCTTCGAAGCTGCACGGCGCGTCGGTCTACAACCGCAACAAGGATGACATCGGCACGCTCGACGATCTGATCGTCGCGCCGGGGGACCACAGCACGTACGCCGTCCTGTCGGTTGGTGGGTTTTTGGGAATGGACAAGCATCTGGTCGCAGTGCCGTTCGCCGATCTGCAGATCGAGAACCGCCAGGTGATCCTGCCCGATGCGACGAAGAAGTCGCTGGAGGCGCTGCCGGAGTTTAAGTACGCGCCTGATTGAGGAGGATTTGGAGGCGAGGTTTCGCAGACGTGTTGAATCGTCAGCGGAAAATCACAACGGCCCGTGTGCCCGGCTCGTCGTCGCCGCTTCCAGCACCCGCAGCAGGCGCTGCGGCGTGAGCGGCTTCGCGCAATGCGCATCGAAGCCCACTGCCTTCGCGTTAGCCCGGTCGTTGGCCGACGAGAAAGCCGTGCAAGCCACCAGCAGCATATGTGCTGTAGCCGGATGAGCCCGCAACCGTCGTGCGAGTTCGAAGCCGTCGAGACCCGGCATCTTGATGTCGAGCACCACCGCAAACGGTTGCCATTCACCCGCCACATCGCAGACCGTCAAAGGATCTTCGAGTGCACGGCATTCGAAACCGTCCGCATTGAGCAGCAATTGCAACGCGTCGGCCGCCTCGCGATAGTCGTCGACCACCAGCACGCGGCGATGCGATGCCATCGCTGCGCCGATCGGCCGCCACACCACCACGTCATCGTTATCGTTGATTTCGTCGTCTGCATTCACTGCGTTCTCCCCTGTGCCACGAGCGGGCACATTGGATCCCGTTTGCAAGATTCGATCCTGATAGTGCCGCGCACAGGCGAAGCAACCGGTCCAAAGGTGCACAAGTACCAAAATGCACCGGAGCTGACCACCCTGGGAAACCCCTTGTGCGCGCAACCAAGGCCACCACGCGACGCATCCGGCATGGCGCTCAGGGAAAATCCCGAGTCGGTTCGCGTCAGGCGGAGCGATCGTCGATAAAGCCTTTTAACATTGCCAGCGAATCGGCATCTTCGATCGACTTGTCGGTGCGCCAGCGCAGCATGCGCGGAAAGCGCACCGCCACGCCCGACTTGTGTCGTGGACTCGCCTGAATACCTTCGAAGCCGATTTCAAACACGAGCGTAGGCGTCACGCTGCGCACGGGGCCGAACTTCTCGATCGTCGTCTTGCGTACGATCGCGTCGACCTGACGCATCTCTTCGTCGGTGAGACCGGAATATGCCTTGGCAAACGGCACCAGTGTGCGCACGCCATCGGCTTCGTCCCACACGGCAAAGGTGAAATCGGTGTAGAGACTCGCGCGCCGACCGTGTCCGCGTTGTGCATAGACCAGCACGGCATCGACCGCGTAGGGATCGATCTTCCATTTCCACCACGTGCCCGACGCCTTGGTGCGCCCCACGCCGTACATCGACTGACGCTCCTTCAGCATCAAGCCTTCTACGCCGCGGGCCCGGCTTTCATCGCGCAATTGCGCGAGCGTGGTCCAGTCTCGCGCCGCTACCAACGGCGAGACTCGCAGCAGATCGCGGATCTGCGCACCGTCAAGCGAAACCGCAAGCGCTTCGAGTTGTGCGCGGCGCTGCGCGAGCGGCGTCATGCGCAAATCGTTGCCGTGCGCTTCGAGCAGATCGTAGGCGAGGAACGTGGCGGGCGAATCGGCGAGGATTTTTTTCGTAAGTGTCTTACGGGCGATGCGTGGTTGCAGCCGGGCAAAAGGCAACGGCGCCAATGCATCGGGTTCCCACGCCAGAATTTCACCGTCGAGCACGAAGCCATCCGGCAGTGCCTCACCCAGCGACGTCACTTCGGGAAAGCGCGCGGTGATCAGATCTTCGCCGCGCGACCAGAGCCATACCTGACCGGCACGTTTGACCAGCTGCGCACGAATGCCGTCCCACTTCCATTCGATCTGCCAGTGCTGCGGGTCGCCCAGCGTCTGCGGTTCGGCCTGTAGTGGATGCGCGAGAAAGAATGGATACGGTAGGCCGAGATCGCTATCGTTCGCTGCATTGAGGAGCGCGCCCTGCTCCGCTTCGTTCGTCGCCTCGCCATTTGCCGCATGGGTGGGCTCCGGCGCAATCAGGCGAAGATAGCGTGCGGCATCGGGCTTTTGTTGCGAATCGGTCCAGCCCACCATGCGCTGTGCGATGCGTTTATGGTCGACGCCTGCCACTTCGGCGAGCGCACGCACCACCAGTTGCCGTGCCACGCCAACCCGAAAGCCACCGCCGATCAGCTTGGTCAACAGAAACCGCCCGCCCCAGTCGAGTTCGTCCCAGTAAGCGAGGAGCCGCGTGCGCAGTTCTTCCGGCGCGATGCCGCGCAAGGTCAGCACGCGTTGCTCGATCCACTGCGTGAGCCCCAGCTCCGAGATGCGTTGCGCCGGCGGCAGAATATGCGCGATGGTCTCGGCCAGATCGCCGACCGCCTGGTACGACTCCTCGAAGAGCCATGCCGGTAAGGCAGCGCGCTCGCAGGCGATTTCGCGCAGGAGGCGCGTGGGGACCGACTGCCGCGGCTTGCCGCCCGCCAGAAAGTACGAGGCCCACGCAGCGTCCTCTGGCGCCGCCGCGCTGAAATAGGTGGTCAGCGCTTCGAGCTTGTCGTGCGTCGAGGTGGTGGCATCAAGCGCGGTGTAGAGCGCGGCAAATCGTTTCATGGCGCACGGCTCACGATGAATCGGATGCGACTGGGGTGGCGGCTTCAGCCGCGTTTGCAGCATCTTCAAGCGCTTCGTCGCCGTATTGCGTTGCGAAGGCGCCTGCTTCGAGGCCCTGTTCGCGCAGCCAGCGCACCATCGGTTCCACCTGGCCATGCGTGACGATCACGCGCTCGGCTCCCGTCTCGCGAATCGCAGTGTGCAGGCTCGGCCAATCCGCATGATCGGACAGCACGAAGCCGCGGTCGACGCCGCGTCTGCGCCGGGCGCCGCGCAAACGCATCCAGCCCGACGCAAATGCATCGCTATAGTCGCCGAAGCGTTTCAACCACGCGCTGCCTTGTGCCGAGGGTGGTGCGACGATAAGCGCCTGTTTGAAGACTGTTTTGTCCTTGGCGGAAATCTCGCTGGCCAGTCGCACCGGCGGCAACGCGACGCCTTCGGCACGGTACGCGCTATTGATCGGTTCGAGTGCACCGTGACAGAAAATCGGACCAATGCCCGCGTCGACACCCGCGAGTAGATGCTGCGCCTTGCCGAACGAATAGCAGAACAACACCGACGCGCGCCCTTCGGAAGCGTTATGCCGCCACCACGAGTCGATGCTCTCGAATACGGTTCGCGGCGGTTCCCAACGATAGATTGGGAGTCCGAACGTCGACTCGGTGATGAAGGTGTCGCAGCGTACCGGCTCGAACGGAGCGCAGGTCGGATCGGAATCGAGTTTGTAGTCGCCGGAGGCGACCCACACGCGGCCGCGATGTTCGACTCGTATCTGCGCCGAACCGAGTACATGGCCCGCAGGATGCAGCGAGACCGTTACGCCGTTGATGTCAAGACGCTCGCCATATGTGGCGGTTTGAAGATCGATACCGGGCAGCCGTGAGAGCAGAACGCCCGCGCCTGGCTGCGCGGCCAGATAGTGTGTGTGACCCCAGCGAGCGTGATCGGAGTGCGCGTGGGTGATGACCGCACGGTCGACCGGCTGCCAGGGATCGATGTAGAAGTCGCCGGGCGGACAATAGAGGCCATGCGGGCGGGCAACGATCAGATCCTCTGCGGAGGTTGCGGGCATCGAGTCGATTCAGAAGCAATGAGAGGTTGACGAACCATTGGGCCTTCCCTTATCCCAGTCTAAAGGAATCGCTGGTTGCCCGTTTCACCTCCCTTGAACTTCGCACGCTGCAAATATTGCATTCATCTGTGGAATCTACGCTGCGCGCAGCGGTGCAAGCTACTTGTCAGCACTGCCGGATCCCCACACCACGGACGCTTGCGCTAAAAACCCCCGATCAGGCATACGCTCTGCTACAGCGCCTGCGATGCCAATTTCCCACGCGGCCCGCACCGCCCTCGCGCTCCATGATGACAAAAGCTTCGGTTCTCGCGGTTCTCTGCACAGCCTGCCTCACCACTGCATGCGTCCATGTAGGCCCTACCCGATTGCGAGCCGATCAGGTCGATTACGCGAGAGCGCTCGGCGATGCGAAGAAACGCGAGATCCTCGCCGCAGTCGTCGGGCTGCGCTACGGCGACGCCCCCGCGTTCCTGACGGTCAGCTCGATCATTGCGGCTTACCAGTTCGACTCCACCATCGGCGCGACCGGCAACGTCGGCTCGGGTAGCGAGCCGAACTATGCGCTCGCCACCGGCAGCGTCTCTTACTCGAACCACCCCACCTTCACCTTCTCGCCAACCACCGGCGAAGCGTTCGCCTCGGCCTACATCCGGCCGCTTGCGCCTGAACTGGTATTGCCGCTTGCCGAAGGCGGCATCCCGATCGATCTGCTCTTGCGCATCACCGCGCAATCGATTGGCGGACTGCAGAACGGCAGCGCGCTCGGCGGCGACAGTGCCGCGGGCGCCCCTGGCTTCTTCGAGCTGCTGCAGGCGCTCAGACGCCTGCAGATGGCCGGCGAGCTCAACGTGGAATCGCGCCAGGAAAATGGTAAGGGCAGCGTATATCTGGCGATGGGCGCGGCGACCAGCGGCGTGTCGCCACAAATCGTCGCTGACCTCGCGCGCGTGCGCCGGTTGCTCAATCTCGCGCCGAATACGCGTACCTATCAGATCGTCTATGGACCGTCCTCTGAGCGAGGGGACCGGATTCCCATGGTGACCCGCTCGGTGCTCGGCATCCTGACCGATCTCGGCGCGCAGGTACAGGTACCCCTCGAGCAGATCAGCAGCGGCGCGACCAAGCCGACCGTGGGCCTGATCGGCGGCGAAACGCGGCCGACCATCATCGTGCATTCGGGCGAGAAGCCGCCTGCGGAGGCCTACGTGGTGGTCAACTACGGCGCCTCGGCGTATTGGGTCGAGCGCAACGATTTCGACTCGAAATACGCCTTCACGGTGGTGCAGAACCTGATGGCACTCGCCGAGGCCGACACCAGCACCAAGGCACCGGTTGTGACGATTCCGGCGAATTAGACCGCATCGGTAAAGAAAGCTCCCTCGCTGTAGCACACATCTCTACTACAAGGCAGCGGATCGAGTGACGTACCTCGAAACGCTTGCCCAATCATCCTTATTCCGTCGGACCAATAGCACTCTCCACCGCCGATGCACATCGGTGCGATTCACCGGGAATAAACCGGTACGCGAGGTGTTATGGGTGTGGACATTCGTGACGGAACCCAAGCCATGCCGATCCCGACACATCGGTCCGGACTCCGTGCAAACCGACGCCGAAACAGTTGTTACAAATTTCAGCGACGGGATCGCCGGCTTGAACCGTTTATGTCGAAGCGTGCCCACAAAACATCGCATCAGGAGATGCGTTTGCGGATATAGCACGCTATCCGCCAACACGTAGCATGTTTAGTGAAAGGAAGTAGAAAGATGAAAACATATAAAGTAAATTCTTCAATCGTAAGTGCTTCGTTATCCATAATATTTACGGCAATGTCCTGCTCATGCTTCAGCACGACTGCCATGGCACAAATGCCTCCGCCAGAGCAAAACGTCGCGCCTGGAGTGCATCCTGATATTGCACGAGCCCAGTACTTTATTGGTCAGGCGAACCAGTCGATTCTGTCTGCGCAGAACGCGCACGGCTATAACCTGAACGGTCATGCCGAGAACGCGAGACGGCTGCTCGATCAGGCAAGTGCGGAACTGAAAGCCGCGGCACTGACCGCGAATGGCGGCTAGCCCTAACTTGACGAAGTGGCTCAATACCTGGTTATCCCAGGCATCGTGGGCTGCCTCAATTTTTCGAAGAAAGAAATGAAAAAGAACCCGAGAACCCTATTGCTGGTGTTATGTGGCGTTGCGCTGATCTCGCTCGCTGGATGCGTCGAAAGCGCGAGAACGGGGTTGATCTGCCCTCCCGGCACCCATCCCGGCCCTTATGGTGAGCGTTGCTGGGCCAACTAACGGCAACTTTTTCAGGCGGCCCATAAGCGGGCCGCCTGAATGTCTTCGCCGTACTTTGTCGTTATAACCCGGCGTATCTACTTCTTCTGCACCCGCGCAATCTGCTGTTTCGCCGCGTCGTAGACATGCTCCGGTGTGAAACCGAACTTTTTCTTCAGTTCGCTCAACGGCGCGGACGCACCGAACGTATGCATGACAACCTTCGCGCCGAGTCGACCCACATAGCGGTCCCAGCCGAGTTCGGCAGCCTGTTCGACGCAAACGCGCGCGTCCACGTCAGGCGGAAGCACGGAGTCTTTATAAGCGTCGTCCTGAGACTCGAAAATATCCCATGCCGGCATCGACACCACGCGCGCTGCAATGCCCTCGCTCTTCAGCTTCTCGTACACGTCCACGCAGATCGACACTTCGCTGCCGGTTGCGAGCAGCAGCACTTGCGGCTTCTTGCCGTCGGCGGCATCGGCCAGCACGTAGCCGCCCTTGCGCACCCCTTCGGCCGAACCGTATTTCGTGCGGTCGAACGTCGGCAGCGGCTGACGGGTCAGCACGATGCACGACGGATGGCGCGGCCTCGACAATGCAATGCGCCACGTCTCGGCCACCTCATTGGCGTCCGCAGGCCGAAACACCGTCAGACCCGGCACGCCGCGCAGCGATGCCAGCTGTTCGATCGGCTGGTGGGTCGGACCATCTTCGCCGACACCGATCGAATCATGCGTGAACACATAGATGGCCGGCACTTCCATGATGGACGACAGCCGGATCGGCGGCTTCATGTAGTCGCTGAAAATCAGGAACGTCGAGCCGTAAGCACGCAGGTTCGATAGCACGAGGCCATTCACCGCGGCCCCCATGGCATGCTCGCGAATCCCGAAGTGCAGATTGCGGCCGCCGTAGCTATCGTGCTCGAAGCTGCCCGCCCCTTCGAACTTCAGATTGGTCTTGGTGGACGGCGAAAGATCGGCCGCGCCGCCAATGAGCCACGGCAGGCGTGCGGCAATCGCGTTGAGGACCTTGCCGGAGGACTCGCGCGTTGCGATGCCCTTGGCGTCCGGCTCGAAAGTGGGGATGTCGGCGTCCCAGCCATCCGGCAGTTCGTGCGCTTCGATCTGAGCGAACTCCCGCGCGAGATCGGGATACTTTTTGCCATACGTATCCAGCTTCGCGAGCCAATCAGTGCGCGCCGCCTTGCCGCGTGCACCGATGCCTTCGGCAAAGCGCGCCATCACGCCATCCGGCACATAGAACTTCTTGTCTTCGGGCCAGCCGTAAAAGCGCTTGGCGGCGGCGACTTCTTCGTCGCCGAGCGGCTCGCCGTGTGCGGCCGACGTGTCCTGCTTTTTCGGCGCGCCCCAGCCGATGATGCTGTTCACCACGATCAGCGTCGGCTTGTCGGTGACGCTTTTCGCCTCGTTGAAGGCGGCTTCGAGCGCGGCGGCGTCGTTCGCGTCGGTGACGTGAACCGTATGCCAGTGGTAGCCGTGAAAACGCGCTTCCACGTCGTCGCTATAGGCAAGATCCGTGTGTCCTTCGATCGTCACGCGGTTGCTGTCGTAGATCCATGTCAGGTTCGACAACTGCAGATGGCCCGCGAGCGAAGCCGCTTCGTGCGAGATGCCTTCCATCATGTCGCCGTCGCCGCACAGCGCGTAGACGCGGTAATCGAACAGCGGCGCATCGGACTGGTTAAAGCGGGTCTCGTAGAAACGCGCCGCCATCGCCATGCCGACGCTGTTGCCGAGACCTTGGCCGAGCGGCCCGGTGGTCGTTTCGACGCCGGTCGTCATGCGGTATTCGGGGTGCCCCGGTGTATTGCTGTTGAGCTGGCGAAACTGCTTGATGTCGTCGAGCGACACAGCGGGTCTGCCGGTCGGCTTGCCGTCATCGTCGACGGCCTTCACCCCCGTCAGATGCAGCAGCGAATACAGCAGCATCGACGCGTGCCCCACCGACAGCACGAAGCGGTCGCGATTGGGCCACAGCGGCTCGTCGGGGTCATAGCGCAGATGGTTCTGCCACAGGTGATAAGCCACCGGGGCCAGCGCCATTGGCGTGCCGGGGTGGCCGGAATTCGCCTTTTGCACGGCGTCCATCGATAGCGTACGGATTGTGTCGATACACAGCTTATCGAGGGAGGGATTGTTTTGCATGGGAAGCTCCTGTTCTACGAAGGGCGACGTCGAAGTGACGCGCTGCAATTGAACATTCCTGCGGAAACGGGCCGACAGCCAGGCTTGCCCGGAGCGACCGGCATGGGGCGGCCGGCTACGGGCGCCCTGCATGAGGGACAGCCCATCTTAAACGGCCCAGTGGCGGCCGACCGTCCGATCATGCGCCGATATGCGGTAATAGCCAACTGTATGGCGTGCAACGACTAGGCGCCGGGCCCGCAACAATCGTCGCAACGCCCTGCCTGTCGCCGCAACGCAGCTTTCAAAGCTTGCGACAGCTGTCAGTTCAAGCCGCATGCAGCCAGTGCTCGACCACCGGGCCGTGGGTGCCGTCGAGCGGGTCGCGTGGCGGGAACGGCAGTGCGTCCATGGTTGCGCGCTCGGCGGGCGTCAGTGCCTCACGGCGGATATCCCAGTGCTGGCCAGCGGGATAGCCGCCCACCACCTGAAAACGGCCCGAGAAGGCCTGCAGGCAATGGCCGGTGCCCGCCGGTAGCAGCATGGCGTCGCCAGCAGCGACTTTCACGACGCGCCCGCCAGGGCCGCCCACGATCACCTCGGCTGACCCCGAGGCGATGCCCAGCACTTCGTGGGCGGTAGCGTGGAAATGGTGATAGTCGAAGATACCGTCGCGCCACTGCGGCGGCCAGTCGTTACGCTCGAAGAGAATTTCGAAGGCGGATGCAAGGTCACCGCTGTCGGCGCGTAAGGCGCGCCGGTAGATCACGACCGGCAGCCTGGAATTGTTCGGCACCCAGTCGCGAGGATCCAGTTTGAAAACCTCGTACTGTTCGTTTGCGATGTCCCGCGCGTATTCGGCATCGTTATACATGGTCGACTCCAGGATGTGTCCAGCAACCCTCGTTGTGCCGCACAAAACGCGCCTGCTCATGGGCCACGGTACGCCCCCCTCGCTCGCCAGATCCGCCATGAGCTTGCCTCGGCGCCACCGCGTCGACCCGTCAGGGCAGGTTCGTCGCGCCGGGGGAACACGTCTTGCTACCGCATTCCATTGATGCCGGTAACCACCGTGCGCACAGGAGATTTGCAAGCCGCGCCATGTCAACTTCTTCCACCGAGTCTCGCCCGATGGCCCGCGACGCTGCTGCTGGACGCAGCACAGACCAACCCCGCCCTCGCCCCGGCACCTCGAGCCTCATACTGGGCTCGCTCGGCGTGGTGTTCGGCGACATCGGCACCAGCCCCATCTATGCATTCCGCCAGGGAGTGCTCGACGCCGGGGCCAGCACGCAACTGATCGTCATGGGTGTCCTGTCGACCATCGTCTGGGCCGTCGTGATCGTCGTGCTGCTGAAATACGTCTGCTATGTGATGCGTGCAGACAACCAGGGCGAAGGCGGTATCGTGGCGCTCACGGCGCTGGTGCGCGCAGGCTGCGACAGGGACGGCAACCCGGCGCGTCGTATCCTCCTGCTGGTCGGCTTGTTCGGTGCAGCCATGTTCTACGGCGATTCGATGATCACCCCCGCCGTCTCTGTGCTGTCCGCGGCCGAAGGGCTGCCGCAGATCGATCACGCGTTTGCCCCACTGGTCGTGCCCGGCGCCGTCGCAATCCTGATTGCGCTCTTCCTGTTCCAGAAGCGCGGCACGTCGACGGTCGGACGGTGGTTCGGACCGGTCATGACGCTGTGGTTCCTCTGGCTCGCCGGACTCGGCATCTACCGGATCGCTCAGCATCCGCAGGTGCTGAGTGCGCTGTCGCCCTGGTGGGCGTTACACCTCGTGCAGGAGCGCCCGACGATTGCCTTCGTGATCCTTGGCGCAGTGATTCTCGCGCTGACCGGCGCGGAGGCGTTGTACGCCGATATCGGCCATTTCGGACGCCGGCCGATTCGCGTGGCGTGGCTGATCGTGGTGTTCCCTTCGATCATCCTTGGCTATTTCGGTCAGGGCGCCACGCTGCTTTACGAGGCCGGCCCCAAGGACCAGCCGTTTTTCTCGATGGCGCCAGGCTGGGCACTGATCCCCACTATCGTGATTGTGCTGCTTGCCACCGTGATCGCGTCTCAGGCGGTGATCTCCGGTGCTTTCTCCATGACGAGCCAGGCGATCGAACTCGGTTTCCTGCCGCGCATGCGGGTGGTGGAAACCTCGCGTGAGCAGCGCGGCCAGGTGTATGTGCCGGCGGTCAACCTGATCCTGTTTGCGGCGGTGATGTTTCTGGTGCTGGCGTTTCGCTCGTCCGCGAAGCTCACCTCCGCCTATGGCATTGCTGTCGGTCTGACGATGCTGACCACCACGATCCAGATGATCAGTCTGACGCGGCATGTCTGGCATTGGCCGCGTCTTGCGATGGCGGCCGTCAGCGTGCCGCTGCTAGTGGTAGACGGCCTGCTGGTGGCGGCCAACGTGCCCAAGATTCCGCAAGGCGGCTGGTTTCCCGTCACGATCGGCGCAGTGATGTTCGTGCTGATGACCACCTGGCAGCGCGGCCGTGAGGCAGAGGCGCAGCGCGCCGCGAAGACGGCGACGCTAGAGGCCTTTCTGGCGGAAACGCTGGGCGATGCGGAACCGCCCGCGCGCGTGGCGGGGACTGCGGTCTATCCGGGCAATCTGCGTGGCATGACACCGGCCGCGCTGCGCAGCAATGTGCGCCATAACCGCGTGCTGCATCGGACCTCGATCTTCTTCACCAACCTCTCGGAGTCTGCTCCCCGGGTCGATGAAAAGACCCGTATCGAGACGCGCGACCTCGGCCACGGCTGCTACGAGGTCGTGGCTCGGCATGGCTTTGTCGAGCGGCCCAATCTGCCCACGCTGCTCGCCTCGCTCAATGGGCGGCTCGGCGACTGGCGCTATGAGCCCAGGCACACCACGTTCTTTCTGCCGCGCGAAGAAGTCGTCAAGGGACATCCCGGCGATGCCATGCGGGACTGGCGCAAATCGCTATTTGCAGCAATGTCGTTTCATTCGGCCTCGAGCGCCGAATACTACGGACTAGATGGGGAAAGTGTGGTGGAGCTTGGAGTGCAAGTAGTGCTGTGAGCGCTGCTTTTAGCAACCTGGCTGTGAGCCCCCTTGCGGGGGCCCGCTCGCCGTGATGTGAGTCCGCTGTGAATCAATGGCCGCGCTGCTTGTCAGGCGACACGCGTTGCGCCTCGCGGCCACCGCCTCCCGGCGGCTCGGCATGCTCACCCGTGCCGAGCGGCACCTCGGCGGTCTGCTTCGGGCGTTGGCTCGTGCGTCGCGGATCAGTACGCTCCGCCTCTTCCTTTTGTGCCGCTGTGCGTGTATCGCGTTGCGACTCGTCCTCATCGCGCGGCCCTGCATTTTGGGGCTTCGAATCGTGTTGCATCACAACCTCCTGTAGATGACGACATAAGCATTACAGCAACATCCGGACCGCTTGATCGCGCTCGAAACCGGCACACCGGGCACGGGGGTTGCAGCAAATTCATCATCGACTTTGTAAAAAGGAGAACGTCATGGCCGACTCCCCCATCACGACGATCCGCGTATCTGACACGGAACTGCAGGTCGAACGCACGCTGTATTCGTTCGCCAGCAAGAGCGCTGCCGATGCGTTCCAGCAATGTCTCATCGACGGCTCGATAGACGCTTGCTACAAGCGTCATGCACCCGTTTCCGTGCGACCGACCGTGCCCGATGAGCACCCCGACGAAGCGAATCGCGGCAGCACGATTTCTCCGTCACTGGGCGGGATGCCTTGAGTGTGTTTCGAACGCGCGTATTTTGAAGGCGCGCAACCGCGGTGGATCAAACGTTTCTTTGGCACGCCCATCAAGGCTCCGGCGCGGCCCGGTCGGCCGCAACAATCGAGCGGCCGTACTCGATCGCGGCGTGGCGTGCTTCATCCGCGCTCTCGTAGGGTCCGATCTGCGGTGCGCCTTCGAACGGAAACAGGATCCTTCGGTCGGCCTTGCGGATAACCTTTAGGCCACCGATATATCGGCCGTCTCCCGTGCTGTGGTAACTCGCGAAGATTTCAAACTCATCATCGGCTACGTCGGCTTTGTGTCGCGCCATTCTGCATACTTCCCTGTATAGAGGCTTTCTTCGCCGCTCCCCTTTGCGCTCGGCGATCAGCTTCGAACGTGGGAGCGTTTAGCGAGCAACGAGCAACGGTTGTTCCCGAGCATGCCGAAAGAACGCGGCAGTCCGTTTTAGCTACGACGTGGCATACGCATTGCATCTGCAGGGTTACGCCTTCGCCCAGATTTTCGTTTAGCGGAAACCCTCTTCATGACGCCAATGCCGTTCATCCCTGCGTGGCAGGACGTCGCCATCCGCCTCGCGGTGGCGCTGCTGGCCGGCGCCCTGCTCGGCCTGAATCGCGGCGAATCGGGCAAAGCGGCAGGCCTGCGTACCACCATGCTCGTATGTCTCGCCGCTTGCCTCGCGATGCTGCAAATGAACGTGCTGCTCTCGCAGGCGGGCAAGCCCGAGGGGTCGTTTGCGGTGCTCGACCTCATGCGTCTGCCGCTCGGTATCCTCTCGGGCGTCGGTTTTATCGGCGCGGGCGCGATCCTGCGCAAGGACGGTCTGGTCACCGGCCTGACGACTGCGGCGACGCTGTGGTTCGTTACGGTGGTTGGGCTGTGCGCCGGCGGCGGACAGATTGCACTCGCCGTGATCGGGATCGTGCTGGGGATGTTTGTGCTAAGCATGCTCGCCAAAATCGAACACCGGCTGCCGCGCAATCTGCGCGCTTCGCTCACCATCCGCTACGACCCTGCGTCCGGCGAACGGACACGATGGCTCGATGAACTCGAACGCCTGCATTGCCGGGTGGCGTCGCGCGGTTTGCGGATGGATCCGGCGAACGGTGTCCTCGAGGAGCGCTTCCAGGTGCATTGGCACGCCCCCGAACGCAGTGACACGGTCGAACGGGCAATGGCACACATGGCAAGCATGAGCGTTCAACCTGCTGAGTGGTCGATCGACGACTGATGGACGTGGGTCATGCTCGATACACATGCAACGCGATTGTCCCCGGGCGCGATAGACAGCGGCGGCCCACTTCTTGCGGGCATTCTTGTGCCGATGTTTACATCCAATCCAATGCGCAGGAGCCACCATGAGCACAGATACCCCGATCAAGGAATACTCGCGCCCCGCAGGCGGCTGGGGCTCGGTGAAGGCGGTGACCTCGATCCTCGTCCAGGAGCACGTTGCGCTGCACGGCACGCAGGTCCTGATGCATCAGAACAAACCGGACGGCTTTGCCTGCGTGAGCTGTTCATGGGCGAAGCCCGCCGACCCGCACCTGTTCGAGTTCTGCGAGAACGGCGCAAAGGCCACGGCCTGGGAGATCACCAACAAACGTGTCGACGCGCAGTTCTTCGAGACGCATACGCTGAGCGAGCTGGAATCGTGGTCCGGGTTTGAACTGGAATCGCAAGGACGCCTCGGCGCGCCGATGCGCTGGGACCCAGCTAGCGACCGCTACGTGCCGACAACATGGGAGCACGTGTTTGCCGACATCGCCAGCGAGCTTCGTGCGATGGATCCCAAGGAGGTGGTGTTCTACGCGTCCGGTCGCGCTTCGCTCGAAACCTCGTACATGTATCAACTTCTCACGCGCATGTATGGCAGCAATAATCTGCCGGACAGTTCAAACATGTGTCACGAGAGCACCTCCGTGGGTCTCGTGCCGGCGATTGGCGCGCCTGTTGGCACGGTCACGCTCGCCGACTTCGAGAAAGCCGACTGTCTGTTTTTCTTCGGCCACAACACCGGCACCAACGCGCCACGCATGCTGCACCAGTTGCAGGATGCGCGCAAACGCGGCGTGGAAATCATCACGTTCAATCCGATCAGGGAGCGCGGCCTCGTCGAATTCGCCAATCCGCAGTCACCGCTCGAGATGCTGACACCCGGCGCGACACAAATCAGCACTCAGTATCACCAGGTCAAAGTGGGCGGCGACGCCGCGGCGGTGGCGGGGTTGTGCAAACTGTTGATCGAATGGGATGACGAAGCGCAGCAGAGCGGCGCCCCGCGCGTGCTCGACGCAGCCTTTATCGCGGAGCACACGCATGGCTTTGACGAATTTGCCGCGGCCATGCGTGCGACGAGCTGGGAAGAGATCGAAGGTCACGCGCATCTGAGCCGCGCCACGCTCGAAGCAGCCGCCCGCGAATACGCCCGCGCCAAAGCGGTGATCGTGCTGTATGGCATGGGGATTACCCAGCACCGCAGCGGCGTGCATAACGTACAGATGCTCACCAATCTGCTGCTGTTACGCGGCAATATCGGGCGGCCCGGGGCAGGTATCTGTCCGATTCGCGGCCATTCGAACGTCCAGGGGCAGCGCACCGTGGGCATCACCGAGAAGCCGGAACTCGCCCCGCTCGACAAGCTCGCGGAACTGTACGGCTTCGAGCCGCCGCGCGATAAAGGCATGAGTACCGTCGAAGCGTGTCAGGGCGTGCTCGATGGCAAGGTAAAGGGGTTCATCGGACTCGGCGGCAACTTCCAGGTGGCGACCCCCGATCATCATGTGATGGACCCGGCGTGGCGCAAGGTACGGCTCACCGTGCAGATTGCGACCAAGCTCAACCGCAGCCATCTGATTCACGGCGAGGTGGCGTACCTGCTGCCGTGCCTTGGGCGCATCGAGATCGACCGCCAGGCGAGTGGCGACCAGGCGGTTAGCGTCGAGGACAGCACGGCCTGCGTTCACGGTTCGCACGGTTATATGGAGCCTGCAAGCGAGATGCTGCTCTCGGAGCCGGCCATCGTCGCGGGCCTGGCCAACGCGCTCCTGCCGCGCAATCCGCGGGTGGACTGGGACGCGTGGGTGGACGACTACGCGAAGATTCGCGACGCAATCGAGCAGACCTATCCCGATCAGTTCCGCGATTTCAACGAGCGCTTCTGGCAGCCTGGCGGTTTTCACCGGCCCATTCCCGCTTGCGAGCGGAAGTGGAAAACGCCCAACGGCAAGGCGAATTTCATCGTGCCGGAGACGCTCGACGAGGACGCGGATATGCCGTCCACCGGTCCGGATGTGTTGCGTCTGATGACGACCCGCGGCGACAGCCAGTTCAACACCACGGTGTACGGTCTGGACGACCGCTTTCGCGGCGTGACCGGCACGCGCGAGGTGCTGCTGATGCATCGTGACGACCTGACGCGGCTCGGCTTTGAAGAAGGCGATGCGGTGTGTATTTCCACCGTGTCGCACGATGGCGTGACGCGTGAGCTCGACGGCATGCGTGTGCATGCGTTCGACATCCCGCAGGGCTGCATGATGGGCTACTACCCGGAATGCAATCCGCTGATCCCGCTTTACCACCACGCGAAATCGAGCCTCGTGCCAGCAGCGAAGTCGATTCCGGTGCGGTTGCGCAAGTCGGTTGCGGTTGAGGTCGAACCTGCGTGATGTGGTTTGACACGGCACCCGCGCCTGTCTAACCGCACCACGCCGGCTTGCGTGTGCGCGCAGTGGATTTACCCCATCGCGCCTACAACAATGCGCGCAGCCGCCGCGATCACGTCGTCGCGAGCCTTCGCATCCTGCTCGCGTTGCGTTTGATAGATGGCGAGGAGGATTGGCGGGCGCGACGGCGGCCAGATCAGCGCGAGATCGTTGGCAGTGCCGTAATCGCCGGTGCCGGTCTTGTCACCCATGCTCCAGCCCGCGGGAAGCGCCGCGCCGATCCGCTTCGAGCCCATCTGGTTGCCGCGCAGCCAGTCGAGCAACTGCGTGCGTTGCTGCACCGGGAGCGCCTCCCCGAGCGTCAACGTTTGCAGGCTGCGCGCCATCGCGGCGGGCGTCGCCGTATCGCGCGGATCGCCGGGAACCGCATCGTTCAACGAAGTTTCCATCCGGTCCAGCCGGAACACCGGATTGCCCGTCAACCGAGCATACGCGGTGACGGCCTGCGGTCCACCGAGCAGTTTGATCAGCAGATTGGCGGCCGTGTTATCGCTGTGCTGAATGGCTGCCACGCATAGTTCGCCCACCGTCATGCCATCGCCGACGTGCTGTGCCGTCACCGCTGAGTAATGCACCACATCGCTTTGCGAGTATTGAATGCGCTGCTGTAAAAGCCCGCTCACCTGCGTGCTGCGCGCGAGAATCGCGCCGATCAGGATCACCTTGAATGTACTGCAAAACGGGAAGCGCTCATCGACACGGTAACCGATCTGCTTGCCATCGGCAGTATTCAGTGCAAACACACCGAGGCGGCCGCCGGACGATTGTTCGAGCGTGGCAAGCTGCGCTTCAGGGGAGTCCGCCTTCGGCGGTTGCGCGGCCCGGGCACCCAGGGCCAGCGCGAATGGCAGCGTCGCGGCAAGCCGCAACAATGAACGGCGATGTTCGAAGCAGGTCATCAGGGTCATTTCATCTCATCGTGACTTCGTGGCTCGCGGATAGAGGGTGCAAGCGTCTCCGGCAGAGCGCGACTATCTTCCCTTTGCGAGCGTCTGACAAACGAGGATAATTTGGCTCAGGGTAAAGAAAATCTTTTGTCTGGATCCTATGCGTCCTCATCTCCCACTTAATGCACTGCGCGCGTTCGAATCGTCGGCACGCCATCTGAGTTTCACGCGCGCAGCGCTCGAACTGAACGTCACCCAGGCCGCCGTCAGCCAGCAGGTCCGCATGCTCGAAGAGCGGCTCGGAACGACCCTCTTCAAGCGATTGCCGCGCGGACTCGGCATCACCGACGAAGGCCGCGCGCTGCTGCCGGTGCTGAGCGACGCCTTCGGACGCATCGAAAGCGTGCTTAAGCAGTTCGAGGGTGGGCATTTTCATGAGGTGCTGACGGTGGGTGTCGTCGGCACGTTTGCGGTCGGCTGGCTGATGCCGCGGCTCAAATCGTTCCGTGACGCGCATCCGTTTGTCGAGTTGCGTCTGCTGACCCACAACAATCTTGTCGATCTCGCGGCGGAGGGACTCGACTTCGCGATTCGCTTCGGCGAGGGGATCTGGCCTGGCACCCACAACGAATTGCTGCTCGACGCGCCGCTGAGCGTGCTGTGTGCGTCTGAGATTGCCAGACGGCTCGCCACGCCAGGCGACCTAGTCAAAGAAACGCTGTTGCGGTCATATCGCGCCGACGAATGGAGCCTATGGCTCGACGCTGCCGGACTCGAGCCGTGGACGATCAACGGTCCGGTGTTCGACTCGTCGCGGTTGATGGTGGAAGCGGCCATGCAAGCCGCGGGCGTAGCGCTCGCGCCGCCGTGCATGTTCGGGCGCGAACTGCAAAACGGGCTGCTGATGCGCCCGTTCGACACTGAAGTGAGCACCGGCAGTTACTGGCTGACCCGGCTGAAATCGCGACACATGGCGCCGGCCATGGAGTTGTTCCGGGACTGGATTCTCGCGGAAGCGGGGGGCATGCGGCTTGCTGCTTGACCTTGAGCCGTATCGCCAGATTCGGATCACTCAAGTCAAGGAGCACACCATGTCGAAGCAGCACACCGAGAAGCATCCGCATGCCGATAAGGGCGAATCGCAGATCGACCAGGCCGTCGAAGATACTTTCCCGGCAAGCGACGCGCCGTCGACGGGCGGCAAGACCCGCATTGAGCCCAAGGAAGTACAGCATAAGGACAAGCGCGATCAGACGCCTCAGAATCAGAAGCACTAGCGGCATCGACGGCGCTGACAAGCAAACCTGTCGCGCTTGCAACGCGCTGGCGGGCACTCCCACGCCAGGCGCCGGCTAACCGGCTAGCGCGCTACGGTATGCGTACAGTCCCGGCAAACCGCCGGTCATCACAAACAGCAAGCGCTGTCCGGCGCGATACGCGCCGGTCTCAATGCCATGCAACAGACCGGCAAAGGCCTTGCCGCTGTACACCGGATCGAGCAGGAGTCCTTCGGTTGAGGCCAGCAGTCGCACCGCGCGGAGCATAGCTTCAGTGGGAATACCGTAGCCGTCGCCAAGCTGGCTGCCGTTGACAACCACCGCTTCACTGGGTACGTTGAGCACTGGATCGATCAGCCGGATCGTCTGATTAGCCTTGTCGAGGGTCGCGGCGTGCGCGGCTTCGGCTGGACCATACACGCCATATCCGATGATTGAAGGCGTTGTGCGGCCAAGCGCAATCATCCCTGCCACGAGACCCGCGTGCATGCCACCGCTGCCATTCGGTCCAAGGATGTAATCGAACGGCACCCCCAATGTTTCAGACTGCGCAACGATTTCCGCCGCGCAATCCGCATAGCCGAGGCAACCGGCCGGGCTCGATCCACCCAGCGGACAGACATACACCTTGCGACCTTCGGCGCGTAAAGCTGCCGCGCGCTCTTCCGCAAACGCCAGCGCATTCGCGTCGCCCGGCAAGTCGTGCACATGAGCGCCGAACAGGCTGTTCAGCACGATATTGCCGTTCTCGAGGTAGTCGTCGTCAAACCGCGGCACCAGTCGTGTCAGAACCAGTTCGCACTGCAGACCGGCACGCGCCGCGGCTGCCGCGGTGAGCCGCGCATGGTTCGACTGGCGCGCGCCGACCGTGATGATCGTATCGGCGCCCTGCGCGACGGCTTCGCCAACCAGGAATTCGAGCTTGCGCAATTTATTGCCGCCACCGCCAAGCCAGTTCAGATCGTCGCGCTTGACGAATACTTCGACACCGCCAAGCTGTTTGTTCAGGCGCGCGAGAGGCTGGATGGGGGTGGGTCCTTCGAGCAAGGTGAAACGGGGAAACCGGTTGAGTCCGAGTGGAGAAGCGGTCGACATCATGAAGGTCCGTTTTGGCTGAAGGCTTAAAGTCAGGCGAGCTAGATGCCAATATGCTACTCGCCAATCCACGATCCGCGCAGATCGCTGTCATGCAGCAACTGCAGCAGCGTGCCCGCCGGGCGGCTGAGCCGTCTGGCGGCAAGCGCAATGAACTCCACATCGGGCAAGACCGGCAGGCTCGCATTGTTGACCGGCGACGCGAGCCCGCGTGCCGTCAGATATTGTGGCCGCACGGTAATGCCCAGGCCGCCGCGCGCCGCGGCAATGCATCCCGCGTGGCTGCTGCTCGTGCATACCACCTGCCAGCTGAAACCTGCTTCGGCGAGCGCATCCAGCACCACGGCACGAGTGACGCTCGGCTCCGCTACGAGGATCAGCGGCAGCGGCTGCGTCATGTCCACCAGCGTGCCAGTCCGCGCAAGCCACTCGAGCCGACCGGTGAACAGCGGCACGCCGCGCCGGTCGCCGAGACGCCGCTTGCCGACCAGCAGATCGATCGAACCCGCGTCCAGCAACTCATAAAGCTTGCCGGTCATGCCGATGGTGATTTCCAGCTCCACGTCGGGATGGGCATTGCGAAACGCCGCCAGCACAGTGGGGAGTGGGCCGAGCGCCACGTCATCGGAAGAACCGAGGCGCACCCGGCCCTTCAGGCGCGGCGCGCGAAACTGCGATTCGGCGCGCGTCAGCGCCTGCAGGATCACGCTGGCGTGCGCAAGCATCGCCTCGCCATCGGGCGTCATGGCGAGCGAGTGGGTGTCGCGCACGAACACACGCCGGCCGATCTCCTGTTCGAGCCGCCGGATGTGCTCGCTCACGCTCGACTGCGTGAGGCCGAGTTGCCGCCCCGCCTCCGTGAAGCTGTGACACGCGGCAACGGCGGCGAAAGTCTTGAGCCAGATGGGATTGAGCATGCGTCATTGTTATCGGCAATGCCGATAACAGTCAATGCCCCTAGTGGGGTTCCCGATTGACGTATATGTCAATATCATGTCGATATCCCCACCAATCGCTTAATGCTTGCGTCATCCATTGACTCCCACCGCCATGTTGCGGTGCAAGGCGCGCGAGGCGCCCCAGCATCCCCGAGAAGTTCAAATGAGTAAGGATTCAACCCAGACTGCGCTGCTATGGATCGTCGCTGCCGGCTTCTTCATGCAGTCGCTCGATACGACGATCGTCAACACGGCCTTGCCGTCCATCGCGCACAGCCTGAATGAAAAACCGCTGGCGATGCAGCCGGTGATCGTCGCCTACACGCTCACCATGGCGATGCTCACGCCCGCCTCCGGCTGGCTCGCCGACCGCTACGGCACGCGCCGGGTCTACTTCGCGGCCATCCTGATCTTCGTGCTCGGCTCGCTGTGCTGTTCGAGCGCACACACACTCGGACAACTGGTGATTGCGCGGGTGCTGCAAGGCGTCGGCGGTTCGATGCTGTTGCCGATCGGGCGGCTCGCCGTGCTACGCAGTGTGTCCGGCGAGCAGTACGTGTCGGCGCTGGCGTTTATTTCCGTAGCGGGACAGGTCGGCCCGATTGTCGGACCGACGCTGGGCGGCTGGTTCGTGCAGGCTATTTCGTGGCACTGGATCTTCCTGATCAACGTGCCGATTGGCGCCATCGGGCTCTTTGCCGTGCACCGCTATCTGCCGCGCAGCACGACCTCGGCCGCGCCGCCTTTCGATCTGGCGGGCTGCGCCCTGCTCTCGCTGTGCATGATCGCGTTCTCGCTTGCGGTGGAAACGCCGGTGCAAACCCATCGCGCTGCGTGGGCCGTGGGCCTGTTCGTGCTGGGTCTCGTCTCCGCCCTTGCCTATGTGCCCTACGCGAAGCGCCGCGCCAATCCGCTCTTCAAGCTCAAACTGTTTAGCGAACCTAACTTTAGCGTGGGCCTGATCGGCAATCTGGTGTGCCGCGTCGGCTCGAGTGCCGTGCCGTTCCTGCTGCCGCTCCTGATGCAGCTGCAGCTCGGCTATACGCCGCTCCATTCGGGCTTGATGATGTTACCGGCCGCGCTCGCCGGTACCGTCGCCAAACGCTGGATCGCGCCGCTTATCCGACGTTACGGCTATGACATATTTCTACTGGTCAACACGGTGATCGTCGGTGCGGCAATCGTGGCCTTCGCACTGATCTCGCGCGGCACGCCGCTGTTTATCGAAATTATCGTGCTCGCCGTGTTCGGCGCGGGCAACTCCATGCAGTTCGCGGCGATGAACAGCGTGACCTTGAAGGGCCTTTCGCACGAGGATGCGGGCAGCGGCAACAGCCTGTTTTCGATGGTGCAGATGCTGGCGATGGGGCTTGGCGTATCGATCGGCGGTGGCCTGGTGAGGCTGTTCGCGGCACAGCTCGGCTCGGCGGCGATGGGCTTTCGCCTGAGCTTCGTCTGCATGGGTGTGATTACGCTGGTGTCGGCCCTGATATTTCGCCGTCTCGACGAAGCGCCGCTCGCCACGGCGAACGTCGGCCGCGCGGTATCGGGTGCCGGCCGCTGAAGCGCGGCGCGCGGTGACGAACTGGACGCCGACAAGCGCCCAGCAGCCGTGTGGATCAGCGAATGTGGTCGCCGAACAGGCCGAGCAGCCCAATGATGATCAGATACAGCGCCACGATGTAATTGAGCAGGCGCGGCACCACGAGAATCAGAATGCCCGCAATCAGTGCCGCGAGCGGCCCCACGTTCGTCACGATATGCATGTGTTTTTCTCCAGGATCGAAAGCGGAAAGTGCCGCACGGCTGCAGCCACCGAACCACCGGCGTCAGCTGCCGCAAATGCAGCGGGTTCGCCCGCGCAACGGCATGCGTTGCCTGGGCGGCTGCTCAGGCGACTGCCTAAGCGCCAGCAAGCGGCGTGCCTGCGCGGTACGGTAGCGCGACGGTAGCGTATACGCGTGGTCTTATCAATCCGCAAAGCGAACGCCTGTAGCGCCGCCTCGGCGCGAGCCTCGTTGCGGCCTCACTGGCGATGCGGTCGGTGCAACTTCAAAGCATGGCGCGCGGCCGCTTCAGGCCGATGCCCATAGCCGTTACGCCCGGTTTCAAATTCACACAAATTCGTGCCGCAGCGGCCCACGCGCTTACAGCGTAGGCGTCGCCCATCTGCTACGCTGGTCACCTACCAACTACAGCGACCTCAGGCGCGTTTCTCATGCTCATTCGGCCCACTGCCACGCTCAAGCTGGCAACCCGCGCGGCGTTTGCCGCAGTACTCGCCTTTCCTTGCGTCGCCTTTTCCCAGGTGGATGCGGTCACGAATCAACCCATCAACCTGATGGCTGGACCCGGCGACGATTATCCGGTGGTGACCGGCCTTGGACCCAATCAGCCGGTCGAGGTATTCGACTGCGTCAGCGATTACGAATGGTGCGATGTAGCGCTCGACGATCTGCGCGGCTGGGTCGACGGCAACTCCCTCACGTATGCGTACGAAGGTAATCAGGTCCCGCTGCAGAGCTATGGCGCGGTGATCGGTCTGCCTCTCGTGGTGTTTTCGATCGACGATTACTGGGGCCGCTACTATGCCGGCCGTCCGTGGTATGGCGATCGCGATCGCTGGCGTCATGGCGGGCCGCCCGGCGGCTATCCGGGACGCCCCTATCAGCCGCCGCCGCACCCTGGCCAGCCTTACCCGAACGGCGGCCATCCGTACCCGCCGCCGATGCAGGGGCAAGGTCAACCGGTGTATCGTCCGAATGCGGGACCGATACCGCATGGCGCCCCGCAGCAGCCGCAGGGACAACCACAGCAGCAGTACGGCGGCAGGCCGCCGGCTCAGATGCCGGCGCGTCCGCAAGGTCAGCCGCAGCAACAACAGCAGGGCCGCGCGCAACCGAACGAAGGACGCCGCGAGCCGCAGCCGAACCCTTGAGCGCAGGCGGCGATGCGAATCATGCATCGCCCGCGCTCGATGCGACCTCATTGCACGGAGTCCACCTTGAACGACGAACACAAGCCCTCACCAACTGCTGCGAATAGCAGCATCGATCCAGACCTGCTCGACGTCGCACGCGAAGTCTTCGACGCGGCACGGCGTGGCGAAGCCGCGACGCTCGCGGCGGTAATCGGCAAAGGCGTGCCGCCCAATCTGCGCAACGAGAAAGGCGACAGTCTGCTGATGCTGGCGAGCTATCACGGTCACGCCGAAGCGGTGCGCGCCCTGATCGAACACGGCGCGGATCCCGATCTGCGCAACGACAACGGCCAGAGCCCGATTGCCGGCGCGACGTTCAAGGGCTTCAAGGAAGTTGTCGAGGCGCTGCTCGCGGGTGGCGCGGATGTCGAGGGCGCGTCGCCGGACGGCCGCACAGCGTTGATGATTGCGGCGATGTTCAACCGCACCGAGATCGTCGATCTGCTGATTGCCCACGGCGCTAATCCGCAGGCGCGCGACGCGTCGGGCGTGACGCCGCTCGACGCGGCCAACCGCATGGGCGCACCCGACACGCCGGCGCAACTTACGAAGGCGCGGTCTTGAGGTATGGGTCGTCGAACGGATCGCGAATTTCGATAACCTCTTCCAGTTCGCACGGCTCCATTCGCAGCGTTGGCGGCAAGGACTTCGATGTGGCAGTCGGACAATCCGCGTAGTCATCCAACGGCTGGGCCAGCTTGACGCCCCATGCGGACAGCGTATCGCCAAAACCGCCGCGCGCCCGGCTTGCGCGCCGCGCACTCGTAACGACCCGCGGCGCGGCGCTCCACGCGATGCATGCGCCGCTCGCCTGCAACTGCTCCACCAGCGCCACATCTTCGCTGCAGGCAAGCGGCGCGAAGCCGCCTGCCCGGCGATAGGCCCGCGCGGATACGCCAAGGTTGGCGCCGTGCACATGACGATGGCCGTCCGCGTCGACGTAGGTCTGACGGAAATAGTCGCGCACCTGCTGTGGATGCGCTGCCCAGTCGTCGACGCAGATCGAACCGCACACGGCGTCTGCGCCGAGCGACAACTGCGCCGCCAGCCAATTGGGCGCAACGCGGCTGTCGGCATCGGTGAACGCGAGCCAGCGCGCGCCCGCCGCGAGCAGGCGCTGCGCACCGGCGCCTCGCGCGATGCCGACATTGCGCGCCTGCAACGCGAGCGTCTCGACGCCACAACAGGTGGCGATCTCGGCGGAACGGTCGGTGCAATCGTCGAGCACCACGATCGTTCGCACAGCTTCGCCATCGAGTGCGGGATCGCGCGCCGCTTCCAGAATTGAAGCGAGGCAGCGCGCGAGCCACGCCTCCTCGTTATGGGCGGGAATCACGATGCCGATCATGCCAGTCCCTCCTGTTCAGCCACCGAGCGCGGGTCATGCGACCACACGTCGAGCAGCATGTCCGGGTCGTCGTGACGCGCGAGCCGTGTGAGTCCGCAGCGCGTATCGAGCAACGCATGCACGGCTGCCGCCGACTGCGGCGCCGCGTCGAAGGGACGGCGCCAATGGCAAGCCAGCAAGGTGCCGTCAGGCGTGAGCGTCGCCTTGATGCATTCGGCTAGCCGCTCCAGTTCCGGCGAGCTCAGGTAATAGGCGAGTTCGCTGATGACGATCAAATCGAATCTGCCAGCCGGCCAGTCGTCGGGAACGCTGCCGCGCTCGACGCGTACATGCGGTAGCGCCGCGACGCGCTCGCTTGCGAGGCGCACGGCGGTTTCGTTGAGATCGGTCGCGAGCAGGCTATCGCAACGGGCAGCGAGCTGCGCCGAGAGCTCGCCGTTGGCGCACCCCGGTTCGAAGGCGCGCCGATAGCGTTCGCGCGGCAGTAGCGCCATCGTCAGCAGACGCTTGCGACGCTCATACCAGCGGTTGCGAAACCCCCATGGGTCGTCGCAGGCCTCATAGAGTGCGTCGAAGTAGCAACCGGATGAAATCATTTCGGACACCTTGTTTTAGAGCTCACGACCTGGCACATTGCGCCAGCCCCTGTATCAATCTTCAATCTTGTCCCGCCACGTATGGGAGCGACTCGCGAGAGCTGCCTAGAGCGACCAAGCGCTGCCGTCGCCGCGGTAATCGCCATTGCCATCGCCGCCGGCACGCTCCGACAGCACGCGTTCGCCGAGCGCGGCCAGATCGCGCTCAGCGTGGCTCTGTCTGAGGAAAACCGGCAGATCGGCCATGGCCCGGGCAAAGCGCTCGTTGCGGCACAGCGGGGCCGCGCCGAGCGCACGGCCCGCATGGCTCATGACGGTGGTAGCCGCCGCCTCGACAATCAGTCGTGCGCGTAACGCCGCAATCTGGACGTCGGCACGCGGGTGAGCGTCGATCTGCGCAGCGGTGGCGCGTAACACCGCCGCAGCACCGGCCAGCGCGACCTCCACCGCTCCCATGTGCGCGAGGCGATGGGCGTCAGGGCGAGCCGCGACGGCGTCGGCCATCATGTGAGCAATGCCTGCCGCGGCACCGTACCAACACGCCGCAATACCCCCGCCGCCTTGCCAGAAACCGGCACGGCTGACGTAGTCGCGCGGCGCGCCGATCTGGATCGCGCGGGTTCCCTCGAAGCGGACATCGCCGCTTTCGGTCGCGCGCATGCCGACGGCTTGCCAGTGGTCTGAGGAGATCGAGACAGATGGTTGAGTCAGCGCGACGGCAGCCAGCACCGGCTGGTCGCCGAGCCATGCGGTCACCAATGCGTGGCTGAGCACACGGGCGCCTGAGCACCATGCCTTGACGCCATCGAGTTGCAGCTCGCCGTTCGCGAGCGACGTAGCGGTTAAGCGCGCGTCAGGAGCTTCGGCTGCCCATACGCCCCAACTGCTTCCGGGGGGCACGGCCGGCCCCTCTAGTTCGGCGAGGATCGCGAGCGCATCGGTATGGCCTTCGAATAGTTTGACGAGACCGAGATCGCGCGCCGCGACTGCCGCCAGCGCACGCCAGCGAGCCAGCGTGTGGCCGCCGCCCGGCAACGGCAAACGGTCATGACCGCCCGCGATCATTTGCGTCAGGACGACACCTAGTGCGGCAGGATCCGCTGGGTCGAAGCGTGCACGGGTCAGGAAATCTTCTAGCGCGACGCCGGCATTTTTTACAGAGTCCTGACGATTCGCGGCGACGAGATCTTCGTCGTACAGGGCGCTTTGGGCGCGCCGCTTCGCCTCGTGATCCGCGGCACGCATACGGGTATCTAACATGAGGGCCTCCCTGGCCGCGTCGATTTGTCGGCGCGGCCATTCGGGAGCCGCAGCGCTTGCTGTATTCGAGCAAGCGCTGTGCCGCAGGCAGCGGCTACGAGCAAGACGCCGCTCGCGGGAACAACGCATAATGAGAAAACAGGCACAGCTGTCGTGCTTTCGCACGACGCAGGACAACGCCGGACAAGGAGATCAAGGTCCCATGAAACGTGCCCTTTCGAACGACGACGCGTTGCAGCGCGCCGTGCTGCTCGAGCTAAACGCGGCGAATGTGCCCGCGGGGCGGGCTGCCGTCGCGGTGGACGCAGGCATCGTAACCCTGCTGGGCTACGTCGAACATGCCGCGCAAAAGCGCGCGGCCGAAAGCGCTGCATTGCGGGTCGAGGGTGTCAAGGCGGTGGTCGTCGCCATCGAGATTCGCGGAGTGGACTCGGAGATACAGCACGATGACCAGCTTGCCGTGGAAGTGCTCAGGCGCCTGGCGTGGGACGTGTGGGTGCCGAAGGACGTGCTCAAAGTAAAAATCGAACACGGGCACGTAACGCTGCTGGGTCAGCTTGACCGGGATGAACAGCGTTCAGCCGCTCTGGAGGATGTGACCCGCCTGTTCGGCGTGACAGGGGTGTCCGACCAGACCACGGTGAAGAGCGCTGGCAAGACCGCTGACAACGGGTCCAAGGGAGCGAAAAGCGGCAAGAGCAATAAGAGCGGCGGTCGCCGCCCGGCAGGCTAACGCTTCTCCTGCTGCATCAACGTCCGGCAATGGCGGGCAATCTGCCGTTCCTCCTCGGTGTGCAGGACGCGCACTTTCCCTGCCGGATCGTCGGCCTTCAACCCGAGAAATTCCAACCCGGTACAGACACGGCGCCGCACCTCCGCACTGTGCTCGCCAATCCCGCCCGCAAACACCAGCAGATCGATCCCACCCAGCAGGGCCGCGTAGGCGCCGACATATTTGCGCACCGCCGTCGCGAAGACCTCGACTGCCAGCTCCGCGTCCTCATCGCCCGCCGCACTGCGCTTCTCCAACGCCTGCATGTCGCCCTCGCCGTCGGTAAAACCGGCGAGGCCGCTCTGGCGTGTCAGCAGCGTTTCGAGCTTGTCTGCGTCGAGGTGCTCGGTGCGCATCAGGTACAGCAGCACTCCGGGGTCAAGATCGCCGCTGCGCGTGCCCATCGGCATGCCGCCGGTTGGCGTCATGCCCATCGAGGTGTCGACGGAGCGCCCATCCCGCAACGCGCACACGCTCGAACCGTTCCCCAGGTGCGCAAACACCGCCCGCGAAGGCAGATCGGCACCCAGACGCCGCACCAGCGATTCGTACGACAAACCGTGAAAGCCGTAGTGAATCACGCCCGCCTGCGCATAGCGGCGCGGCAATGCAAGCTGCGTAGCCGCGCGCGGCATGGTGCGATGGAACGCGGTATCGAAACAGGCGTAATGCGCCGCGTCGCCGAATATCTTCTGCGCCTGGTCGATCAAGGCAAGCGCGGGCGGGATATGCAGCGGTGCGAAATGCACCGCCTCCTGCAAGCGCTGCCTGACTTCAGGTGTAAGAAGCTGATGCTCGCGCAGATGCGGGCCGCCATGCACCACGCGATGCCCGACCGCCACCGGCCGGGTGTGTCCATGGTCTGCCAGCACGCTGGCGAGACTCTGCAGGGCGTCGGTCTGCGACTCAAGCACCTGGTCTTTTTGCAACAGCACGGTGCCGTCGGCTGTCTTTATCTTCAGACTGCCGTCCGGGCGGCCGATTCCTTCAGCGCTGCCCTCCAGCAATAACGTTTCGTCATCCTGATCGGCCTGCGAAGCACCGGCAGCGTGCGCTGCCTTGAACAGGCCAAACTTGAGCGACGACGAGCCGCTATTCAGAACCAGGATCGTCGGTTCGCTTTTCGCTGTGTCCGGCATCGCTTAGCCCTTCCATGTCCAGTTGCGGATCTCCTCGCTGTCGATACCCTCGGCATGCGCATACGCGACATGCTCGATGATCTGACCGCGCAGCCATTCTTTCACATGATCGCCGACACCGCGCAGCCCCGGAACACGATCGATCACGTCGATCGCGAGCGAGAAGCGGTCCACCTGGTTGATGATCGCGAGTTCCAGCGGCGTATTGATGTTGCCTTTCTCGTGATAGCCGTGGACATGCAGGTTCTCGTGATTGGTGCGGCGGTACGTGAGCTTGTGGATCAGCGACGAATAGGAATGGAAGTTGAAGATCACCGGCTTGTTGACCGTGAAAAGCGAATCGAAGTCGCGGTCCGACAAACCATGCGGATGCTCGGTGTCGGGCATCAGCCTGAACAGATCGACCACGTTGAGGAAGCGGATCTTCAGCGTGGGAAACTTCTCCTTCAGAATCTCGACGGCCGCGAGCGATTCCATGGTCGGGATGTCGCCTGCGCAGGCCATCACCACATCTGGCTCGGCGCCGTGATCGGTAGAGGCCCAACCCCAGATGCCGATGCCCTTTGTACAGTGCGTGACGGCATCGTCCATGCTGAGGTACTGCAGGTGCGGCTGCTTGTCGGCGACGATCACGTTGACGTAATCGCGCGAGCGCAGACAATGGTCGGCCACGCTCAGCAAACAGTTGGCATCGGGCGGCATATAGATGCGCACCACATTCGGGCTCTTGTTGGTGACCACGTCGAGAAAACCGGGGTCCTGATGCGTAAAACCGTTGTGATCCTGGCGCCAGACCAGCGACGTGATCAGCAGGTTGATGGACGGCACCGGCTGCCGCCATCTCAACTCGAGCTTCGATTTTTCGAGCCACTTGGCGTGCTGGTTGAACATCGAATCGATCACGTGCACGAACGCTTCGTAGGTGGCGAAAAGACCATGCCGCCCGGTCAGCACGTAACCTTCGAACCAGCCCTCGAGCGTGTGTTCGCTGAGCATTTCCATGACGCGACCATCCACCGAGAGCTCGCCGCCATCTGCATCGCTGGGCTCGGTTTTGGCAAGCCAGGTTTTCTCCGACACCTCGTAGATCGCGGTGAGCCGGTTGCTGGCAGTCTCGTCAGGGCCGAAGACGCGGAAGTCGCTCATATTGCGGCGCATGACCTGGCCGAGAAACTTGCCGAGCACCTCGGTGGGCGGCACATACTCCGCGCCGGGTGTCTTGACCTCGACGCCATACTCGCGAAATTCCGGCATATCGAGCGCCTTGCACAGCAGCCCGCCGTTGGCATGCGGATTGGCGCTGATGCGGCGCGTGCCGGTCGGCGCCATGTCGCGCAGCTCGGCGACCAGCTTGCCCTTTTCGTCGAACAGTTCTTCCGGACGGTAGCGTTTCATCCAGCTCTCGACCAGTTTGAGACTCGAGTCGTTGGTCGCCGGATCGAGAATCGGCACCTGGTGCGCGCGCCACGAACCTTCGACCTTATGCCCGTCCACTTCCTTCGGGCCGGTCCAGCCCTTGGGCGAACGCAACACGATCATCGGCCAGCGCGGCCGCTCGGCACGGCCGCTCGAGCGCGCCTGCTGCTGGATCGCACGGATTTCGCCGATGCAATGCTCGAGCGTGGCCGCCATCTTCTGATGCATCGCCTCCGGTTCGTCGCCTTCGACGAAATACGGCTTGTGCCCGTAGCCCGTCAGCAATGCTTCCAGTTCTTCATGCGGAATGCGGGCAAGGATCGTCGGATTGGCGATCTTGTAGCCGTTCAGATGCAAGACCGGCAACACCGCGCCGTCGCGGATCGGATTGAGGAATTTGTTCGAATGCCAGGAGGTGGCGAGCGGTCCGGTTTCCGCCTCGCCGTCACCCACCATCACGGCGACAATCAGATCGGGGTTGTCGAAGGCCGCGCCATAACCATGCGAGAGGCTGTAGCCGAGCTCGCCGCCCTCGTGAATCGAGCCGGGCGTCTCCGGCGTGCAATGCGAACCGATCCCGCCGGGGAACGAAAACTGCCTAAAAAAGCGCTGCATGCCGGCTTCGTCTTCACTGCGGTCGGGATAGATTTCCGAGTAGTGCCCCTCGAGATAGCTGCTCGCCAATGTAGCCGGCGCGCCATGCCCAGGGCCGGCGATATAGATGACGTCGAGGTCGAGTTTCTTGATCAGGCGGTTCAGATGCACAAGCAGGAAGCTCTGCCCGGGATCGGAACCCCAGTGGCCCAGCAAGCGGCGTTTGATGTGTTCGGCTTTGAGCGGTTCGCGCAGCAGCGGATTGGCGCGCAGATAGATCATCCCCGCTGCGAGGTAGTTGCAGGCACGCCAGTAGCGGTCCATCTTGCGCAACGTCTCGTCGTCCAGCACCGGGGAAGTCGGGGGGGAAATTGTATCGATCTCGGCCATCGGGTCACTCCGTGGTTAGGGTCCCGCAGTTGCTGCCTCCGTAGGTACGACGGCAGCCCGCCTTCATTCAGTCTCCAAATCTGACAGGGGCAGCGTGTTAAGGTTCGCCGCCTCGTGCATGGTTGTCGTGGGTGGCGAGTGGATTACGCAGCCCACGGATGGTCTACCCACGGACGGCCAACGGATGGCCACCCTTCTCCCCTATAGTGCGCGGTCGTTATGCCAGCTAGATGACAGAGTAGTGACGGTGCGGGCGCATCGCCATGGCAACCGGCTCTCAAAGCACACTCAGATCCATCGTAGCCAGTTCTCCGACGTGCTCGACGGTTACGTCAGCCGGGGGATAAGCGGCAATATTGGCGGGATCGAGCGCGTAGTGCCCTTGGCGGGGAAAGACTGTCGTCAGCCGTTCTTTCCAGATCTGCTTCATGGCGGCGAGGATGCGCAGCTTGTCGTCGACCATCACGTAGCGCTTCGCCGGATACCGTTGAACGACTTCATCGAGCATCCGTTCCTTGTGGATGTAGATCAACACGCGCCCCTCCACGGCGTCCCATAGCCCCGACTGCTTGATCTTACGGGGCTGGAACACGACGTCGCCGTCAGACAGGATCACGGTCGGCCCGACCTTGCGCATCTGCGCGATCGCCGCGAGCGCGTCCGGAAACAGGCGGGTGGCGAACGGATAGTCGATCAGGAACGACGACATCAACATCAGTTGCGTGTCGCATTGACGCTCTAGCCGGTAGCGTTGCAAAGCCCCGAGGTAATCGGCGTAGCCCAGCTCGCTGCGCAAGGTTTCGAAGATTTCCCAGTAGCGGTCGCTGGCCGTGGTGCCGAACTGTTCGGTCAGGTGCTCGCGTAAATCCGCCACGACCTGATCGTTGTTCAATAAGGTGTTGTCGACGTCGAGCAGGAATATGACTTCTTCAGGCGCGCTCATACGATAGGTTCCTCCGCAAACGATGACTGGGATGTTGGGTACGGTCGGTATCGATCATACGCGCGCTCGGATGATGGTGCCTCTAAAGCGGGTGAGGGATTGGCTGGAGCCGGTCGCATCGGACGATGCGGACCGGATCGCGAATCGGCTAGCGGATTGTCAGCTATCCGAAGTGAATGGTATTCGAAATGGAATCGGCGCCGAATATACGCTGCATTCTTCGCTCAACCACCCTCATCCGGCGCCCACCGCTCCTCCCGCGCCACCCGCTCTAGCGCCAGCTCGAACATCGCCCGGGCGCGATTCGCCACCTCGCCCAGATAGCGATGCAGCGCTGCATCCGCCGGCGTGCGCGACATGCAATCGTCGCTATATTGCTCGAACGACGACAACTGCTGGATCAGACCGGCAAGATGGCGTGGGCACTCGCACGCGATGGTGGTCAAGCGCCTGGCAATCGACACGAGTGCGTCGTCGGAGTAGCGGCGCGGCGTACGTGCGTAGGCTTCGACAGCATCGCGTGGCTGCGTCTGCGGTGACAGGTCGCGCAGAATCTGCCGTGCCTGCAGCTTCTCCAGCGGTTCGCGATAGACCCGCACGCCCGCATAGCGCAGCGTATTCACGCTGTGCTCGGTACCGAACGCGTAGACGACAGCGAGCACCTTCGCATGACACGTCTCGCCGAGCCCAAGCACGGCTTGCACGAGCTCGTCGTGCAGCGACGCGACATGAATCACCAGGGCGTCTGTTTTCAGCGGATGCGCCTGAGCGTCCTTGATGTCGTCGAACACGGTGAGGCGTGGCTGGCTGGCGGAGCGCAATTCCGGTAGATCGCTGCGCAAACGGCGTGCGAGCGAGGTGCCGACGATCGTGAGCGTCGACTCCGCGGCATCATCCAACGGACCAGGCGGGAACGCCGCCTCCGCATACGTCAACGCAAGGCGGTCCAGTTGATCGAGTTCAAGCCGTGCAATCGAGCCAATCGCGTGACCGCGTTCCACCAGTTTCTTCAGCAGGATCAACCGCTGCACATCCTGCGACGAGTAGAGGCGTTGTCCTGAGGCGCTTTTGGGCGGCGCGACCACGCCGTAGCGCCGCTCCCAGATCCGCAACGTTGTGACGGGCATTCGTGCGAGACGCGCGGCGGCGCCGCTGCGATAGCACTGAAGCTGGGCTTTCTCTTCCTCGCCGACGTCTGACGTGGCGATCAGTGGGTCATGAGGGGGCTGTTCGGTCATTGGGATCCAATACTGTGTTGACGCGTGAATGCATCAATATTGGACGATTATAGAGACCATAAAAGGGTCAACTAAGACTCAATCTCAATATTTACCGAGTCATTATCGTTTCATTCAAGAGTCCCGATTTGCGAAGTCACCCGCCCGCTACCGCTCCGTATTCACACGCATTGCGCCAGCGCGCCGCGCCGTGCGACATTGCCGCGAGCCCATCACACGCTCGGCCGTCAACCTTACAAAATCTTTAAAACAAGAGGCGTTCATGTCCACACAGAAGGCAGCGGAAATCGCTGCCCGGTTTGACCGGTTACCTCCTTCGCGTACCGTCTGGACCATGGTGATCCTGATCTCGCTCGGCGGCGTATTCGAGTTCTACGACCTGTTCTTCACCGGTTATGTGGCGCCCGGGATGGTCGAGTCGGGACTGTTCAAACCTGAATCGCTGGGCTTTTTCGCGGCACTGCAGCCGCTCGCGGTGGCCGGGTTCGGCACTTTTGTGTTTGCCACCTTCGCGGGATTGTGGATCGGCACCGTGGCGTTCGGCTTCGTGGCGGACCGCTTCGGACGGCGCGTCGTGTTCACCTGGTCGCTGATCTGGTACATGGTCTGCACGGTGATCATGGCTTTCCAGACGTCCGGCTTCGCGCTCGATATCTGGCGCCTGATTTCCGGTATCGGTATCGGCGTCGAACTGGTCACCATCGACACCTACATCTCCGAACTGATCCCCGGTGGCGAGCGCGGCCGGGCGTATGCGGTCAACCAGTTCATCACGTTCGCGGTCGTGCCGGTGGTCGCCTTTCTCGCCTACGCGCTCAAGGGCACCCAGCCGCTCGGCCTCGAGTACTGGCGCGTGGTGATCCTGATCGGCTCGGTCGGGGCAGTGATCGTCTGGATCCTGCGCCGCAAGATTCCCGAAAGCCCGCGCTGGCTCGCGCGTCATGGTCGCATCGAGGAAGCCGAGCGTATTGTCGCGGATATCGAACGGCGCGTCGCCGCCGAGAAAGGTGTGGTCTTGCCGCCGCCGCAGTTGGTGGCGCCCGAGCACGCCGGTGCGGGTTCATACAAGGAGATTTTCGGGCCGCAATACCGTCGGCGTACCCTGCTTCTGTCGATCTTCAACATGGCCCAGGTGATCGGTTTCTACGGCTTCGCCGCCTGGGTGCCAACGCTCCTGATCCATCGTGGCATTCATGTGACTGCGAGCCTCGGCTATGCGTTCGTGATCGCCATTGCCAACCCATTCGGGCCGCTGCTGGGCGTGTGGTTTGCCGACAAGTTCGAGCGCAAGACGCAGATTTGCGGCGGCCTGATTACGATGGCGGTGGTGATCGCCGTGTTTTCCCAAGTCTCCGAACCATGGCTGCTGATCGTTCTGGGCGTGCTGTTCACGCTCGCGGCGAACATCATGTCCTACGCGTATCACGGCTACCAGGCCGAACTTTTCCCCACGCGGATCCGGGCCCGGGCAATCGGCTTTGTCTATTCGTGGAGCCGGATCTCCGCGGCCTTCGCGGGACTCGCGATCGGCATTCTGTTGCACGGGTATGGCGTCGCGGGCGTGGCGGCTTTCATCGGCGTTTCGATGCTGGTCGGCATTGTCATGATCCTGCTCGGGCCGTCGACGCGCGGGCTGTCGCTGGAGACGATCAGTCACTGATCCTGATTCGCGCGGGCGGGGGCCTTGGGTGGTCGCCATTCGCACGTCGTGAGCATCTCCCCCGTTCGATGCTCACGACGCGGTAATGCAATTGCATTGACCTGACAATGCAATTGCATTACTATGCGTGTTGTAGTCTACAGAATGGAGTCCGAGATGTCTTTTTCCTATCTCTCTGAAGCAGATTTCGTCGTGGAAGCCGAGTCGTCGTTAACAGACCGCTACCAGACGACAGTCCCGGAAACTGTCCGGCGTGCTCTTAAACTTGGCAAGCGGGACAAGATTCATTACGGGGTCACGTCGAACGGTGAGGTCGTCATGTTCCGCGCTACGGCTACCGCCGAAGAAGATCCGGCTTTCGGCCCGTTCCTGGTCTTTCTTGCTCGCGATATCCAAAACCGTCCGGAGAAACTTCGCTCATTTTCGCCCGCTTTCGTGCAACGCGTGCAGGCACTGACCGAAGACGTTCAGATCGATCTCGATGCTGCACTTTCTCCGGATGACGAATGACCGAGGAAGCAAAGAAGGCCGAAGCAATTCAACATTTGGAGATAAACGGGTGGACCATTTTCGCCCACCCTTGTTTTCTGGGTCAGTTCGAATCGCTCATTGAAGATGTTGAGTCGCTTCGGCAGAAGCTTCCGAACGACTACAAAAAGAAGAACGCCACGAAGCGGCTCGCGGCAATCGCGAAGCTGGCGTGGGAGGAAATCCCGCAAGATCCGGAAAAGGCCGAATACAGACAGGGCGACACTTTAGGTGGTGAGCGCAAACACTGGTTTCGTGCGAAGTTTTTCCAGCAGTACCGTCTATTCTTTCGTTACCACAAGGCTTCGAAAATCATCATCTTTGGCTGGGTAAATGATGATGCCACCAAGCGTGCCTACAGTTCGGGAACCGACGCCCACAAGGTATTCGGGAAAATGTTGGATAAGGGTCAACCGCCTGACGATTGGGACCAGTTGCTTGCCGAGGCGTCAGCCGCATCGGACAGGCTAGCCAAAAAAAGAAAGGCCCGGTGACACACCGGGCCTGCAAAGGTCACCCCCTACAAAGACCCAGGGGCAACTGGACGTGACTCTCGGAGACTGCGCGGTGCATGAAACGATTTGTTCGTGCGACGCTGCATACAACATCACTCTATGCGTTCCATCTTAAAGGGAACTTAAGCTCGCATCGTTTGCAATCAAACAGCGGCGATCCTGGATGCGATGCATAATTGAGCCAACCCCATCAACCAACGGACGCCCAGTCATGACTGAACGCGAAAGCGAAGCAGCGAACACGGTCAAACCATCCGGGCGCGCCCCGGGATCGTCGCGGATGATCTGGGTCATCGTTCTGACATTGCCTGTCACCATCGTGGCGCTTGCCATTACCCTCGAGATTTTTGGCTTGCTGTTGCGACTCGGTTGAATACCGCAGGATTCCTAAGGTTCATCGGGAAAAATCCCGCGAAACGCTCCTTCAGAGCGCCACAACTGCCGCACTTTCCTCAGAAAACACACCCCGTATTGATGAATTTCGACGGATCGCCGGAGACGGTCGCGGCGGCGGCCCAATCGTCGAATGCCAGCGACCTAATCGTCGAAGGCCAGCTCGGCGTCGATCTGCTGTCCGAGCGCCAGCACCGCACCATAGCCCGCCGAAACGATCCCATTCTGGCCGAACGTCAGCGCGCCATCGAGCCGCGCATTGGCGCGGTAACTGCTCATCGTGTCGAGCGGCTCGTTCGGCCAGAGCGGATCGGGTACCCCGTTCGCCTGATCGATCGTGGGCATCGGGCAGCGCGCGCAGGGCTTGACGAGGTGGACCTGCACGGTTTCCTCGCTCGTCCAGATCGTCAGGTTGTCCACGAAGTCTTCTTCATAGGCATCGAGGCCCTTGAACACCAGATTCGGCCTGAAGCGGTCCATGGGGATCGGCGGCGCGCCTTTGCCGGCGAGACGCCGGTTCAGATCGGCCAGCGACCCCTCCCCGATGATCAGCAAGGGAAAGCCGTCGGCAAATTGCGTAATGGCGTGCATATCTCCCGTCCAGTCCGGGTCCACCACACGTTGCACCGCCGGATCGAAGCGCGCGAGCCGCACAGGCTCGTTGAGAAACGCGCTGAACCAGGCCGCCGTTTGCCGGCCGGTGTCGAAGGCCGGCATGGTGTCTCTCCAGACCGTGACATCGAACCGTTCAGGCTGTTCGAGCGCCTCAACCGCGAGCGGCGTGCGCAGCTCGGGCATGCCCGGCGCCGAGACGATCAGTTCACTCTCGCCCAATGCCACCTGAATCAGAGCAAGACGCCCATGGCTGCGCTGCGTCAGCATCTGCCCGCCCGGGGACGACACCAGCCAGTTGCGATCGTATTCAAGCCCCGAGGGCAACAGTCGGGCCTCGTTTAGCGCAATACCGGCGCACGACTTGATCGGATAGACGTAAAGACCGCTGACGGCTGGCATGATGGGGGCGCGTTATTTGACGGTGTAGAGGCCGATTGTAATAGCCGCCGCGCACGCCTGCCCAACCGGCCATAAATCAGCGCCTGGCCGAGCGCCCCGTCATCCGCCCGAGAATGTCCACGCGCTCGATCAACTGATGGTAGATCACCGCCAGCACGTGCCCGGCAATCAGCGCATACGTAGCCCACGCGAGCAGCGCATGAATGCGCCCGGCGAGATGGCCGAGCGCCTTGTCCTGCGGCACCACGCCCGGCACCTGGAACAGCCAGAACCAGTTGACCGGATGGCCGCCGCCATAGGAATTGATGTATCCGCTAATCGGCATTGCAAAGAGGATCACGTACAGCAAGCCGTGACCGATATGCGCGAGGGTTTGCTCGAACGCTGGGATCGACGCCGGCAAGGGCGGCGCGTTGCCCGACAGGCGCGTGACCAGGCGGATCAGCGTCAGCAGCAGGACGGTGAGGCCGATCGATTTGTGCAGGTTGACCCAGTTGCCCCGCATGGGGTCGTGGCGATCGAGGTTGGTCATGTACCAGGCGAGCGGAATCACGACGAACATGCACAACGCGGTGAGCCAGTGCAGCACCCGCAGCGTCAGGCTATAGGTCGAACGGACCGACGGTAGCGCGGTGCTCGCCGCAGGGGATACGCGGGATGGACGGGACATGATGAGAGCCTTTCAATCGTATTCGACCGTGAAAGCTTGACATAAAAATATGGCGGGCGCGCTGTCTGGATACTTGCCATCCCCCGCCCCCGGTTACGCAACGTTACGAACCTCTTGCAGCACGTGTGCCTGCGCGCTTGATGTGCCGACGCCGGGTTCCAATACGCCCCGAGGCGCTTGGACGTAAAATCCCGAAGCACAGCGTAGCCGCGACGCCTCAACCGGCGGCGCGCACGTCTCACCCCATACGCAAACCGCACGCCTCATGAGGGCGTGCCGCAGGATCTAGACAGATAGATGTAGAAGAACCCTTACCATAACCTAGACAGGGAATTCATTATGCTGACGAAACATGTGTTGGGCGTTGCCGAAATCACGCAGATTCTCGCCGCCGCGCGTGCCGAGGCCGAGAAGAACCAGTGGGCCGTGACGATTGCGGTCGCCGACGACGGCGGCCATCTGCTTGGCCTGCTGCGCCTCGACGGCTGTGCCCCGGTCGGCGCCTATATCGCCGTTGAAAAGGCCCGCACTGCGGCGCTTGGCCGGCGCGAATCGAAGGTGTACGAAGACATGATCAACGGCGGCCGCACTGCGTTTCTGAGCGCGCCGCTCTCGGGCTCGCTCGAAGGCGGCGTGCCGGTGATCGTCGACGGCCAGGTGATCGGTACGGTGGGTGTGTCCGGCGTCAAGGCGGACCAGGACGCGCAAGTGGCCAAGGCGGGCGCGGCCGCACTCAAGGGTTGAACCGACGGGTTGAACCGACCTATAGCCCGAGCAAAACGACCGACCAAAGCGCAGTGATAAAACCAACCGTGAAGCCAACTACGGAAGGCACTCACGGAAGCCACTGCGCAAGCAAACGAACCATCAGGCCGGTGACCCCACACCGGCCCAGCCCAATCAGATGGAGCAGTCCATGACTGACATGACCAAGCGAAGCGGACTGCAGGTAGCCGCGAATCTCGACCAGTTTATCGAACAGGAGGCCTTGCCGGGCACCGGCGTCGACAGCGCCGCCTTCTGGGCAGGATTCGACGCGCTGGTGCACGACCTCGCGCCGAAAAACCGCGCCCTGCTGGCCGAGCGCGACCGCCTGCAAACCGAACTCGATCAATGGCATCGCGCCCATCCGGGCCCGGTGCGCGACCTGCCCGCTTACCGCAGTTTCCTCGAAAGCATCGGCTATCTCGTGCCGGTACCTGCCCGCGTCAAGGCCACGACCGACCACGTGGACACCGAAATCGCCGAGCAGGCCGGCCCGCAGCTCGTCGTGCCACTGTCGAACCAGCGTTACGCGCTGAACGCCGCCAATGCGCGCTGGGGCAGCCTGTACGACGCGCTGTACGGCACCGACGCGATTCCCGAAACCGGCGGCGCCGAAAAACAGAAGGCTTTCAACCCGGTGCGCGGTGCGCGCGTGATCGCCCGTGCCCGTGCCTTCCTCGACGAAGCCGCGCCGCTCGCCCACGGCTCGCATGCGGACGCCACCCGCTATAGCATCGAAAACGGCCAACTCGTCGTGGCACTGAAGAACGGCGCCACGGCACTGAAGACGCCCGCGCAATTCATCGGCTATCAAGGCGAAGAAGCCGCGCCCTCGGCCGTGCTGCTCAAGCACAACGGCCTGCACTTCGAAATCCAGATCGACGCCGAGGATTCGATCGGCAAGACCGACTCGGCCCACGTCAAGGACGTGCTGATGGAAGCGGCGGTGAGCACGATCATCGACTGCGAAGACTCGGTCGCCGCCGTCGATGCAGACGACAAGGTCCTGCTCTACCGCAACTGGCTCGGCCTGATGACCGGCGATCTGACCGAAGAGGTCACGAAGAACGGCAAGACGTTCACGCGCCGTCTGAACGCCGATCGCGTCTACACCGCCGCAAATGGCACGGCGCCGGTCGTGCTGCATGGCCGCTCGCTGCTGTTCATCCGCAACGTCGGTCATTTGATGACCAACCCGGCCGTGCTGACAAAAGATGGCCACGAGATCCCGGAAGGCATCCTCGATGCGGTGATCACCACCCTGTGCGCGGTGCACGATCGCAAGCACACCCTGAATTCGCGCACCGGCTCGGTCTATATCGTCAAGCCGAAGATGCACGGCCCGGCCGAAGTCGCGTTTGCAAGCGAACTGTTTGCGCGCGTCGAAGATCTGCTCGGTCTCGAGCGCAACACGATCAAGATGGGCATCATGGACGAGGAACGCCGCACCAGCGTGAACCTCGCCGCGTGTATCGCCGAAGCGTCGGCGCGCGTTGCGTTCATTAACACCGGCTTTCTCGACCGTACCGGCGACGAGATGCATACCGCCATGCAAGCTGGCCCGATGCTGCGCAAGGGCGACATGAAGTCGACCGCGTGGATCACGGCATACGAGCGCAGCAATGTGCTGGAAGGTCTCGCCGCGGGCCTGCGTGGCCGCGCGCAGATCGGCAAGGGCATGTGGGCGATGCCGGATCTGATGCATGCGATGCTCGAGCAGAAGATCGCGCATCCGAAGGCCGGCGCGAATACCGCATGGGTGCCCTCGCCGACCGCAGCCACGCTGCACGCGCTGCACTATCACCAGGTGGACGTGCAGGCCGTGCAAAAGGAGCTGGAGAAGATCGATGTGGCGAGCGTGCGTAGCGAGCTGCTGGATGGCCTGCTGACGATTCCGGTGGTCGAAGCCGCGAAGTGGAACGCCGACGAGATCCGCCAGGAAGTCGAGAACAACGCGCAAGGCATTCTCGGCTATGTCGTGCGCTGGGTCGATCAGGGCGTCGGTTGCTCGAAGGTGCCGGACATCCACAACGTCGGCTTGATGGAAGACCGCGCAACGCTGCGCATTTCCAGTCAGCACATTGCGAACTGGCTATACCACGGCGTAGTGACGCGTGAGCTCGTTGAAGAGACGTTCAAGCGCATGGCCAAGGTAGTCGACGAACAGAACGCCGGGGACCCGCACTACAAGCCGATGGCGCCCAGCTTCGACACGATCGCCTTCAAGGCAGCTCAGGCGCTCGTGTTTGAAGGACTCGAACAACCGAGCGGCTACACGGAACCGTTGCTGCACAAGTTCCGGCTTGAGGTGAAGAAGGTCTGAGAATCGGCGTCGGCAGGTTTATAGCCGGACGCTGACGAAAACAAACGGGCGCCACGCATTGTGTGGCGCCCGTTTTTCATTGGTGTGCAGGTATTCAGCGTCGATCAGTTCTGCCAGGATTTCGGCGAGCCCACCGACGACGTCGCGCGCCCGCTCCTCGACGCTGCTTTCAGGCCGCCGCAGCTGTGAGGTGGAGCGGCAAATAAGCCTGCAGATACTCTTCGAACTCGGCGCGCACTTCCGGATGGCGCAACGCGAACTCGACCGTCGCCTTCAGGTAACCGAGCTTGCTGCCGCAATCGAAACGCGTGCCGAAGTAACGGTACGCCAGCACCTGCTCTTCCGTGAGCAGAGACTGCACCGCGTCGGTCAACTGCAACTCGCCACCGGCACCCGGCTTGAGCGCGCGGATATGCTTGAAGATGGTCGGCATCAGCACATAGCGGCCCACCACGCCAAGATTCGACGGTGCCTTGTCCGGTGCCGGCTTTTCGACAATGCCGGACAACTTGATCACGTCCTCTTCCCACTCACGGCCGTCAACCACGCCATACGAGCGGCTGTCCTCGCGCGCGATGGTTTCCACGCCGATCACTGAGCTGTGATAGTGGTTGAACACGTCGACGAGCTGCTTCATCACTGGTTGCGTGCTGTGCAGCAGGTCGTCGGCGAGAATCACCGCGAACGGGCTGTCGCCCACCAGTTTCTCCGCGCACAGCACGGCGTGGCCGAGGCCGAGGGCCGTAGCCTGGCGCACATAGAAGCAATCGACATTAGCCGGCTTGATGCCGCGCACCAGTTCCAGCAGTTGGTCCTTGCCGCGCGCTTCGAGCTCTGCCTCGATCTCGTACGACTTGTCGAAATGGTCTTCAATGGCGCGCTTGCTGCGGCCCGTTACGAAGATCATCTCTGTGATGCCGGCCGCTATCGCCTCTTCCACTGCATATTGGATCAGTGGCTTGTCGACGATGGGCAGCATCTCCTTGGGGCTTGCCTTGGTGGCCGGCAGGAACCGTGTCCCGAGACCTGCCACGGGAAACACGGCTTTGGTAACTTTCAGCATGGTATGCATTCCCACATAGGTTGATGAAAGTGTGCGGTTCGCCGGATGGGCGCCGAATAGAACTGATCGAAAGTGTTGTTAAAATCTAATTCACGTTTCGTCGAAATTAAAGTAAATAGTGTGAAAAAATAATCTATAAGCTTTTATCGCGCTGAGTGATTAACTTTGCACGTCAATGCAGGAAACAATTACGCCGAAACAGACCGAGTGCCGTAATTTTTACGGGCCGGTGACTGCCCCGGCCCAAGCGTCAGGCGGCGCCTTCCTCGTTTTCGTCCATCGGCGGCAAATTGCCGGGTTTCATCCGGAAGCGGCCGATCGGTTCATTGCGCAGCGCCTCACGGTATGCCGAAGCGGCGACAAGGATCAAAAGCACGGCAATGCCGGCGAGCAGATGCAGGTTCATGACTCCACCTCTGGTCAGATGAATCAGAGCACCAAACTATCACGACAAAATCGGCAAATAATTCTGTCAACCGCTGATTTGCACGCGAATTACAAATCGAAACACATTTAATTCTTCCATCACCAGATATGCCATTTTTTATTCATTTTTTTACCCCGACGGTGTTCTAGGATGTGCATGCGGCGGCTGGTGCGCATAGGGCGTCCTATTGGGCGGCCGATTCGCGCACGGTTCTCGTTCGTATGAGCCGTTGGTCGGTTTAGCCGGTTTAGCCTCTTCTCTCGCCTGATAAAGGACCGCGCATGAGCGATTCAGCCTTCGATGCCAGTGGTGCATCCCTGCAGGCTTCCCTCCCCGCTTCCGCGTCCATCCCGGCTCGCCCGCTGCGCGACGCACGCGTGGACAGTGCCGGCAAGGAACACGTCATCGATGCCATGCGCGGCTTTGCCGCGTTGCTGGTCGCCTATTTTCATTGCCGCCAGGTGGCCTGGGTCGGCATGGAAAGCTTTCACCGGACTGTCGGCCATGCGCTGGGTTTCAGTTCCATCGCCGCGTATCTGACCTTTCCAATCGCCTGGGGCTCGGCAGGCGTGCCGATTTTCTTCGTCATCAGCGGATATTGCATTCATCGCGGCGGCGCGTTGCGGCTCGCGCAAAACCCGGTCTACCGGCTCGACACGGTCAATTTCTGGGCGCGCCGCTTTGCGCGGATCTACCCGGTGCTGCTGGCTGCGTTGCTGCTGACGTTCGCGCTTGACTGGTTCAGCTTCCAGTTGCCGCCCGTCAACCACAAGTTGCGCGAGATCGGCTTGCAGGCGTTTCTGGTCAACCTGTTTTCGCTGCAAGGCGTAGCGGGCAAGACGTATGGTTCGAACGGCGCGCTCTGGACACTCTCGCTCGAGGTGCAGTTCTACGTCATCTATCCGCTGCTGTTCGCGCTGCGGCGCCGGATCGGCATGACGCCGGTGCTGGCGCTGGTCGCACTGGTCAATATCGTGTCGGCACTGGTGCTCGAGCGGCACGACCTCCAGTTCTTCACGTCGTACTGGTTCTCATGGACACTCGGCGCCTGGATTGCCGACGCGCGGGCCCAGACAGGTGCCGCCGTGTCGCTCGACAAGCGGCCTGTCTCGAACTGGCTCTACGCCGTCGCGACGGGGTTCGTGGTGCTTGGCTGCGTCGCGTTCCACTTTGGCCAGTACGGTGCGTTCCAGTTCTGGGCGCTCGGTTTCGCTTTCTACCTGTACAAGGCGCTGGATCGGCAACGCGCAGTGGATACGCCCACTGCGCGCGTGCTGTCGAGATTCGGCGACTTCAGTTTCTCGCTCTACCTGATCCATTTGCCGATTTTCGTGCTGCTGTCGTCGCTGCTTTATCGCTCGGCGCTGCAGCTGTCGATCTGGCCGTCGTTCGGCTTCATGCTGGTGGCCGTGCCGGTTGCCTACGTGTTCTATCGTCTGGTCGAGCTGCCTGCGATGAAGTGGTCCGCGAGCCTCAAACCGAAGAACAGGGGCGATGTGGCTGTGCGGGCGGCGTGAAAGGAGCGGCGGCGGCAGCGGCGTGAGTAACGCGCCGCAAGCTGCCCGCTGACCTTGCCCGCCGTAGCCGCGCGATAGAACGGGCACGACAAAACAGAGGGCGAATACAAAAGGGCCGCAGCGTTGTCACTGCGGCCCTTCTGCTTCGTCGATCTTCGCAAGGTCGTAGGCTCCCTCTCAGGCTCAACTTCCCTTCTTGCCCCCTGCCACGTCCTTCAGAATCCGTTCGACGCCATTCACATAGGCTTTGGTACCGAATCGCCCCAACGCCGTCTGGTAGCCATTCGTGACGAGCCGTTCGCGCAGACCGTTATTGCTCCGCAACTCGGCAAGCACATCGGCTAGCGCGTTGGCATCGCCGGGCGTGCACAGCACACCATTCACGCCATCCTCGACGATTTCCAGCACGCCGCCGGCCCGTGCCGCCACAACGGGACGCTGTGCCAGCATCCCTTCCACGATCACGCGGCCGAACGGCTCCGGCGTGATCGACGTATGCGCGATGGCATCGACCGCACACATGCAGGCAGCGATATCGTGCTGAAAGCCCAGAAAGTGCACTCGCGCGCCCAGTCCATGCTCTGCGACGAATGCACGCAACTCCGCCTCATAAGCGTCTTCGCCAAACAGCGGCGCTCCTACCAGTACCGCATGCATATGCGGATTGAGGACCATCGCTTCGAGCAGCACATGCTGGCCTTTCCAGCGTGCAAGCCGACTGAACGAGCCAACGAGGAAAGCGTCCTGCGGCAACTTCAGACGGGTCCGCAGCGCCGCAACCGGCACGCCGCGCAGCGCGTCGAACGGCACCGCTGAAATGCCGTTGAAGACCACGTCGATGCGCTTTTCATCGAAGCGGGTCAACTCGGCAAACGCACGCGCGGACGCCGCCGAATTAGCGATCACGTGCGCCAGACCCAGCTTCGCGCACCACTTGATGATGCGCAGCTGCTTGCCGCCGAAATGCTCAGGACTCACGATATCGCGCAGATGCCACACCACCGGGCGACGCGCGAGCCGCCCCGCGAGCGCGCCGATCACCATGGCGCGCTGCGTGTTCGCATAGATCACATCGGCATGCCGCGCGCGGGCAACAGTAGCCTTCACCAGCCCAGCCACGCCTTTGATCGCGCGTCCGAGCGGCGGCGTGCTGCCCTGCTTGCGCACCTCGCGTAATGCACCGGAATTCAGCACCCGCACATTCACGCCGGCCGTATCGAGCGCCGTGCGAAACGGACCATCGTCAAACAGTACGACTTCGATACGTGAGCGCAGTGCCTTGACGATCTCGAGCAGCGACAACTCTGCACCTCCGAGCACGCCGCTCTGATCGATCGCCAGTATCCGTGGCGTATTCCCTGCAGCGATTTCAGCAGTGGGTGGCGCAACATACGGCTCATACACCGGCATCGTCGCACCGTGCAGGGCCGGGACAGCAGCCCGCACATGCGCGAAGAAGCGCTCGCGGAAATGCGCGGCTGAGAAACGCTCCGCATTGGCGCGGCAATCGATAGCGGAAAAGCGGCTTGCGTGCGCGTCAAAATCCTCGACCGCCGCGATGATCGATTCGGCGCGCTGATCTTCGAAGAACATGCCGGTGGGTCGCGTGTTCGACAGATCGCGCACCGTCTCAAGCGCCCCGCCCTTGCCGTACGCGATCACCGGCGTGCCGCAGGCCTGCGCTTCGACCACCGAAATGCCGAAGTCTTCCTCAGCGGCGAACACGAACGCCTTGGCCCGCTGCATCTTTTCCTGCAGCACCTTGAACGGCTGGTAGCCCATGATCTCGACATTAGGCCCCGCCTTCGCGCGAACCTTCTGCATGTCGGGCCCGTCGCCGATCACGACGAGACGCCGTTCCGGCATCCGCGCAAACGCTTCGACGATCAGATCGATCTTCTTGTACGGCACCATCCGCGATGCGGTCAGATAGAAATCTTCCTTCTGCTCGTGCAGTACGAAAGCCTCGACGTCCACCGGCGGGAAGATCACAGCCGCGTCACGCTGATAAACCTTCTTGATGCGCCGCGCGATGAATTGCGAGTTGGCGACGAAGGTGTCCACCGAATTCGACGTGCGGATATCCCAGTTGCGGATGTAGTGAAGAATCAGCCGAGCCAGCGCGGATTTGGGCCCATTGGTCAGCTTCGATTGCTCCAGATACTGATGCTGCAGATCCCACGCATAGCGGATCGGCGAATGCACATAGCTGATGTGCACCTGGTCCGGGCCAGTCAGCACGCCCTTGGCGACCGCGTGGCTGCTGGAGATCACCACGTCATAAGCCGACACATCAAGCTGCTCGATCGCGATCGGCATCAACGGTAAATACGCACGGTACTTGGTGCGCGCCTTCGGCAACTTCTGGATGAACGAGGTCGTCACCTGCTTGCCGCGCAGGAAACTGCGGTCTTCGAGAAAGTCGACCACGCTGAACAGATCGGCGTCCGGGAAGCACGCCACGATCTGTTCGAGCACGCGCTCGGCACCCGCGTAGGTGACGAGCCAGTCGTGCACGATCGCCACCCGGACGTGGCTGTCCGCGCGCGGCACGCGCCGTGGTGGCGCATGCACTGCGGGCGGCGTCGCGAGTTCGGCCAGCGCGCTGCGCTGGGTGGGCCGTAATACGGCTTCCTCAAGGACATCCTGGTTCATGCGCTTTTCCTCGGATTCAGTCGCAACAGCAGCGAACGCGCAAGATCGCGCAAGGCAGGCGTCGAGGTGATGGACCACGCCACATTGACGGCCGCCACTACGGTGCCGGCAACGATCGCCAGCGAAAGACTAGGCACGGCACCCGCAAGCCACAGGCTTGCCAGCAAAAACGCGAGATGGGGGAGCATGTCGAGCACGATCGGCCGCGCACGAACCGCCGACAGCCACAGCAGCACGCCGTAGTCGAACAGCGCACGGCCACCGACGGCCACCGCCGCTCCGGTCAGGCCGAAGTACTTGATGCCGAACCACAGGCCGGCGGCATAGACCGGCAATTCGAGCAGGCCGACGCGCGCCGCCACCGACGGATTAACCTGCGACTGGATCATGATGCGGCTCACATTGGCCTGCCCGATCAGCCACACCGTGACAATCAGGATGCGGCCCACAGGGGCGGCGATCGTGGCGATCTCATTGCCGACCCAGATATGCAGGAACGGTCCGAGCACGAACATCGCGCCCAGCGCAATCGGCGTAAAGGCGCCATTGAGAAACTCGAGCGACTGCTGCACGATCAGGTCCGCGTGATCGCGGGCGACCGCAGACAGACGCGGAAACAACGTGCGCCCCAAAGCGGTGGGCACGATATTCAGGCGCGTCACCAGGTTCTGCGGCACCGTGTAGAACGTCACGAAGCGAGCGCCGAGACTGGTGCCGAGAAAAACCTTGTCGAGCGAATCGGCCACCATAAAGGCGACGCTCGTAATCAGCATCCAGCCGCCGAAGTTGAACAGCCCCTTGGCCACGCCGAGTTGTGGCGGCAGGATGCGCCGCAGATTGAGCACCTTCAGTGCAGAGCGTCCGAGCAGCAGCGCAGCGAAGAGGCGCGCCACCACCGCGGCAGCCAGTACGTTCTGCAGGCTCGGGCCCATCCACCACGCCACCCCTAAAGGCAGAAGCTGAAACGCGAAGGTGCCGAGCGTCTGGTTGGTGTTGTAGACACCAAAGCGTTCGGCGCCGTTGATGGCGCCGCCAAACACCCACGAGACGTTAGCAATCGGAATCGCAATCGCGAGCCACGGCAGCGCCATGTAGACCTCGTGCTGCAATGCCGGTGACACTTTGCTGAAATAGGCGGTGTAAAGAAATGCGCCGAAATAAATAATCAGGCCGCCGATAATGCCCGTCACCAGATTGAGCCAGGTCGCACTCCAGAACACGCGCGCGCACTCGTCCGAGTCTTTCGAAGCGAGCGCCTTCGAGATATGGTTTTGCGCCGCCATGCTCATGCCGAGATCGAGAATCGAGAAATAGCCGATCAAGGTCCACACGAGCGCAATCACGCCATAACGCTCGACGCCCAGCAGCCGGATATATGACGGCACTGTCACGAGCGAAACGAAGGTCGGCAGCACCAGTCCGAAAAAATTGATGCCTACGTTCTTGAGAATGCCTTTGTCCATCGGATGCCTTTTGATTCAGCGATGCAGCGTGCACCGCGATGCACGCGCCATAGAAAAGCCGCGCGATGCAAGCCCATGAAGTCTGCTTCGAGTAAAGCACGTAAAAAACGCATGCTGTTCTCTATAAATCGACAGAAAAATAATTCGCCGCACGATGCATGTCATGCGTCGAAATGTGCGGCGTCGGAAAATAAATCAATCCGACATCAAGACGGCTTCCAGCGGTACATCATCACTTTGCCGCGCGCGTCCTCTTCCACGAACACGAGGTATTCGCCGTTGCTGCGTCGATAGGCCGTCACGCCGTTCGGCACGTCGACCCAGCCCGACGCCTTGCCGACCTCAGGCCCCGGCCGGATCACGCCGACTTCCTTGCCGCTGTCCTTGTCGAACACGTGCACGGCACCTACTGGCTCGACCGCGAAAACGTATTGCCCTTCCACCGTGAGGCCGATGATTGTTACGACCGGCTTGGCGTGCGTTTCCCATGGCAGCGTGATCGAGTAACGCAGGACTGGCTTGCCGCTCGACCAGTTGTCGTAGCGCACCAGCACGCGCCCCACCTCTTTCCAGAAGGACCGATCGACGGGCATGTCGGCCGTATAGCCGGTCACATAGAGCGAGTCGGTCTGCGGCACGTAAACCGCCCGGCGCAGCTCGGTGAACGGCTGCGGTACCGGATAGGTGGTCATATCCGAATAGGAGTAGACCGGATTGCCCTTTGCATCGAGGCCGCCGAAATGCAGCCGGTCGATGCCCTTGACTACGCTCGTGCGCCAGATGTCGCCGTTGCTGTCGACCCACCAGCCCCAGCCGCCGGCGAGCCGCGTGCCGCTCGTATTCGGCGTGAACTCGTCACTGGTGAATTTGCCGTCGCCCTTCACGTCGCGCCACATCCACTCGCCGCCGGGCGGCGCGTTCGGCACGCCCGCAACGCCCCGGTCGCGGCCCGCAATGAGGCCCGAAGGGATCGCCGTCTCGCCGTCATGCGCAGCATCGAAGCGATAGATCTTCAGATGGTCCGCATACATGTCGGTCAGATAGAGAAACGTATGCCCCTTCAGTTGCCGGGCGATCGGCAAACCCGGCCACATGTCGGTGTGAAAGACCGGATCGTCGGGATATTTGAAGCGGTTCGACAGGAAACCTACGTATTTCCAGTCCTGTCCCGCGGGCTTCGACAGGTCGAGTTGAAAGCGCTTGTTGCCGGTGTAGACGCTGTCCGGGCGCGCCGGGTCCATCCACGCGCCATCGACGAATAGCAGCCCTTGCACCTGCCAAAGTTGCTTGCCATCGGGGGCGTAACTTTCGAGCGTGGCGCCGAGGCCCGCGCCGAGCGGCGCGAAATGCGGTCCCATGCCGTTGGTCGAGACATAAACGTTGCCACTCGCATCGACACCGACGCCGGTCAGTCCGTTGAAGCGCTGTGGCCCGGGCTGCCCTGCCACACCCGCGAAGATGCCGCCGCGTTCGCCGAGCGTGCCCGACGCCACGTAGCGCCCACCTTCCTTGCTGAAGAACAGCACCTGCTGACGCGGACCGTTGTCGGCGACGAGCACGCGCCCGTGCGCATCGAGCGCGACGTCGACCGGCACCGAATCGGCCGGCAGCGGCAGCGTGTCGGCGAGAAGCTGGCCGCTCGCCGAGTAGTGCGCCACGTGGGGCGTAGCGTCGGTGAGCGCGCCGCTTATCACCCACAACGTGCCGTCAGCGGCCAGCGCGATGTGCCCCGGCTCATGCACGGTCCACTCCGCTTTGCGTTGCATCGATTCGGCATCGTAGACTTCGACCCGGTTTTGCGTGGTGTTCGACACGTACAACGTCGTGTCGTTGGCCGCGAGACCCTGGATGTCAGCTTTGGTGCCCGCGGGCACTTCGTTCACGACAAGGAAGCCTGCCGCCATTTGTGCATGCGGG
>NZ_JAMFSB010000006.1 GCF_026225065.1 Paraburkholderia sp. | reverse complement strand
GCTGAAAGCGCCCGACATGATGAAACTCTCCAAATCCGGCCTCGCCACGCTGCTCGCCGCGCTGACCTGGCTGCCGCAAGCCCACTCCGGCCTGTTCGACGACGACGAAGCCCGCAAGGCCCTGCTCGACCTGCGCGCCAAGGTCGAAGCGATGCGCATCGAAATGAGCGCGCGCATCGACACCAAATCCGACAAGTCCAGCACCCTGGACCTGGTGACCCAGAACGAGAACACGCTGCAGGAAATCAACAAGCTGCGCGGCCAGATCGAAGTGCTGGCCAACGACTTGGCCAACGCCCAGAAGCGCCAGAAGGACTTCTACGTCGACCTCGACACGCGCCTGCGCAAGCTGGAGCCGCGCGAAGTGACGGTGGACGGCAAATCGGCCCAGGTCGATCCCAACGAGCAGCGCAACTACGACGCCGCCATGAAGCTGTTCACGTCCGGCGATTACGCCGCGGCGGCCTCGGCGCTGTCGGACTATGTGCGCCAGTTCCCGGTGTCGGTCTACACGCCCAACGCGCAATACTGGCTCGGCAACTCCTACTACGCCCAGCGCGACTGCAAGAGCGCGATTGCCGCGCAGCTGGTGGTGCTGAAGAACTACGCGGACAGCCCGAAAGCGCCGGACGCCATGCTCAACATCGCCAGCTGCCAGACCGAGCTGAAGGACAAGGCGGCCAAAAAGACGCTGCAGGACCTGATCAAGACCTATCCGGACTCGACGGCTGCGGCCACGGCCAAAGAGCGCCTCGGCGGCAAATAATTACCCGGCGGTATTTGACAGCAACAGCGATTACCCCCTATAATCTCGCTTCTTCGGGGGTCGTTAGCTCAGCTGGTAGAGCAGCGGACTTTTAATCCGTTGGTCACAGGTTCGAATCCCGTACGGCCTACCAAGACTTCTGCTGGAAGGAAAATCAAGCACTTGCGAGAAATCGCGGTGCTTTTTTTTCGTCCGTAGTGCAGGCTGCCCAACGGCAAAAACTGCCCTTTGCCGGAAATTTGCCGGAACGGAAGAAAATTGTCGGTTGGCTTGTCGCTTGACGAGCGTGATCGATTCCTGGCGCGACTCGACGCAGTATGTCGGGTCTGCAATAGCTTTGGCTACGGGGTCAGCGACGATATGCGGACGCTGTTTGCGGAGTACGCCTCCGACGAGCGCTGATTAAAGGCTCACACTTAGTCACCGTCGTGCGGGCGGTTGTTGATGAACTGCAGAGTTGGCTGCTCGCACAAAGGCACAGTGCGGCCAGGAAGAGCCCGTCACTGCAAGCCTAGTCCGGACGCTCAGCCGTCAGTGACTGCGTAGACAGCGGACGGTCAGCGCTATACAGAGCGCAAGACCTGAAAGTTCGCGGAATTTTTATGTCTGCGGTCCCTTCGGTTCGAACGCTTCGAAGTTCGACAATAGATAGTTCAAGATAAGCTCCGCGTATAGCACGCTCGCCGAACCTGTGCACTCGCGCGACGCGGGTAATGCGGCCAGCGAACCCGATAGCGAGGCCCATCGCATCATTTTCGGTTCGCAGATAGCGCGCTTGCCACAGCTTCGCAAACATCGCCTTTCGCTTGATGCGGCCGGCCTTGTCGCGCATGTGCTTCTTCGGGCCTGGCTTGCGCTTCGTATGTCGTGCTATCGGGGTTCTTTTGCTGTGCGATGCGGGTTTGCTGGCTTCACCGCAGCCCGCGGGCGATGTCGCGCAACGCAGCACAGGGACGGATGGCGACGGTCTCAGGGCGTGAAGCAGTCCTTCGGGCAGGTCCAGAGTCGATGACAGGATTCGGGTGCCCTCCCGCCATTCGTTGCCTGGGTATTCGGCTGGTGGAAAGAATCATCCGTCGCCTTGCCTCCTCCGATGCAGACTGCCGGCTCGGTTGAATATTGACGAGGCTGCCAACGCCCGCCCGTGACCGCTGCCGTCTTTCGTCGAGGACCCGTGTCGCACGCGCCGGAGGTTGGCGCTCGCGATGCAGTCATCGACCGGTCGGAGCTTTCTACAGTTCGCTCTCGCGAATCACCAATGCCACGGCACGCCGATAAATCCGGCTGAGAAACCCGCTGCGGTCAGCATCGATCGTCACGCTGCCGCGCAGCCGTTTCGTGATCGGGGCGGACGTTCCGAGCGTCACGAGCGTCGTGCGATAGATGGCCGACTCCGGCACGAGCTTGCCTTCGCTGTCCTTGCGCACGGCCAGGCCGCCACCGTAGATGGATGCGAGATCCGCAACGTCGAGCACACGCACCGAAGCCGTGCCCACGCTTGCCACTGTCAACTCGACCGGGGCATCGCCATTCTCCGGATAGAACCGGCCGCTCGCGCCCGGATGCACCCGCCCCAGGTCGGATTCGCCGATGTAAGCCTCGACCACTTGTGCCGAGGGATCGATCAGCACCCCCAGCGCTTCGCGCCGCGGCAGCCACTCCCCTGCGCGCAAGGTGAGCGGCACATCGGTGATCGTGCCGGCAAACGGCGCGCGCACCGTGAGCAGCGCTTCCTGGGACGCCACCTGATCCAGCGAAGCCAGCGCGCCTTCCAGTTCCTGCTGGCCGACACCGATCATGCTGGCCGTGTCGGGATCGAAGGACTGGCCTTTCATCCGCGCCTCGACACCGCTCAGGGCCGCCGCCGCCGCGGCCTTGTGATACGCGACGTCCGGCGACGCGAGCACGAACATCGGCGCACCCGCCGCGACGCGCGTGCCGTTGCGCGGCAGCGCGGCCAGCCGGCCGGGCTCCGCGACGTAGAGCGTGGTCTGCCGCGCGGCGCGCAACAGCGCGGGCGCGGACACTTCGTGCCGCCAGGGCACGACGAACAGGAGCAGCGCGGCAGCCAGCACCGCAAAGGTCATGGTCGCGCGTCGGGTGGGCCGGCCTTCGCGCAGGCGCCGCCGCCAGACGATGATTTCACCTACGATCGGCCGCACTAGGAACCAGCCGATCTCCACGCACATCAGGAACAGCCCGAGCGCCTTGAACGCCATGTGATAGACGACCAGTGCAATGCCGAGAAAGAGCGAGAAGCGATAGACCATCGACGCGATCGACCACGCGATTAACACGCGCCGCTTGGACCGCGGAAAGTATTCGGGCATCGGGTCGCCGAGTCCGAAGAGCGTTTCGCGCAGCCACCAGCGCCCCATCGCGAAACCTCGCTCCTGCAGGTTCGGGACGTCGAGGTAATCGGAGAAAATAAAATAACCGTCGAAGCGCATCAGGGGATTCACGTTCACCGCGATCGTCAGCAGCCAGGTCGAGCTCGACAACAGGAACGCGCCGGTGCGCAAAGCGCCATCGGGTAATACCGACCACGCCAGCGACGCGAGAATCGCGAGGGTAATCTCGGCGAGCATGCCGGCGGCATCGATGGCGAGGCGCTTTCGGCGCTCGGTCAGGCGCCACGCATCGGTCGTATCGGTCCACAGTACCGGCCACAGCACGAGCAACGCCACGCCCATCGCGGGCACCCGGCAGCCGAGCCGCTTGCACATCAGCCCGTGCCCCAACTCGTGGATCACCTTCGCGGAGGCGAGCGCGATACCCACCATGAGAGCGCCCTGCAGCGAAAAGAGATGCAGCAGGCTGTGCGTATAAGCCGACCACTGGCGGCTGATCAGATAAAAGCCGAGCACCGCGAGCACGGCGAGCGTCGCGAGGAAACCGCGCGTGAACGCCCAACCGATACGCGCCACGACCGCACCGAGAAAGCGGTCGGGATTGACGAGGCGAAACTTGATCGAAAGGTAGTTCTTCAGAAGCCAGCGTGGCGCGGACAAACGCTTGCCGTCCGTTTCCGCGACAAACCGCGCGATCGCCGCATCGCCGCGTGCGGCGAGCAGCCCTGCGCGATGCAGGAATCGCACGACTTCGACGACATCGTCCACGCTCGGCCGTAGCGTTGTTTCAGCCGATACCGCCCGGGCGAGCGCAGCGGCATCGCCGAGACCCCAGCGCGCGAGCATCTCGAATTCAAGCCAGCCGATACGGGTGAAGCGGTGCCGCGCCGGATCGTGCAGCGTCCAGGTCGGGCTGCCGTCGCCTGCGGACGGCCCCGGCAGCAGCTTCAGGTCTTCGCGCAGCGGCGGCAGCGCAACCGGCGGCCGGTCGGTCCCGGTTTCCATCGTGAAGGCAACGCCGGGCGCGCTCAGATCGATAGCCATTCGCGCACCACCGCTATCGGCCGTCGCAGCAACCACAGCACGAGCGCCTTGCGCGGCCCGTAGATCTTCGCCGTGCCTTTCAAGCCGAGCCGCGGTGTCACCCCCGGGTCCAGCGCAGCGCGAAACGCGTACGACATTACGCCGTCCGCCGTCGCCGTGCTGGCGTAGCTGGCGAACACCAGCCTGCCGTAGAGCGGCTGATCTGGCGACAGGTTGCTGAAGAACACCACCTCCGAGCCCGGCTCGAACGACACCACCGAAGCCTCGGGCACTTCGATCTGCAACTGCGTATGGGTCGGCGATGCAACCATCATGATCCGCTCGCCCAGCGCGACCGGCTTGCCGATCCATTCGCTGCTGTCGTCGAAGACCGCGATACCGTCCGACGGGGCGGTGATTTCGGCACGGTCGAGCATGTCACGATCGTAGGCGAGCTCGGCCTGTTCCTGATCGACCTTGCTCGACAGCATCGCAAGACGTGCCTTGGCCTTGTCGTCGCTCATCGCCTGCTGCGAGGTATCGCTGTATTCCTCACGCGCCATGTCGAGCGCTTTTTGCGTCACCGCATAGCGCGTCTGCAACTGCGTGCGCTCGAGCGATACGAGCGCTTGTCCCGCATGCACCGGCTGGTTCGGCGCAACCTGCAACGCACCCACTACACCGTCGAACGGCGCGCGCACCGGCGCCGGGTCGATCGGTGCGATTTCAGCAGGCGCGAGCACCGACTCACGCACGGGCAAGAGCGCAACCAGAAGCAACAGCGCGGCCGCAATGCCAAGCGGCCCGCGTTTCGTCGGCAAACGCCGCCAGAAGCCGGTTTCGCGTATCCGCTGATGCAGCAGCAGGCTTTGCGCATAAGTGCCCGCGAGCGCGTCGAGAAGTTGCCGTTCGCCGTCGTTCCACGGGTCGGTGCGGCCCAGCAACAGGCTGCCGACCAGCACGCCGTCGCGCCAGGTCAGCGGACACCACAGCGCCTGCGCCGGGAACCACTCGGGCCACTCGCGCGCGAGTGCTTCCGGCAGGTCGGCAGCACTCACGAGATGCGATTCACGGGCGTGCTCACCGCGTGCGATCGCGGCGACCACGCGGTCGAGCCAGCGGTAATACGGGCCACCTTCATCGGGCGCTGCGACACCGGACAGCACCAGCGGCGCGGTCCCCGTCGCCGGGTTCTGCCACAGCGCCGCCTGCTGATACGCAACGATGCCTGCCGTCTCGTTGACGATCAGGAATTCGAGTTCGTTACGGCTTGCGGCGCGTGCCCGCTGCTCGAGCTGGAGAAGCGCGCCGAGGCGCAGCAGTTGATAGTTGAGCGCCTGACCGGGATTCGGATGGTTCATTGCCGCGCGGCGACGGTCGCGCCCGCGGGGGGCGTGAACAGGGCGCGGCCGCTCATGCCGGGCAACAGGGTATCGGGCGGATTGTCGATGCGGCCATAGACCTTGATCGAACGGCTCACCGCATCGACCTTGCCCGACAGGCGCACCAGCGTTGCGGGATACGACTTGCCGGTTTCGTCGATGGCGACGTTGAAAGCGCTGCCCGGCTTGAGCCATGTCAGCCACATCGACGGCACGATCATTTCGACGTTGAGGTTCTTGTCGCTCAATACGTCGAGCATCGGCGCGCCGGTCTGCAGGAACTGAAAGTTGTGCGTGTACACGGCCGATACGCGTCCTGTGAACGGCGCGGCCACAGTGCAGTTATCGACCACCGTCTGCGCGGTTTTCACGTCGGCGGCGGCTTCCTCCTCATCCGATTCGGCGACCTTGTATTCCACCTCGCTCGAAGTGCCAAGCGCACGTAGGCGCTGCTTGCTGTCGTTCACGGTCTTTCGTCCGTCGTACACGGCCCGCGCGTGCACGAGCGTGCTTTCCTTCTCCGCGCAGACGAAACGCGCGATCACCTGGCCTTGCTTGAAGCGCTCGCCGTCGTGCAATGGAAACTGGCTGAGCCGGCCGGACATCGGCGCGCCGATGGTCGTACTGGTTTCGGCCACGACCTGTGCGCGGACCTCGGGCGCAGCCGACGCGGCCGAAGATGCGGCAAGCGCTGTAGCGGGGCTCTGCGCAGCCATGGCCGAAGCACCGAACAGCGTGCCCGCAACCACCGCGGCCACGCCGCCGCGGGCGAACTTCGATACTTGCGACGTCATCAGTTCCAACTTCGTCATCTCCACTTCTTCGTCATTGCTTGCTCATTGACCTGGGGATCACTTCGAGGCCGTCGGAATCTGCGCAGTGGCGAGGCTCGTCGTCTGCGTTCCGGCCGGGGTGGCCGGCGTAGTGGGTGCAGCAATCGTGGCCGTTGCGGCCACCGCCGCAGCAGCCGAAGCCGCCGTGCTGGACGTGCTGGACGTGCTGGACGTTCCGGCAACCGGCACCGCCTGCGCTGCGGCCGGCGCCGGCATGGCCATGGCCATGGCCAGCTCGGGCAGTTGACCGGCTTCCCAGCCGGCAATCGCGCTCTTCACCCGGCGGCTCAAGGTCGGCAGATCATCAGTTTCCGCGTTCGGCGGTACCAGGTCGACACCGACCGACGTGTACAGGTTCGTCAGCGCCGTATGCACTTGCGCGATCGCGCGGTCATAGGTGAACTCAGACACCATCGAAGCCAGTTCGCGCCGCACCCGGTCCGCTTCTGACTCCTCCTGAGCACGCGACGCATTCGCCGATGCCACGCGAATCTTCTGCTCGACTTCATCGATCTGTTTCGCGATGTCGAGGTCTTGCGCAGACGCTAGGTAATCCTGGTAGCTGAGGTTCACTTGCGTCAGCACCGCGACGCTCAATGCGAGCCGGCGCTGATGCGACACTTCGACGGAAGTCTTGGCCGCCGCAATCGCCTTCGGTCCCTCGATCAGGTTGACGAGATTGAACGTGGCGTTCACGCCGAGTTGCGCCCAGTTGGGGTTGTACAAATAGCGGTTCGAATCGTAGTTGAGGCTGCCAAGAATACCGACACCCGGCAGCATCTTGACGATTTCCTTGTACACGTCCTGCTGGTCGATCTTTTCCTGGTAGGCCTCTTCACGCAGTTCCGGACGCATCGCGAGACCGAGCGCCTCAAGCTTCTGCGGGTCGATCCGGCTCGTGGGCGCAGCCATGTCGAGGTCCATCGGCGCGAACTGGATGGGCGTGTCGCTCGGCACGTTGATCAGCGACGCAAGCTGCACCCGGGCCGTGTTGAGGTCTGTGCGCATATGCTCCAGCTGGCCGACCACCGACAACATGTTCTGCTGGAAGTCGAGCCCCTGCAGCGGCGGCACGAGGTTCTCGCGACTCGCCTCGCGCGCGTTGTCGAGCATATGTTGCGCATCGACCAGCAGCGGATTGAGGCGCGGCATCAGGCGGTCGGCCGCAACGGCCTTCCAGTACGCTTCCTGAGTACTCTTGACGAGGCCATCGATCACCTTGCGGCGGCGCTCCACTGCAACATAGGTGCGGTAGCCCTGCTGCTTCGCCTGGAAATAGCTAACTCCGACATCGAGCAGGTTCCAGGACAATTCCAGTGACGCTGTCGCGTGGGACGGCTCTTCGGAAAACGAATAGTCGAGGTCTGGAGTGCGCGTGAATTCATTCACGCTTTCCGCCGCGTTGTCGTTGTTGCGCCACGAGTAGCCCGCGTTGGCCGCGAGCCTCGGCAGCATCTGCGCCACGGCAAGATCGAGCTGCCGGTCCTGCAGCGTTTCCTCGGTTTTAGCGAGTTGCGCGTCGTAGTTGTACTTCAGCGCTCGGGCGATCGCGTCTGGCAGCGTCAGTGGCGCGGTCAGCGGCACGTAGGTCGAATACAGGGTCTTGTAGTCGTCCTGCGCGCGCTTGAGATGCTCGGCCTGCGAGATCGGCTCGGGCTTGACGGCGCACGCGGCGAGCCACACCGCGGACAGCATCGTCGCTCCCGTCAATCCCAGGCGTCCAGCGGCAGGCTGGATGCCGCGTACCCGCATTGCCTGCGCCGCTTTCGCTCGTGCCGCCCGCAGGCGGCCAACGATTGTCGTCTTCATGCTTGCGATTCGCTTTTCATAAAGTGAGCTATTCGAACTCGAAAGGGGCCGCTTCGACGATCGTTTCTACGATCTGCCGTGCCTGGAGAATCCTTCCGACCGGTCCCGCGTCGCGCAACTGCGCCGAAAATGCGCTGCGTCCCGGCTGAGGCGGCGCGGTCGTCGCCACGTCCGCCGGCGCGCGACGGCTGTTGTCCACGACCGGCTGGTGCTGGGCGTGATGCGGTTGAACCTGGTGCGGGTGCTCGCGGTGCAGAGCGTGTCGGTGCCGGTGATGAGCAGGCGCGGGGTGAGCCGCAGGCGGCTTGAGGCTGACGCGCTCGAGCATCTGGTCGAGATCGTGCGACTCGCGGCCCACGGTGATCTGGAAGGTCGCGGTAGCCTGGTTGCCGAACTGGTCACGCCCGACGATCTCCACCTCGATCGTGCCGTGCGTACCCAACGGCGGCGTGCCGCTGAACGTCAGGTTGCGCGAATCGAATTCGAGCCACTGCGGCAACGGTCCGCCTCCGGGAGCGCGGGCGTCGTACTCGAGGTTAGCGCCAGGATAGGTATCGTCGAAGAGATTCGATGGCACGGGGATGATCGCGTGCTGCTCTTCGATCACGAAACGATTGCCCACCGAGCCGGTCAGCCATACCTGCGGAATGATCGGCGCGCCATACAGGTTCGTCTGGTAGCCTCGGCCTTCCGCGGGAGGTGTCGAGCCATCGTCGGGGAATTGCGAGCTGGTCAGCGACCCTGAATCGCCTGGTTCGATGTTATCGCCCAGTTTGTTGTAATCGTTGGGCGCGTTGAAGTCGGGAATGTCTTCCTGCGGCGGTGTGAAGAACGGGCGATGGCTGCTCGTCACTTGTGCCGTCAAGTCCACGGTCGACGCGCTGTACTGCGTCGTGCCGCCGACGGCGCCAAGGTCCACGCCGACCGCATCGGTCACGGGGCCATCCGAACTGTCGATCAGCCGCACCTCCAGCGGGCCCGGCGTGCCATTGAACGTGCTCGACGGCTTGAAGCGCAGGCTATCGGATGACGACAATACGATCGCATCGCCGTTGCTCAAGCCGGTGCTCGGCACGCTGGTCCACGTCTTGCCGCCATCGCTCGAGTATTGCCACGTGCCCTGGCCCGGGTCCACGCCTTTGCCGGTGATCGCGATGCCGGCCAGCGAATTGGCCGTGGAGCCGGTCGGGTTGGCTGCGCTCTGTTGCTGGTCTGCACTGTCGTTGAAATTGCCGCCGAACAGGTTGCCTATCGTGCTACCCGGCGGATTCGGGTTGATTTGGCTCACGACGCCCAGCGTGGCGCTGCCGCTTGCCACCGGCGCGTCGTTGACCGGCGTCACGGTCGTATCGAGCACGACTGTCGTTGCGCTGAGCGCGGTCGTACCGCCGTTATGCGTGGCATCCACACCGTTGAGCGCGGTGTCTTCGGTCGCCAGCTCGGCGCCAATCACCGAACCGGTAACCGTCGTGTCGGAACTGTCGATCAGGCGCGTGGTGAGCTGCCCTGGCACGCCGTTGAAATTCGGCGCTGGCGCAAAACGCACTTCCGCCGACGCTGACAACACCAGCGCGTTCGAATCGCTCAGGCCCGTGGCGGGAATCGAGGTCCAGCTGGCGCCGTTATCGGTCGAGTACTGCCATGCGCCCTCGCTCGGGTTCGCCGCGTTGCCGGTGATCGCGACGCCGGCCAGCGTGTTCGCGACCGAGCCCGTCGGATTGCCGGCGCTTTGCTACTGGTCGGCGCTGTCCGAGAAATTGCCGCCGAACAGATGAGCAACCGTGTCGCCCGGCGGCGCGGTGGTGTCTTCGACAGTCGTAGCAAGCGTCGCCTGGCCGGAGGCGACCGGCGCATCGTTGACCGCGGTTGCCACGAGCGCCACCGACTGGCTCGCCGACGAATAGGCCGAACTGGCGGTGTTCTCGCCCTGCCCGAGCGTGCCGGCCGGCAATGCCGAGAGCGAACCATTGGCCGCACCGTCGAACTGGTCCCAGGCTCGAAAGGTCAGCGCGTTCTGCACCGCGCCGTTCCAGTTGGGCGTCGGGTCGAAATAGATCCGCGTGTTGCTGTCGGCGACCAGGTGCAGCGCGTTGGCCGCAGAGACAGCCGTCTGGCCACTGCTCGCGAACTCGGTCCAGGTAGTGCCGTTATTGGTCGAATACCACCACGACCCTTCAGTCGTGTCGGCGGCGGTGATCGCGATGCCCGTGGGGCCGGGCGTCGCGCCGTCATGGGCGTTGGCGCCGTCCGGATCGCTCACGTTGCCACTGCCCGTCAGTTGGGACACAAGCGTGCCGACCGCCCCGGCCGGTGCGCCCGCATCTTCGGTCGCATCGTTGAGTGCCACGGGGACACCGTTGAGCACCGGTGAATCGTTGGTCGCAACGACGTCGACGACCGCAGCGGCGGCAGCCGTCGTCGCGCCGGTCGTGCTGTCCGTCACGGAAATGGTGACGTCGCGCGGGGTCGTGATCGGGGTGTCGCTGCTGTCGTAGTACTGGACTGCCTGCAGCGCTGCCTGCAAGGTGGCGGCGCTCATGCCGGTGCCGGACAGGGTCATCGTACCGGTAGCCGAATTGAAGCTGGCTGTGACGCCCGCAGGCAACGTGCCCGCGACCAGCACGTCCTCGCCCGGCACGTCGTTGGTGATATGTACCGTCGCGCTCGAAAACGTGTCGCTGCTCGTGACCGCCAGCGTGGGATCGACCGCCACGGCAGCCGCCGCGGCCGCGGCCGGGTCGCCCGTATTGTTGGGCTCCACGAAGGTCGCCAGCGAGCCGCCCACCGAGGGGATCTCGTTGACGGTCGCGAACACCGGCGCGCTCGTCATGTCGCCGCCGGTGCCCTGCTGGCCGGTGGTGTTGTGGTCGTCGAGCGTAGCGCCGATCTGGATGCCAGTGTTCACCGTGCTGGTGTCGGAACTCGAATAGCCGAGATTGTCGAGCACGTTATTGACCGTCGTCGCCGTGGCACCGGATGCGAACGTGATCGCCAACTGGCCGTTCGTCTCCGTGAAGCTGCCGACGTCGGAGCCACCGAACATGACCGCGCCGCTCGTGGCGCCCACCAACGACAACTGGCCGGTGCCCGAGAAAACATCGCCGCTCGCCGGCGCCGGGACGCCTCCGGTATAGCGCTGGATTATCAGCGTCGTGTTGCCGTAATCGCCGCCGAGCGCGTCGATCTGCGAGTCGGACACGGACGCGCCGAGTCTGGACAACGGTACCGGCGGACCGCCTTCCGTGTAGTCGACGCCGCCACCCCAGTTCGCAATGACCGGCGCCGTGTCCGGCGCCTGAAACGAAAAGTCGACATTGTTGTGAGCGTCGCCGGCGGACGTGAACGTTGCGGTGGGCGGACTGGTGCCGATCGAGCCATCCGGGTCGTACACGAGCGTGTCAGTGGCCGGTGCACCAGCGAGCGAGATCGATACCGTGCCGTCGGGCAACGCGGCGAAGGTGTAGGTGCCGTCGGCGGCCGTGGTGGTCGTTTCGTGGACGATCGTGCCATCGGGCTGGGTGATCGTCGCGGTGACCGTGATACCGGCAAGCGGCGTATCGGCGGAACCGCCCGTTTGCGAGAACGTGGTGGTGTCGTTGCCGAGGTCTTGCCAGACCCGGCCCTGTGCAGTGCCAAGGTCGGTGGCAGCGGTAACGCGGTAGGCGTCCGGCGGGTTCGAGGCGGGATCGAAGTCGCGCGGCCCGGTGGCCGTTCCAACCGCGCCCGCAGTCGAGCCGTCGAAGGTTTGCTGGCCCGCAAGGCTTTGCCACGTTACGCCTGCCGTGTCGTTCTGCACCGTCGAGCCTGGCGCGACCTGCACCGTGTACGTGATGACCTCGGTGCCATTCGCGCCGAGTTGTCCGATCGCGTAGTTCAGGTCGGTGCCGGTGGTCGCCGCCGCCCCGGCGCCACCGGTTCCGCTGCCTGTAGCGCTGAGGAACGTGACGCCGCTTTCGTTCGCGACAGCCGGATCGTCGATTCCGACGTTGTATGCGATCGAATCGCCGGTGTTGTGTACGGTGATCTGGTACGTCACGGTGCCGTCGGCATTGTCTACCGAGGTGGCGGTTTTCGTCACGGTGAGGGTCGGTTCCTCGACCGCCACGCTGACGTCGTTCGAACTCGTGCCGTCCACGGTGAAAGAGGTCTGCAGCGACGCCGCGCCCTGCTTGTTGGCCGCAACGTTCGCCACCACCGCGTTGAATTCGATGACCACATAATTGCCGGTGGCCGAGCCGTCATTGTTCGACAGCGTGCCGAGGTCAATGGTGACCGTGTTGCCGCTAGTCGACACGACGCCCGCCGGGAGTTGATCGACCGGCTTGAAGGTAGCGACGTCGTCGCCCGTGGTCGTGACGCCCGAGGGCAAGATGTAATTCGCGCCACCAGGGTTGCTGTCCTGGTATTGCGTGAGGCCGCTGAGCGAGCCCAGGGTCGAGACCAGGTCGCCGTTCGGGCTGACCAGGGCGATCGTCGCGTTGCCCGGCAGATACTGAAGCCCGGCCGGCAAGTCGAAAGTGAGCGTTGCCGGGTTCGAGCCTTCCGGGATCTGAACGACCCCGTGCAGCGTGACCACTTCGCCGACGGTCGCCTCGGTCGAGGTTTGCGTGTCCGTTTGCGTCGGTGTCTGGGCTGTGTCGGTGTTGTTCGATTCGCCCGTGATCGACAGGACCGGTGTGATCTGCCCGGTCGACACGGTGTCGCTCGCGTTATCGCTGTAGACGTGCCCTTGCGCGGTACCGGGCAGCGAATAATAGGTACCCGAGATGTTGTCGGCGGGCGTGTCGACCGCGAGCGACGTGCCCGCTGCCTGATTCGGATTGACCGATGCGCTGAATGTGAAGGTTGCCGACTCTCCGGCGCCCAGGGTGGCGAGCGCCACGTTCAGGTCACTTGCGTCGGACACGGATATGGACCCGCCCGTGCCGCCACTGACATACGTCAGCGTACCGGCATCGTAGGTCAGGCCGGACGGCAGTTTCAGGAGATCGGCCAGATCGTTGGCCGGCGCGTTGCCATTGTTGGTCAGGGTGACGGTATAGGTCAGATCTTCATTGCTGAACACCGTGCCGTTGGCCGGGATCGTCGTGCCGGTATGGGTATCGGCCGCGGTGATCGTCTCGGTCACCGCCGGTTCCAGTTCGGTCAGGGTCGTGCTGGCGGCGGCGCTCTGGCTCGCGCCGTAGCTCAGGACCGCGTCGTTGGCGTGGCCGGTTCCCGGGGCCGGCGTGTCGGTGGAGGTCACCGTGGCCGTGTAGGTGATGATGACCGTGGCGTCGGTGTCGACCTGGCTGTTGGTCAGCGTGTTGCCCAGATCGATCGTGATCGTGGTGAGGCCGTTGATGTTGGTGCTGATGCTGGTGGGCGTGCCACCCGCGGACGTGACGCCGTTGAACGTGATCGATTCGATGCTGCCGAAGCTCATGCCTGGCTGCAGCGTGTCGGTCACCGTGACGTCGCCGCTGTTGTTGGACGTCTGGCCCTCCGGCAAGGTCACGGTCACCTGGTAGGTCACGATTTCGCCGAGCACGACATCGTTGGCCGAGGTCAGCGGCACGTCGGTGTCGCTGCCGCTCACGACCGTCTTCGCAATGGTGGGCGCGCTGATGCCGATGGTTGCGTTGTCCGAGAGCGCCGCGGCGCTCTCGCCAAGCGCCTGCGCGCCGGCGCCCGTGCCGCTCACGAAACCTTCGCCCGCCGCCACGCCTCCGGTGACGCTGGCCCAGTTGACGACCGATGAACTGGCCGTGAGCGTTTCGGCGGTCTGCTGCGTGACCGGCAAAGCCAGGTCGTATACCACGTAGACCTGGCCGCCGGCCGCAATGCCGGGATCCACCCCCGTCGCCGGGCCCAGTTTGACGCCGCCGGCGCTGAAGTATTGCGCTGCCGTGATGCCGGTGTCGATCTGCGTGCCCGCCGAGTTGTAGATCGCGAAGTTCGACACGTTGGCCGTCGAAAAGCCGGGTGGCAGCGTGCCTTGCACCGTGACGTCGAAGGCAGTCGCGTGGCCTTCGTTGTCGACCGTCGAAACCACGCGCACGAGGTCGCCGCCATCCGCGCCCGCCACGTTGAGGTCGTCGGACGCTAATGCTAAAGCCGGACTGGTTGCGCCCGCGGTACTGAACAAGGTTCCGGCGGCGGTGCCGGCCGGCGCGAACGGACCACTTGCACCGCTCGGCGGGATCCCGGTCTGCGCTGTCCACGGTGTGACCGGATTCGGATTCGACGTGTCGGCCGCGTACGTGCCCTTGGACGCGCCGCCGTCACCGAGAACCGACACCACGCCGGTCTTCACCGTCACCTCCGGTTCTTCGAGCGGTGTCTGCTTAATGGCAGCAGTGGCGACCGTCGCGCCCGCCGCGTTGGTGTACGTGCTGGTGCCCTGGCTCGTCAGCGCCAGGCCATCGGCGAACGGCTTGTCCGAGGCCACCACGGAGAACTGGACCTGGACCTGCTGGCCCGAGGCGTTGGTCGGGTCGTCGCGGTTGCCAAAATTGAACGAGATGCTGTTCGACGTGCCGTCGATCACCACGGCTGGGGTGCTGGTCTCGCCGCTGAGCGGATCGATCACCTTGTAGGTACCGGCAGCCGGCACCGCGTCGGCGCTGGTGTCCTGCGTGTAGGTGCTCACGTTCGAGCCGGTCGAGGTCGGATCGGTGGTGGAAAACACCGGCTCCGGCAGATACGCCGTCAGGTCGAGATTGCCGTAATCGCCCGTGGTGAGTGAATAGGTCAGGCCGTAGGTGACCGTGTCGCCAGGCTTGATGTCGGTCGTGTTGCTGGTGTCACCATTCACCGCGATCACGCTCAGCACCATCGAGCCCGGCGCGACGGTATCCGTTACGCTCGAATCGTCGCTGACCGTGCCGAGGTTGGCGTTCGTGATGGTCTGCGTGGCATCGTTGACGCTTACCACGGTCGCGCTCGTGCCGGCCAGGCTGACCGTGTCGGTAATCGAGTCCTTCTCGCGCAGGCTGCTGCCACTGTTGGCATTTGTGTACTTGTCGAGCACCTGCGCCACGAACGAGATCACGCCCTGCGTAGCGCCGCCTGCGCCGTTGACGGCACCGCCCTGCAGTATCGAACCGAGCGCGCCGCCTTCCATCATGCCGATCAGCATGCCGACGTCGAAGTTCACCGTCGTGGCGCCGGTCCCTCCTGCACTGTCGTCGCGGATGTAGTTCCAAACCGCGTTGGAGCCGCTGGCGGCCACTGTTTCGGTATTGATCGTGGGCGCCACGTTGTTCGTCACGTCGCCGAACGACATCACTTGGGTCGTGCCGCCGCTCGTCAGCGTGAGCGTCGGCGTCACGTATTCCGCGGCGCCGGGGGCCAGCAGCGTGATGCCGTCGCCGATCACGTTCGCGATATTCAGGTTATTGAGCGAAAAGTAATCGGAGACCTCGAAGTGGATCGAATAGGTGACCGGCTCGCCGGGCACGATGTTACCGTCCGTCGAGTTGTCGGTGACCTGTATGGCGAGCGACTTCGCGATGAATGAGGTCGACTCCGTGTTGGTCGAGCTGTCGCCGGCAATCGTTTGCTCGCCGAGGCTGTGATCGACCGACGCAGCGGTCGCTTCCCACGAGCCGGTGTAGCTGTAGATGGCAGTGGTGTTGATGGTCTGCGACGCGCCGTTCGTCGGCAGGACCGCGTTGCCATTGGCGTCGAATTGCGGCACGAAGACCGGAATCTGGATGACGGTTGGGGTATCGCCGGCATCGGTACCGAGCGACGTGAAGTGGACGGTAACGGTACCGCCGGCGGCGTTCGTGCCAGGATGGAACGTGGCGGTGCCGGTTGCGCCGCCGGGTCCGGTAATGGCGATCGTGCCGCTCGTATACTCCACCTGGGCAGGGAGCGTGAACGTAAAGTCCAGGTTCGTGATGGGGTCAGCCGTCGTCACCGGGGCGGGCTTGATCGTCACGACATAGTTGAACGGGTAATCCGGGCCCGTCGCAGTTTCGCTTTCGTGCAAGTCGGTGGTGGCCGAGACGTCGACCAGCGACACCGTCGACGAAGCCTGCGCCGAGGCCGTACCGATGATCGGCGGATCAGTGGCCGGGTCGTTGAGTGCGTCCGCGCCGTACTGGAAGCCACCGACCGCCGTGATGTTGAGCGGCTGGCCCGAGTGCATGCTGGACAGCTCGGTACTGTTATCGAGCGAGAACGTGAGCTGGATCTGCGCGGCCGGCTGGCCCGGCGTGAAGCTGCCGAACGGCAATTGCAGCACGTACATCGTGTCGCCTGCCTGGTAACCGGCCGGCGCGGCCACGAACATCGGGTTGCCGCTGCTGTCGATCATGAGCGGATTCAGTGCGCCCAGCCCGTGGCCCGCGACATTGCTTATCGTCACCGCCTGGAAGCTGACCGTGGCGCCGAGGAAGCTCGCCGAGGTGAGCGTAGCGGTCTGGGCCGAGTCCTTGGGCACGTACAGGTCGATGAACGGTCCGAAGCCTGGGGCGTTGGCAGCCGTGTTCGAGAAGGTCACCGTCTCGGTGAAGGTGCTACCGAGCAGCACGTCGCCGGGTACCGTGGTCGGATCGAAGGAGACTGTCGGCACGGGCGTATCGAGCACGCCTTGATAAGCCGCCATGGACGCCGCGCTGAACGGCGCGCCGATCGCGAGAACGCCGGTGGTGCGTTCGAGCGTCCAGTCGCCGCCCAGTTGCGCAGCGCCGGTGGCGTCGGTCGAGGCACCCACCTGCGCGCCCGTCAACGCGTGAACGCTGTCGACGAATGCCAGGCCGTTGGCACCCTGACCCACGTCGCACCCCCAGAATTCGATGTCTGCGTTGGCCGCGAGATGATCGCCCCACGACGCTACCTCGCCTGCGTGGCTGGTGAGCGTGGCGGTGGTGATCGGTGAATTGCCCAGCTCGATCTGGCCCGATTCGCCGTAGGTCAGGAAATGGATCGCGGTGAGATCCGAGCGCCCCTTGAGCGCGGCCGTGACCTGGGCCAGGCCATCGCGGTTCGGGTCGATCAGCACCACCTGCACGTCTTTGGCGACGCCCTTCGCGAGCGTCTGCCAGTTGGCGACGCGCGGGTCGACAAAAAGAATTTCGGTTGCGTGAGGATTGGGCGCGAGCCCGGGAATATCGCCCGGTGAATGCGTGAGCGTGGAAGCCGCGTTTTCATGCGCGCTGGCGAAATGGTGGTGATGCGAACTCGATGAATAAGCCGAGGTATCGTGATGATCCTGGTCTCCGAATGCGGAGTGCGTGGCTTTATGTGCGACTGCTGCGACACTGCCATCGAATAGATGGCGAGCTTCCAGAATCAGCTTCATCTTGTCCCTCGTTTTGTGTCCGTAAGCGTTTGTAATATCTTGTAAGTGCTTGTAGGCGTCTGCAATTTAATCGTTTCTATTTTTGGTTGCAAGCAGAGAATTAGGTATTTAAACGAGTTCTTTCGGAAGACCCGATTCAGGTAATAATGCCCGGACAGTTAGCCGACACGATAAGGGCAGAAGCGAGAATTGCCATTCGCTTCTGCCGCGTGACCTGAAATCGGCAGCCGCGAGTCTCGCCGAATACGCTGACGCCCACTGGCGCGAGGTCCCGGGCGCATGTCCAGCGTGCGAAAGCCTTGATCTGAAAAGAAAAGTGCTACCAGGCCCGAGATGTCGCTTGCCCAGTACGCATGCAATCCGTTATGGCAGGGTCCCCATTCGAAGGGCTCCGACATCCAGAAAAATGGGCAGGTTTTGTACGGTGCCGGTTTTCAGGAAAATCGCTCTCGAACATTTCCGATGCTTTATGCATAACTGTGGATTGCGCAGCACGCTGGGACCGTGCGATGCCGGAAGCGATGGAATTTCGCGTGTCCCAATTGTTGGCTTGGTGGTTAGATCATCAGCAACGAATTGACACATTGAGACCGTCTTCATCAAATGATTTCCCGCCGATTATGAAGGTCGGCGTGAGAGTGGTTCTTCCTGTTTCTGGAATGTTTATCAAGAGGAGGGCTAAGGACGAGTTGAGCGACCCATCGCACTGGTAAGGGCCGAGATGGTCGAACTGTGCCATCAACTGTCACTGGCCTTCGTCGTCGGACATTTGTTTCGAGGCGCTGAGCGATCGCTTACGTCGTATCCGGCGACAACCCGATTCAGTAACTCGTCTCGCGCGGGCGGCAATCACCCGTAGTTCGAATCGCATACCCCGGCTTGAGGCGGGGCATCACACGCGGACTACGCGCGATGATCCGACGGCGAAGCGCAATCGAGCCTGCCATCGGCCACATGAAGGCAGACGGAAAGAATGACGGACAGACTGCGCTGATGTCCGCCAAGAACGTGGAGGTCGCCCAAAGGTTGATCGCGCACCACGCCGACGTCAACGCGCGCGAGAAGTTTGGCTTTACAGCGTTGATGACAGAAGTCATGGCGGGCAGCGGATTTGCCCATTCGTCGATGGCCGCGACCCGATGCGCAATGCAGCTCGACTCGCGACGGGGGTCGCCTGCCGCCTGAAGGCAGATATCGTGCTTCGTGTCGGCCCAGTCGATACCGACATAGGCGTGAATGGCTGCTCGAGTAGAAGTGACATGTGGACCTCTGCAAGTAGTAGATTACGCAAAGGAACATGCATGCCTGCGTCCGCCGAAGGCGATATAGCGAGCCGGTGCAACGGCAAACCCTGAGTATTCGTTTGAACACAGGCGCAGCCGTATCAGCCTTCCCCGGAATGGCAGTCGGGTCGGCCTGCGAATCGTCTTTTTCGAGGCTTGCTCGGCGGTTGCGGTAGGAACGGCGGTTACCCACCGCCCCCCGCGCAGATCCGTACGTGCCCAATTAAGGCATACGGCTCCTGCCTTAGGTCATGACGCGAAGACGCTCCAGCGGATGTTTGTGGACAAGGCGCAACGGGGGCAGGAAGCGCTCAACGAGCGGTGCGAAACGCGACCAGGGCATGCGAGGCCGCTGGCTGCGTCGTCGCAGGGCAAACAGCCAGGCCCGTTCCACCTCGGCACGAAATCCGTTGAGGCGGTAGATATTGCCAGGCACCGCAAAGTAGTTGTAGTACCCGCGCAAGACCTGTCCGAGCCAACGCCCCACGACCGCTACCGGCTCATGCCGACGACGCAGGAGGGTTTCCCGTATCGCCTTCAAGGTGCCGCGCACGCGCTTCTTGACCGTCAGACGCAGGATGTCGAAGGCACCCCGCCTGCTGCGAGTGCAGCAGTGGGTAAAGCCCAGGAAGTCAAACGTCCCTGGCTTGCCAAGGTGGCGCGCTCGCCGGCGCTCCGCAGCATATCGACCGAACTCAATCAGGCGCGTTTTCTCAGGATTGAGAGCCAGCCCAAATTTGCCCAGTCGCTCTTCTACGGCAGCGAGGAACCGTCTGGCCTCGTGTTCGTGCTGGAAACCCAGCACGGTATCGTCGGCGTACCGCACGACGATGACGCGGCCATTCGCTTCCTTGTTACGCCAGCGATGCGCCCAGAGATCGAGAACATAGTGAAGGTACACATTCGCGAGCATTGGGGACAGCACGGACCCTTGCGGGCAGCCCCGTTGACTCACGATCCTACGGCCGTCCTCGACCACCCCTGCCTTCAGCCCCTTGCGGATAAGCAGTAGTAGCCGCTTGTCCGCAATCCGGTGTTCCAGAAACTTGACCATCCATTCGTGCGAGATTTCATCAAAGAACCCCCGAATGTCCAGGTCAAGAATCCAGTTCACCTTTTGCGTCTTGATTCCAATGTAGAGCGCGTCCAACGCATCGTGTTGGCCACGCCCGGCACGGAACCCGTATGAGAATCCAAGAAATTCCTCTTCATGGATCGCACCCAGTACGGTTGAAACCGCCTGTTGTACGATCTTGTCCTCCAGGGAAGCAATCCCAAGCGGCCGCTGCCTGCCATCTGCTTTGGGGATGTATACCCGCCGCGATGGCTGTGCCCGATACGTACCGGTATGAATCTCCCGATGCAACTCGTGCACCCGCGTATAGAGAACTCCCTCGTATTCCCGCCACGTCACTCCGTCCACGCCCACCGCCGCATTCCGGCGCAAAGCGTAGAAGCTTTCCACCAGCAGCGACGGCGTGATGTGGTGCATCAATGCCGTGAACCTCGTCCGCCGATCCCGGCGGCCGACCTCGCGTACACCGTCAAGTCCCATCGACGCGCCGGCCCGGCTCTGCGTCCGGGGCGCGGGAGGCTTTCCGGTGTTCCCCTTGGCTGCGTCCCTTCCCTCCATCGCCTCCGCGGGGGGAACCCCTTTGTTCGACGACTTCTCAGGTAATACTGACGCATCCGACTTCTCATCGACGTAGACGGCGGGCGTACGGCTTGTGGCCTTCCCCGCCCCTTCCGGGCAAACGGCCCCGGATACCGATGAGATCTCCCAGTTCCTGTGCAGGAAGCTTCCCGACATGCGCAGGGTCTCCGACCGCGCGGGATCGTCACATGACTCGCATCTAACGCCATGTACCGTGTTGCCTTCCGAGAAGTGAAACTCCGTCGGCATCCCGAATTCCTGATTACGCGGCTCAATGGCTGGCCTGCCGGTTTCCCCTGTCAACGCTTCGATGGTTGCCTCACGACAGCCACCGCATGACTCGGGGTCAGCGTGGTTTGCTAGACCTTCGCTGTATCGAACTTTCATCGACTACCTCCTGCCAGTTTGTACTGGCGCACTTCACTCGCGTTACGGCCTGCACACTCGCGCTATCACCAATTCGTGACACGCATCACCGAAGGCTTCAGCCACTTCGTTACCTCCATGACTACTCCGGTTGCTTCCGGCTGGAGCGATTGCCGGGTGGGACTTGCACCCACTGGAAAGCGCCGCCTTTGCACGGCGCACGCCACTTTCAGCCGTTCGACGTCGATATACAGACCGGCGATAATCCCGGGTGATCGACCTGTATCACAGAGTCAGGACGGGGCGGCCTGACTCTGTTCTCTCCCATCGCCGTGCCCCCACCGCAACACTAGCGTCGGGCTCATGTCGGCGAATATAGGTTACTGGAGGTTGCTATGAAAAAAGGCTGCGATTTGCCTTTCGATTTCAATCTGGATTGCCGCGCGATCAACACCCTGCGCGTCTTTGCACACCTCGGACACTGCCAGCTCTAGTGCTGGCGGGCAAACGTCCGTCAAGGTGAAATGCCCGCCTGGCATGTAGTCGACCTTGGGTGGGTACGGGAGGCCTGCTATCAGCGCGTTCAGGTTTTTTTCGCCGAGGTCACTCTGCTTCGGCCGAAACACGAGAGTCGGAATCTTCACGGCTGCTAGCCCGGTAGGCGTGAACAGCACGGCAAATGGGTCTAGTAAAACAAGTGCTTTCAAGGGCAGACGCGGAGTTTGAGGTAATTCGTCGGAGGGCTGAGCCTGCTTCGAGGGAGTCGCCCCAGTTTTATCACCTGGGCCAGCGCCGCATGACGTTTCATCGTTGGGATGCGCCGCGCAATAAGCGGCGAGATGCTCGAAATCTGGTATGCCGCCGGCATTCTCTAATGCGACTGCACCACCAAGCGAAAAGCCAAGCATAGCTAGCTTGTCCGCGTCTGCATGTGTCGCGAAACGAGGGTCCGCCATCGTGGCATCGAAGGCAGCAGCGATCTGATGCGGACGCTGAAGAAGGGGGGTCTTCCCGTGGATCGGTGTGACTACGATAAAGCCTTCGCGAGCGAGGTAGGTGGAGAGGTTCCGTAAAATGAGGGGGGAACCGCCTCCCGGGCCTCCGCCGTGCGACAGTAGCAGAACGGGAAACTGACCAGCGGCAATCGGCGCATTGCGGCTGGCGGATATCGGAAACGGACCAGCCTGCCAAGGTATTTCCACGGCATCGGTCGGATACCAGACAAACGTGTCGAACCGATCTTCATCAGATACCGAAATTCGGGTGACGCCAGCATGGAATGGTGCGGTTTGTGCCCATGCCGTCGATGCGGCAAAGATAGTCAGCAGAGCGATCGCGAGGGAGAGTATGCGCATGGCGGCTGGGCACTTTGTCATCCGAGGAAATTAACAATCTAAGGCGGCTGCGTAATGTAGGCTCGACTGTACTAGGCATCGTCGGGTTAGTGAAAATGTGGGCGAAAAGGCCCCGCAGTTGCACCGACCGCATCAGGCAGTGACCGGCCGGATACGGACCATGGGGCTAACGGTCCCGCATGTCTTAGACGAATAAAAAGTCTGGAGGGCAGACGTCATTACCCTTCGGTGACCGCGGGACTGTACCGGACATTCAAGATTTTGACTGGGCTGCGCCATTCCGAGGCTCACGCTGTCGGCTTTGACGAGAAACACATCACAAGGAAGCGCCGTCCCAGCCAGGACTCTTGGTGCGGTTTACGCCGTCGATCGCGGCGTGCACTTCGCCGCCCAGCGCCTGAAGGTAGAACAAAGCGCCCGCGAGCACGACGTCAGCAAACGACAGATCGGTCGCTTTTATTGCAATTCAAAGCCGCCATGAAAGCCAAGCGGAATGGCAATCGGAACTGCGATTCGAGCCAGGATGTCTAGCGTGCGCGCATCCCAGATCGTCAGTTCGCTGCGTTGCGTGACAGATTCATAAAGGGGAAAAATTGCAAAGCGTTCAACCCATTGCCGCGCCGGCTTCATCCATGCTCGATGCCAAGCAGCCGCGCGTCCAGCCGCCGCGCTAGCGCCGCGCCGCCTTCGCGCATCACTGAATCGTGGTTCCATTGGAAAACTGGTCGCAACAACGGCGCCAATGCATTCATCCATGCGCGATTCGTATGCACGCACCAGTCATAGCGGACCACCGTAAGGTCGCGTCCGTCGGTCGAAAAGCTCCACCGACCGGTGCCTTCGACGTCGCCACTGGCTTCTCCCTCCAGCGCGACCAACGGATCGACGCGCGTCACTCGCATATCGAACACGAGGTGATACGGCAACCGGCCTTTCCACGTATAGCGTTGCAAGATGCCCACGCCTTGATCGGAACCCGCTTCTAGCTGGTCCACGCGCTCGACGTTATTCCACCATTCGGGCCAGCGCGCCGAATCCTGGATTGCCGCCCAAACTTCCTGCACTGGCGCATCGATGCGCCAAATGGTGAAAAAACGGTATTCGACCGTCCGCAAGCTGCCTCCATTCTTAGTATTCTTCCGGAGATTTTGTCAGATGCTCGCTGCACTTGCCATAACCGGCGAAACAGCAGCGCGTTTCAACGCCTCAATATCTCGCCGAACCATCTACAACAAAACGTAAGACAGCTAGAGGCAGCCGCCAGTGCACGAGAGCCGACGGCCGAGAGCCTCACCTGAGCCAAACCCGGCCGACTGCTGCCTGGCGCGAGCGCCTCATGTCGACCCCAAGCGACTGTTCCGGTTCGCCGAAAACGGCCATTCGCCATGGCAGTTCGGCGTCGCTGATAATCCATCCTGGCAAAGGCGTTGACCGCTACCGTACAGACCTATCCTGCCGCACGTGGGACCGTAACGTCACACCATGCAATTACCGGACATTCAGTGATCGCCGTCGTAAGCCTTGCATGCATGGACGGCCTTCAAAACGTCGTACGATGCGCGAGTGGTTGGCGTTTGCATTCGCACCGACCGGCATTCTCACCTGCCTCGCCCCATAGCTTTCAACGCAGGGCGTAGCTGAGCCGTAAACCGTGTGTTACCGACATGTCTCGGACGTACCGTCCCAGGGACTCACTACCGGAGGTCATCATGCGCACCTACCATCCCGAGCAACGCCCAAACAGCGACAAACAGCGACAAGAGCGAACACAACATCAACGGAGCCCAACGTCGGGCTACGCGGCACGCTGATTCAACCACACCCGGCCCGCGGCCGTCATGTTGATGACACCGCAGGTACGCGATTCGTATGCAAGCCCGGAGCTTAATGGTTCTTCCGCTATCGAGCGCGGCGTATCCGCCAGGGAATCTGGAATCTGATCAAGCGATTTGAGAGTCTGGACGGCCTCGGGGGAGAGTTGGATGTACGTGGCGGCCTCCTGTTATTTTGATCATCATGGACCGAATGAGTTTTTACCGTCTGTACGGTAGCGTCTGCTTACTTCAATCTTTCTGAGGCTTATCCCAGTTACCGCCAGACTCGTTCATCACGACAGCGGCGAGATCAGGGCTCTTTGACGTGCATGGGCGAAGTCCACTGATATTCGCGGCCGACGCCGACCGCGAATGGCTGGATCCTTCGACACCCGCGAAGGAGGTTGCCGATCTCGCGCGCACCGCAGCCGTGCCAGCCGATGAATTCGAATGGTTTCAGGTTAGTTCCGCAGTCAACCGGGTCGGAAACGACGGAGCAGGATTAGCCAAACCGATCTGACGCACGGTCCGTTGCAAACGAATTCCCCTTTGTGTGCTATGTCGCGGTGAGACGCGAATTCGAACGATTATTACCTGATCTAAGCTTATCGGCGGTCCTAGGCCACACGTCGACGATTCGATTCTTGACGTGGCCTCTGCAGCAACCTTGCGTGGCGTCATTGCCCCTTTACTCAGGCATCCCAGAGTCGCGCTTGCCGTACCTCGGCTCCGGCCCGATGTCCGTCGCGCCCTCTGCGGATTCAGCCAGCGACACCAGTTCCTCCATGTTGTGCTGGTGCATGCTCTTTGAAGTCAGCCGGTCATCGACCAGATTCACGACGACCAGATCGAGCGAGGGCACCACGACGGCATACTGGCCGTGGCTGCCATCGGCCCAGTAGGTTGGCCTCAGCAGCGCCACCTTCGGACCATGTGGACCGCTTGCTGGCGTACTCGTCCACCACATGTATCCGTAGCCGCCGGTAGACGTATTGGAGTATGACGTTGTCGATTCGGCAACCCACGCAGCCGGAACAATCTGCTGGCCGCGCCAGCGGCCGTCATGCAGGTACAGTAAGGCGAAGCGCGCCAGATCGCGAGCGCTCATGTTGAACGGATAGGCCGGATACCGCGTAGCAAATCCGCCCGACACATAGTGTCCATCCGAAGGTCGATAGTCCTGCATGCCAACCGGATTTGCGATCTCCGTCTTCAGGGCGTCAAAGATGCGCTGCCCGGTTGCCTTTTCGTAGATCACGCCAACCGTGTTGAAATCCCAGTTGTTGTAGTACCAGAACGTGCCCGGCGTATGGCTATAGCGCGGCGGCCTAGAAGCCTCCATCCCTGCGGTTTCATAGACCGTCGGGTGATAAACGCCCGAGCGCGCCTCGAGCAGCATACGCACGGTGGCCTGCTTCTCGGTTGGCGTCAGGGATGGCTCGCTGTCGTCGATACCAAGTTGCTCCAGCGTCTCATCAAGACTCATCTGGCCTTGTGCGACTGCAATACCAATCAGGGCGCTCGCGAAACTCTTGCGCGCCGAATGAAGATTCGACTTCCTGGAAACGTCCCCCATTCGGCGACCACCAGGCCGTGCTGGACAATCATGCCGGAGGTGGATCCTTCCCGTTTCGCATAGGCCACTGCCTGATCAATTCCTTCCTGCGAGAAGCCTGCTGTCGCAGGATCGACACGGGTCCATTCGGCACCGGGGAACGGCGATTGCGTGCTGTATTCTTCGAGCGCTGAGGCTGGCGGCTGATCCGTCGCACAGGCGCTGAGTACCGATGCCAGCAAGACACTACTGGCGACACAAGCTGCAGACTTGATATTGATCGTCATTCCTCGCTTCCCGTACTGGTTTTTAGCCGCCGTAACGCCGTTCAGACACGTGCTCTATATCACCAAGTGGACGCATGGTCGGAGCAGATCGAACGGCCACGGCAGTGGATTATCAAGACAGCACTCGTCCAATACCTCGCGCGCGAGGCCGGAAAGCGCCGCTTGATTCGGGAGGGGCTGGACGACGTGACTGCCGGTCGCCTCATCCCGATGGGGCAAGCCCCGGGCGTGGGCGAACAGCCTCGGCACGGATAACGAATTGCCGGCGCCGAAAGCGTGAGCGTCAAGGTCGTCCCCACCCGTAAAGCGATGTCAGACCTTGGGGTCGTTGCCGACCACATCAAGAAGTGCAACGACTCCCCCACCGCTCGCAAAATAATCAGCGCGTTGCTGGACGAAGCGGAACGGAAAAAGACCACTTCCATCGGTTGGGCGAAGAGCTTGAAGGATATGACGCCCTCCGCTCGCGAAGTGCACCGCTGGGTGTGCCTCGCTCGCAGGTACGAACTGCACTATGAAGTCCTGCCGCCGCATGCTGAAGAGCTAACGACGATTGCCGTGCTTCGCGTATGGGATACTCGGCAAGATCGCTAATCCGCAGGTGTCTGAACTACATATAAGGATATCGCTACGTTTCACCATGAAGGCCCCAGGCACGCGTCGGTTCACCGGTTTGGTTGCGACCGCATCGTGATCACAGGTAGCCCGAAAGCAGTCACGCTCAGCTAGGCCGGACTGTATATCGAGGCAGGCTAATGGTGAACACACAACCTGTGCCAGGCACATCGCGGACACTGAGAACGCCGTTGTTTGCCTCGACGCTGCGCCTCGCGATTGAAAGACCTAGACCTAGTCCGGTTCTGTCTTCGCCATTCTGGGTGAATGGCAGGAACAGTCGTTCTGCATTACCCGGCGGCAGACCGCCGCAATGATCTTTCACATCGATCAGGATGCGATCCGATAACGCGTAGGCGTCCAACGTCACTTCGGTGTGTTGGTGCGTGAATTTAAGGGCGTTTTGCAGCAGGTTTCCCAGCGCCGAATAAAGCTGGCCGCGGTCCCCACTGATGGCAAGCCCCTTATCCACAGCGGAAACTGTCAATGCGCACCCACGAACCTGGGCTGCAAGGTCAGCGGCATATTTCACTTCAGCGATGAAGTCGGCAACGGAAAACATTCTGGATTGTGTGGAAATTCCCGCTGCTGTACGTACCTCATTAAGGGAGCGAGCGATCAGATCGCGCAATCCGTCCAGGCTCCGCTCCAAGACCGACCCCGTGGCTCCGGACAGACTCAAATTCCCCGCTTTCGCCGCCGTAAACGCGAGCGTTGCAGTCTGAAGAAAGTTACGCAGTTCGTGCGCGAAAAGCCCAAGCCGTTCATGCATCTCAATGGCTTGCCTGTCCGCAACAGCGAAATCACGTTGATAGCTGAATTCGGTGACCGCATCGGCAATGGCATTGTCCAGACAACGGTTGAGGGTTCGAAACTCGTCTATCAGAAACGGCGCATCACGCTCGTAGGCGAGATCTGTAATGGCCTGGCACAGGTCACCATAGTCGTGAACGACCTGGTCAACCGAGAATCCGAGCTTCAACAACTCGCCTCCGTGCTGTGCCGCTGACTTGCCGATTTCGGATAGCGACGCCCCGCCGCCCGACGGGCCAGAAATCCTGCGGCTGTCCATGGGCTCCGATGTCTGCTCCAGTTGAAGCGTCCTGATGAGTTGATCCAGGAACAGCGGCACACCATTTTGAAGCTGCTGTGCGGTCGCCTCGCGCGCGGGCCTCTGTGCTACCTTGGCCCGACATCGATCGATCAGTTCACTGCGGTTGTTTGCAAGAAAAACGTGCATCATGACGCGACCCTTGGATGTTGGTTCGTCTTTCTGGAGTGGGCGGCTTCGCGAGACCACCAGGACCCGCTACCATCGGCCAGTGCTCGTGACGCCAGCCAGGCGCGGCGATATTCTCTTTTGAGTAGAAACAACTGCCATAACTCATGTTACGCGCTCTGCGCGCTCGGATTATGTCTTTGAGCGAAGCGCCTGTCGTGCGCGTATGGAATCACAGAGCCCGGCACGCTGCGGCCGGTCAGCGCCGCGACGGCAGGTTGCGCTCCTGGTTCACCAGACTGAGCAAGACGAGTCTCCCGGACCGCTTGTGGCCGGTCGCCGCCGGCCACGAAGATCGCATACCGACTCAGAGCTGCCACCAGCGCCAAAGGCGAGGATTGCTCACAACAATTTCGCGATTGCATCGCGCGCTTCAATGGCGAGAATTCTGCCCCCTTCGATGTGACTGCGATCGATATCAAAATTCGGGTCGGCGATGTCGCCGGGAGGAATCGTTTCTGCAATCGAATGACCGACGGTGACAGCGTGCCGCAGATGTCCAATCTGGGTCGCCAGGTCCTGCTGGACAACGTCCCAAAGTGGGAAAGACGCTAGCATTGCCCGAAGCTCGGTCCATTCGCCAGTTACACCGAGATGCATGTAGTCGTTCATACCTGATTCGGTTTTCATCGCTCCGGCCAGGTCTTCAAGCAGGATGACGGACTGTTGGGCCAAGGCAAACAGCGCAGCAAGTCTAACTTTATTTTCGCGCTTTTCAGTCAGGTAGCCATGAATGAAAGGTAACGACGCAGCGGCCGTCACCGCGAAAACGCTACCCGCTGCCTGTACCCATGCAGCAAGCCCCGGATGCGCTTCGATCCAGCGGAGAATGACATCCATGTGTGAACTCCCCGAGGTTTATCTTCTGATCCGGTGGTAATGGCGATGCAAGCCGCGCGCGGACTAGCGGTGCGTGACCTCAAGAAGATCAGCAGCGCTGCTGAATCCTCGGCCTCCCAATCGCAGGCTTGCCTACCGATACGTGGGCAAGCCGACAGGGCTTTCTGCTCACGGTTCTGGATCCTGGCTTGACGATGTAGCAGAGCCCCTTGCGCATGTTGCCCCAACGCTTGTCCCGAGCAATACCAGGCGGTTTGGACCTGAAGGCGCCCGCAGACCCATCATCGGTCTGTCAAAGCAACGTGGTGACGGTGCGCTAGCGCATTTCGCGGCGGCTCTTGCGATTAACGCACCTTGATTTAAGACGCGTCATTCGCGCTGGGGAGCCTCGCGGTCAATCTCCCCCGCGGCCTGCTCCCATAACTGCACGTCCCGGCCCTCCGGCGTACCCGCCCGCTCCCACAAGTCACGGGCGCGGCGCAAGATCCGGGCTTCCCTCTCTGAAGTCGGCTCGCGTTCTTCAACCGTCGCACCTCCCTCATCGACACGGACGCTCGTCACGTCGTACCCATCGGCGAGCTGATGCCAGGCCTTGAGGTGGTTCATCTCTTCGAACTGGCTGATCGCCGTCGCGATCGCTTCTGCCTTTGTGCCCTGGGCGACCGAAACGCGCATCAACTCGCTGCGATGTGGGTGACCGCGGTGGTCAGTGAAAATCTTATGAAAGATCACTTCATAAGGCCGCCGTTGAGAGGCGCTGCCGCCTATGTCAGAAAGGGAAATAACGCCTATCAGGTGCCGGTCCTCACGATCGAGGACTGCCAGACGATGGACATGATTCTCGCTCATGATGGTGGCTGCCTGTTCGACCTGATCGTCCCCAAAGCAAAAGAGAACCTCGGCCGACATCGCCTCGCGCGCGGTCATCTGGCTAACGTCCCGTTTACTTGCGACG
>NZ_JAMFSB010000108.1 GCF_026225065.1 Paraburkholderia sp. | reverse complement strand
TTATCGAGCCTTGCGAGGCCGCCGCTATCTGTGGCTGCCCAGAGGCGGCCCTCGCGGTCCTCATAGAGCGCATTGATATAGGAAGAAGGCAAGCTGCCGGGCTTGCTGGGATCGGCAATGTAGGTGCGGAAGCGATAGCCGTCCCAACTCGCAAGACCGGTCTGCGAGGCGATCCAGATCAGGCCGTCCTTGTCCTGCAGCATCGCCGTAGGCGTAATGTCGCTCGGCATTTCGACATGGCGAAACACCGGGGTCGCTCCATCGTACCAGGCATCGGCTGCCCTGGCGGGCGGCACGGCCGCAACCATCTCCAGGCAAACGAGAAGGCAACTTAGGATCCGCAGCGAATGGCGCCTCCACTTATGCATGGAATTCTGGTCCTCGGTAGGTCGTTCGCCGCGCAATCCCGGCGCGCCGCATTCGTGCCACGCGATATCTAACTAAATATCGGCAGACGATGCAGCTACTTTAGGTTTCCTCATAAACATGACGCATGGGTTTTGCTGCTCATTCAGAATGGCTGATCAATACTTTTCTATTACGATTCCGAAGTCGGGCAGAACACCGCGTGGCGACTCTCATACGCCACGACGCATGTAAACGGCAGCATCGCGCTGCAACTTGAGGACTTTTTGCGTAAGGATTGCCTGAAATTCGGGTAGGGAAGTCAAGCGGCGGACGGGCGCGTGCGCGCCGTTAGCCGATTGCCTCGCCTTTAATCACGCCGTCTGTGGCGAGCCGTTCTTCGCGGTGCGCGATAGTTTCCGCCCGCTCCGGTCTGCCGAGCAGGTAGCCTTGCGCGTGGGTACATCCGCAGGCGCGGACGAAGTCGAGTTGTTCGTGGGTCTCGATACCTTCCGCGGTAGTCGGCATGCCCATCTCGCGCGCCAACGCCACGATCCCGCGGACCACCGCCGCGGATTCGCGCCGGTGCACGGATTCCTTGACGAAGGAGCTGTCTATCTTGAGCTCGTCGAACGAGAAGCGGACGAGCGTCGACATGGTTGAAAAGCCGGTTCCGAAATCATCCAGCGCCAGCCCGATGCCTAATGCCCGAAGCGTTGCGACATTGCGCCGGGTCGCGATATCGTCGCTTAGCAGCACTGTTTCGGTCACCTCGATATGCAGGCGCTCCGGCGGCAACTTCGTTTTGTGCAAGATCGACTCGACCGTCGCAGCGAACGACTCCTCACGCAATTGCACAGGCGAGACGTTGACCGCAACCGTAACCGCATCGCGCCAGGTGACCGCTTCTATGCACGATTGCCGCAGCGCCCATGCACCCAGTTCGAGTACCAGGCCCGTGCGTTCGGCGGTGGGGATGAATGCGACCGGAGACAACTCGCCGCGCGTCGGGTGGGTCCAGCGCAGCAACGCCTCGCGTCCCGAGATGGTGCCGTCGCTAAGGTCTATGATGGGCTGATACTCCATCCGCAAGCCGCTAAAAGACTGCATCGCGCCTTCAAGGTCGCTGCGCAGCAGACTCAGACTTTCGTCTGAGGCGTGCTTGTCGGCATCGAAAACGGCAAAGGCACTTTTGCCATTGCGCTTGACGGCGTACAAGGCGCGATCCGCGCATATCAGCAATTGCGGCCCGGTTTTGCCATGCTCGGGGTACAGTGAAATGCCAACGCTCGCACCAATGTGGACGCGTGCTTCGCTCAGCACGAACGGCCGGGCCAATGCCTTGACGATGCGATCAGCCAGCGCACGCACGTCTTCGCTCAGGGAGGCGCCATCGTAGATCGCAACGAATTCGTCCCCCGCCAGGCGTCCGACGATACCGTCGGCCGGCAGGATATCGCGCAGACGTATCGCCGCTTCCTGCAGGATCTGGTCGCCTGCAGCATGTCCAAGACTGTCGTTGATCGCCTTGAAGCCGTCGAGGTCGATTAGTAGCACAGCGAACGATTGCTCGTCGCCCTGCTGCACTCCGGTCCCCGTGCGCTCGAGCAGGAGCTCGCTGATGCGCGCGCGGTTAGGCAAGCCCGTCAGACTGTCGTGGCGCGCCAGGCGGTGGCTGTTTTCGCGCGCCGTCAGCAACGCGACAGTGTCGCGATTGCTGCGCAAGGCGACGGTAAAGAAGCCTGCCGCGCAGAATGGCGCCTGAAACAGCAGGACGAGCTTGCCGGAGCCGGGAGACAGTGCAGCGCCCAGGCCCAATAGCCCGAGAATGAGCGTGATCTGAATCAGCACAAGGCGGGGGATGCCGGCGTTGCGACCTGCCAGGCCGCCTATTACGCCGACGGCACAAACGTTTCCCAGTAGAAAGAGTGTCTGGTCGCCGCTGATATTGCAGAGCAGGCTGCCAAAGCCGAACACCGCGCTCCAGAGAATGCTCGCCAACAGGAATGCGGAGGTGGGCGTAGGCTCGCCGCGAACGCTACGCTCGCAGCAAACGTAAATCAACAGCAGCCGGGTGAACAGCAGCGCGAGGACAGCGAGTCCCCAACCTGCATAAAGCGCAGTCCGGTGGAGGTAAATGGCGGTGGCGCAGACACTGATTTCACAAATCGACGCAAAAATAATGGACGCCGTTCTCGTGAACAGATTGGCAAGCAATATCTGCCGATTTTCGGTACTCAGATTCTGAGCGGAAGAGACAATCCACTTGAAAAATGGAGACCTTGGTTCGCTGAAAGCCATGACCTGCGCATTTTTGACGGTTGGCGGAACGACGGAGGCTACACTGCAATTATTACGTAAACCGCAAATAGCCGGTTAATTCTCCTTTGAGCGGGTGCGCAATGCTCGGGCAAAGACAGGCGAAATGCCCCGAAACGCCATAAGAGCCTGAAAAGAAAACGCCTGACAACGCGGAATAACTTTCTTTTAAGCTTGCTGGCGCTACCCCTCCTCGAAAATGAAACGGCGTCTCTAACGATCATCAAATTCCACCTGGAACCCTTCAATGGATCACCACTCCGAGCCGACCACAAACAACGAGCCCGGCCAGACATCCATCCCGTTCGTCACGCAGGGTTCCTATCCGCGACGGGCCGGTAACCGGGTTCGTCCGCTGGTCGACAGCGGCCCCGCGTTTCGCCGCATCTGCGACGCAGTAGAAAACGCCCAGCACAGTGTCTGGCTCACCGTCACCTTCGTGGCGAAGCATTTTCAGATGCCGGACGGCCGCGGCACGCTGTTCGATGTGCTCGACGCCGCAGCGCAGCGGGGCGTCGACGTCCGGGTGATTTTCTGGCGCCCCAACCCCGCGAGCAGCGGATACGGACAGACGTTCGAAGGCACGCAGGCGGACTTCGACTGGCTGGCCGCCCGGGACTCGCGTTTGAACGCTCGCTGGGATCGCGCGCCCGCCGCCTATTGCCACCACCAGAAATGCTGGCTGATCGATGCGGGCGAGTCGTCGGAAACCGCGTTTGTCGGCGGCATCAACCCGACTTTTGCAGTCGTCGAGCCTGGGCACGCAGGCGGAGAACAACGCCACGACGTCTACGTCGAGATCACTGGTCCATGCGCGAGCGATGTGCATCACAACTTCGTTCAGCGCTGGAATGAAACCAGTGAGCGGAATGGGGCGCTTGGCGTGTATGGACCTAACGGTCACTCGAATCTCGCGTTCCCAACGCGTTTATCGAAGGCGCAAGGCCCGAGCACCGTGCAGATTCAACGCAACGTGCACACCGAATGTTATCGCGACGCGCACGCAGCCCCCGGACTTGAAGAAGCCTATCCCATCGCCAACGGCGAGCGATCCATCACCGATCAATATCTGTTGGCCATCGACGCCGCGCGTCGCTCGATCTACCTGGAAAATCAGGCGCTTCCGGTGCCCGCCATTGCCGGTGCACTCGAAACTGCCTTAAAACGAGGGGTATTCGTGGTTCTTCTGGTCCCGGGAGACCCTGAACCACATGTGGCTCTGTGGCGAAAGAATCCTGAACGCACGGCGTTTTTCGAGCAGATCGAAGCACTCGACCGCTATGAAAATTTCACGCTCGCCGCACTCGCAGGGCCAACGGAAGCCGATGGCCGACGTTACGTCTACGTCCATGCCAAGCTCATGCTGATCGACGACGCATGGGCCACCATCGGATCGTGCAACCTTCATGCGAATTCGCTGTACGGCCATAGCGAAATGAACGCGAGTGTCTGGGACGCCGACGCAGCAAAGGCGCTACGCTGTCAGCTTTTTCTCGAACATCTGGGCCAGGACACAAGCGATCTGGACGATCGCTCAGCCGTTCAACTATATCAAAGCATCGCACGCCGAAACGATAATCGCTGGCGGGACGGCAATGATGATTGGGGCGGCGGTATCGCCTGCAGTCTGAGCCCGCAAGCCTACGGTAAAACGCACGAGCCAGACAGCGGCCTTGCGCCTGCCTCAGGAAAAACGGCTTAACGAAAAGGCCGAAAGGTCAATCTGGCTGCTTCCGCTGAGAGCGCGCTGCGCCACCGCCTCGCCGATCGCCGCCGAATGCTTGAAGCCGTGACCCGAACAGGCCGAAACCACGGTGACGTTCTTGAGCGCAGGGTGATCATCGATGATGAAACCGTAGTCAGGCGTCACGGTGTAGGTGCAGACACTCGCCTTGACCCGTTCCGCGGTCACGCCGGCGATCTTGCCTGCGACATGCGTGCGGAACATGGCCGCCACATCGGCGTCGGATACTGTGCGATCAAGCGAATTGGGCAAGCTCTGCGCCGTGTATTGCTCCGCCGCGATCTTCATGCTGCCTTCACCGGGAATGGGCGGAAAGCCATAACACCAATCCGTTTCCAAAGGACCGTGCGAGAGAATGAAGCTCGGCGAGACTTCAGGAAAAATCACGGGCTCTTCAAGCTTGAACCAGAAGAGCTGTTGCCTGCACACCCTCAGCAAGCTTTTAAACGGCTCGCCCAACAGTTCAGCCGACCACATGCCGGCGCAGACGACGACTTTGTCCGCCACCACCGTCCGATCACCCGCCCTGACCCGGACCACATTGCTCGCCGACTCCACAGTGGAAACCGGTGCACCGGCGATCACTGCGGCCCCGAGTTCTCGCGCCGCTTTCAGTTGCGCAGCGATACACCGCTCGGGACGCACAAAGCCCCCTTCCGGTTCGTAGTACGCGATCGCGTCATCGCGAAGCGGCGCAAATTGCGGGAAACGCCCCCGGAGCTGTTCGGCCGTGAGGACCTCGTGAGCGATGCCATAGGTACGTGCCAGCTCGATGGTGCGCGCCGTGAAATCAGCCGCGCCATGATGCGATGTGCGTGTCCCGCTCGAGGTCATGACGAGGACCCCGCATTGCTCGAAAAGCGCGTCGCCGTCGCGCGCTTCCAGTTCGCGCCAGATTTGCTGGGACCTGCGCACCAACGGCACGTACTCGGCGCCTTCTCCAACGGCCAGCCGGGTAATGCGAGTGTCTCCGTGACTCGATCCCTGGTCATGCGGTGGAGCATATCGGTCTATGCCAATCGCTTTCGCGCCAGCCTTCGCCAGTTGATAAAGCGTGGCCGCGCCCATGGCGCCGAGCCCTACCACTACGACATCGCATCGTTCTTCGAGCACGACATGTCCTTGTTCAGTTCAAACTGTACGGGATCAGGCTACCGTGAAGCCCAGCAAGAAGTCCCGGTTGTGCACGGCAGCCGAAACGGACTGTTCAGCTTCCCGCCTGCAGCGCCGGCTTCGTCCTTGCCGCACCCCGTCTCGCCTTCGGCGGCACGCGCGACGGCAAGGTGGACAGACGCATCACGTGGCGCAGCGCCATCAGCGCGCCGATCGCTTCGAGCACCCCAGCGGGCACCCACATGATGAGGCCGCCGAGGCTTTGATCGAGCGCGGGCGGCACCGACGTGAACGCGCGGCCGCACAGCGTGAACACCGGATAAAGATCCTGCGAGGAAAAGGTGATGATGGCGCCCACCAGGATCTGCGGCGTCATGGTGATCACCGGAGACAGCACCCGCAGGCCTGGACGCGTGCGGCTCGGCGGACTCGGCCGGTGATCGAGCAGCATCCACCAGTACAGCAGGCCGCTCACCGCGACCGACCAGTTCATGAACGTGTAGATGCGCCAGTCGAGCATTGCGACGAACTGGACGGACGGAATCAACCAGAACACCACGGACACAACGAAAACGATGGAGATAAAGGCTGGATTGAACGCCACGGCGGCAACGATCCGCACGGGCCTCAGGCGTTGCCAACGCCGCAGCGCGCTGCGCCAGCGCAGCGGTAAACCAGCGCGCAGCACACTGCCCGGGTACGAAGCCATCAGGATCAGGGGAGCGAGGTGATGCAGCACCAGATGCTGGAGCCGGTGCACGAAGAACTGATGCTCGGCGTAGTAATCGAGGCGTGTGTGCAGCGCAATATAGAACAGCACGAGCCCGATCCAGAATGCCGCACGCCGGGCAAAGCTGACGCGGATGTGGCGCGAACCGCGCGCAAACAGCGCCGCGACGGCAACGAACACGGCGACGAGCACAAACGACGGCTCCCACGGATCAAGCAGACTAATGAGCGACATGGCGGATTCGACGGTGACGGCAAGTTGCGCGTCCGGACGTATCGTCCGACGCGGCGAGTCACATGTTAGCAGGTGCCGCCCGGATGCCGTGCGGCGGCGGTCTGATAGGCACTATGCGCCGCGAAACCTCACTTGACCCGGCTGAACGTCGCCGAGCCGGTCATGGTCGGCAAGATAATCGTGTCGTGTTGCTTGTCGTAGGGGATGCTTTCAATGCGGCCCGTCGATTCGACCTCCAGCACGCCGTCCCGATATACGGCAGATGCCACCCCAGGCCTTACGCTGCCGCCACTGGTGTTGGCGATGACAAAGCCGTCGTCATTGCGGCTGATCTCGACGCTTTCGCGGCCCTTGGTGCTCTGCCACTTACCGACGAACTCGTCACCTTCCTTGTTGCCGCAACCGCCGAGCACGGCAAGTGCCGCGGCGATCAACATCACTACACAACCCCGTATCATTTACTCCCCCTCTATTTATGATCGTTTCGCCGCTCGATCAGGAACACCTGCGCCGGGTGGCGACGAGGCAGGCTGATCCGCGCGAACGCTCGTCCACAGAAGCCAGTCGCGTGCGGTGGGCAAACGGTCAGTCATTTTATCGTGAAGCCGGCGACCCCGAGCAGGGCTTCGTGCCTTCCAGCCCGGCCACTCTTCTTTGACTGCTAAACCAGCGCAGCCAGCCCACCAGTCCCAGCAACATCAGACCCGCACCGCCCAGCACCGGCTCGCGCCATGCCAGCAATGCGGTGAAGGTGAACGCCCGCGCGCCGGCCAATAGCGCGAAGCCGGCAATGGCGGTGCTGACTGCGTCGAGGGTGCCGAGCACCCGTTCGAACGCGAGTGTCACCGCAAACCCTGCGGCACGATGCTCGCGCATGATGATCTCCTTGAAAGTGGGAAGGTGGAGGCCTGGGTTGGCCTCGGTTGCCCTCAGTTGACTTTGATTGGCCTCAGGCGGCGCCTGGCGTGGCGTCGAGAAAACCGGTCACGGCCTGCAGCCGTCCGGCCGGATCGACCACGCCAAAGTCCGAACCCTTGACGATCGGCGTGCCATCGGGCATGGTCAGCTCCCACGAAAAACGCAGACGGTTTGTGAAGCCATCGACATCCGTGGTGCGGCGGAAGGTGTGGCGCGGAAATCGTTCATGGACGGCGCGAATCATCGCGTCGATTCCGTCATGACCGTTGCCAGCGAGCAGCGGATCCAGATACGCGGCATCCGTGCTCCAGGTCGCGGCGATCAGTTCGCGGCGGCTGCCTGCGTCCGTTTCATTCCACGCCGCGAAATAGCGGTCGATCAGATCGGTATGTGCGTTCATCACAGACTCCTTCAGTAGCTTGGCTGAGCGCGACGCCTGGCAAACAGCGCGTTTGGGGCGGGCTCGGACTGAAGGATCGGCGATGGGGTGCGGTGAGTCGATTACCTGGGAGGTAAGGCAATCCCTCCCCGTCCTGGCTATGATTGCCTCATGAGCACTCTCTCCCTCCCCCAAGCCGGCCCATCGGGCCCATCGTCGGCCAGCCGCACAGTCGGCGAACTGTTGCGCGACTGGCGGCAGCGGCGCCGCATGAGCCAGCTGCTACTCGCCGCGGAAGCCGACATCTCGACCCGTCATCTGAGCTTCGTCGAATCGGGCCGCGCCCTGCCGAGCCGCGAAATGGTGATGCACCTCGCCGAGCGCCTCGACGTCCCGCTGCGCGCCCGTAACATGCTGCTGATGGCGGCCGGCTACGCGCCGCTGTTTCGCGAGCGTCCATTGACCGACCCGCAACTGACGGCCGCACGTGAAGCGGTGGAACTGGTCCTGAAGGGACACGAACCCTATCCGGCGCTCGCAATCGACCGGCATTGGACCATCGTCGCCGCCAACCGCTCGCTCGCGCCGCTGGTCGGCGCAGCGAGCGAAGCCCTGCTGGCGCCGCCCGTCAACGCCCTGCGCCTCAGTCTCCATCCAGACGGTATCGCCTCCTCTATTGTTAACTGGCACGCGTGGCGCACGCATGTGCTGGCGCGGTTGCAGCGGCAGATCGACGTCAGTGCCGACGAAACGCTCGCGGCACTGCGTGACGAACTTGCCGCCTATCCCACGCCCCCGGGCGCGGAAGGCGCGGCAGAGGACAGCAACGCCACCCTCAATCAGATCGCCATACCGCTGCGCCTGCGCACGCCGCTTGGCGTGCTGTCGTTCTTCAGCACCACGACCGTGTTCGGGACGCCGGTGGATGTCACGCTCTCCGAGCTCGCGATCGAGGCCTTCTTTCCTGCCGATCCACAGACCGCCGTGGCCTTGCGCGCATACGCAGAAGATTCGGCAGAAGGTCCGGGCCATAGCGGCATCGAAGGACGCCACAAGTAACTCCTGAAGCTCGCCTCCTGTGGGCGGTCGTACGGCTACCATGCGAAGCCCACTCAAGTCCCACCCGCACGGAGAAACACGCATGGAGCACGCCCCGCTGATCCGGCAACTCAACCTCGCCGATCTCGACGCTTTCTTCCAGTTACGTCTGCGCGGTCTGCAGGCGCACCCGGAGGCGTTCGGAACGAGCCATCAGGAGGCGCTCGAGAAAGGCCCGGCGCAATACGAGGCCATCCTGCAAGGCGATCAAGCAGCCGAGGGCAATTTCATACTCGGCGCATTCGCCGCGCAGGACCTCGGGTTGATCGGCACGGTCGGACTCAGACGTGAGCCGCGGGTCAAGGAGCGCCACAAGGCGGTGGTGGTCGGCATGTATGTCGCGCCCGAAGCCGCCGGTCGCGGCGTCGGGCGTGCGCTGCTGAACGACTTGCTCGCGCGCAGCGAGTGGATCGAGGGCCTACGGCAAATCCAGCTCGTTGTTACAAAACAGAACGAAGCGGCGCGCCATCTATATGAATCGCTCGGATTTCGCTGTTACGGCCGGGAAGTCGACGCGCTCCGCATCGACGGGGTATTTCACGATGCCGACCTGATGGCGCGCCTCATCTGAGGCCACGGGCCACCCGTGGGTAGTTGTAACGTCGATTTGTCTTATCGATTTGACCAATATCGGCCTGGTGTCAGGCAGATTCTGAGGCTGTCGGGCCGATCGCCGCTTCGCCATCTGTCTAACTTTTACAACACCCGACCGCGCTCGGTGGGATCCAGCGGAATCTCGCTGCCGATGCCTCCGACCGAACGTTCGGGCGGAGCCGGTAACTCTCTCCACCCACACGTTACATTTGCCGCCGAGTTTGTAACTGGGTCACCCGCAATGTGTTACATCCTCTTTTGTCCCCCAAACTTCGTTGTGGCAAGTAGTTATTACTGCATTTTGCCCATTTCTTTCTTTTAGCTTTCCGTTTGAAGCACTTATTAGCGTTATTACCGAGATTCAAACGAATTTCCTCAGACCATTCCGACAAGCCCCATTCTGCAAGGCCTGTGGCGGCTCAGACACGATTTGCACACGCTCCGGAACCCTCGCTGCCGCCTCTATTACGGCTCCGTGAAAGAGTTACCGAAAATTGTTGTATTTTTGTGAGATATTTTTTTGAGAAGGTATTGATTTCCTGAAATGCACTTCATACAATTGCTTCCAAGGTGTTACGAGTTGTAACACCTTGTATCAAACAGTCAGGACACGTTTCAAGTCGTAAATGTCGCCGGAGGTCATCAGTGTCCGGCGAGGGTACAAAAAGCATAACGGCGCAAAAAAGCCGACATAGCAATTCGGGGCTTCGGAAACACAAAAATGGACCGTAGCAGCGAGACGCGGGAGTCTATCCGCGAGATCAATTTGTCTTACATCATGCTCGCGCAACGTATGTTGCGCGAGGACAAAGCCATCGGGATGTTCCGTTTGGGTTTGTCGTCGCAATTGGCCGATTTGCTTGCCGGGCTGTCGCTCGCGCAAATTGTCAAACTGGCCTCTTCCGACCAGCTTTTGTGCTTCTTCCGCTTCAACGACCACTCAATGTTGTCGGCGTTGACGCAAACGACAAAGCACGCAGAGGTATCGCCGACTCATGCGGCTATCCTGCTGGCCGGCCAGCCAGCCGAGCAATTCGCTTAAACGGAGTGACCGCGATGCTCAAGCGAAGTCTGACGGAAGATGCACAGGACGTATTCCGCGCAATCGCGCTAATCGAACTCGGTGCACGCATGCAAGTGCTCGAGAGCGAATTGACGCTGTCGCGCGACCGCATGATTCGCCTCTACCGCGAGGTGAAGGGTGTTTCACCACCCAAGGGAATGCTGCCGTTCTCGGCAGACTGGTATATGACGTGGCTGGCGAACATTCATGCTTCGCTGTTCTACAACACGTACCTGTTCCTGAAGAACGAAGCGCATTGCTCGCATCTGGATGCGCTGACCAAGGGTTACCGGCTGTATCTGGAACACTGCAAACACAGTGAAACGGAACCGGTGCTGGACCTGACGCGTGCGTGGACGCTGGTGCGTTTCTTCGACGCCAAGATCCTGCAACTCACACCGTGCTGCCGTTGCACGGGCAAGTTTGTCGCGCACAAGCACGATCTGCAGCACAACGTCGTGTGTGGCGCCTGCCAGCCGCCGTCGCGCGCCGGCAAGACGAAGAAAGCTGCTGCTGCGGCCAAACTGGAAGCGCAAGAAGCATTGGAAGCGTTGGAAGCTACGCAAATCGCGGAAGCTGCCTGACCCGACTGATTTCCGGTCGGTTTGTTTAGTGTCACCCGTTTTTGCGCCGGCTATCCGGCTGACGGTTCATCCTGCCGCACATCCGGCAGATTCGAGCCTCGCCTTCACATCCGGCATCATTGTGTCGACCAGAGGTCGTTACAACCTCTGGTAGCGCATCTCATCAAGTCGTTCGCGACACTTCACGGTATTTGTCACACCTCCCCGATCTACAGGTCGCATGCAAGCGTGCGCGCTCAGCTGAGCCATCCCACCGTTTGCACCACCAGCCACAGGTTCGCGGCCGTAATCACGACGAATAGCGCCCACGCGAGCAGCCGGGTCGGCAGACGATTGGCAAACTCGCCCATCAGCGAACGGTCGTTAGTCATACGGATCAGCGGATAGAGCGCGAACGGCAACTGCAGGCTCAACACTACCTGGCTTGCGACCAGTAGCGTCCCCACCGCGCCGTTGCCGAGCGTCCGCACGCCGATCAGCGCGGGAATCAGCGCCAGTGCACGGGTAATGAAGCGGCGCTGCCAGCAAGGAATCTTCAGTTTAAGAAAGCCTTCCATGATCACCTGCCCGGCGACGGTGCCGGTAAACGTCGAGCTTTGCCCGGACGCGAGCAGTGTGATGGCGAACAGCACGGCAGCGAAACCCGTCCCGACGATCGGCGCGAGCAGCCGGTAAGCATCTTCGATTTCCGTGACCTGGTTGTGCCCGGTCGCATTGAAGGCGGCGGCGGCGAGAATCAGGATTGCCGCGTTGATCAACAGCGCGATCACAAGCGAGACGATCGTATCGAGGCGCGACAGACCGATGGCCGAGGCGATACTGCGTGAATCGCGTTTGACAGCGCGCGTTTGCACGATCGACGAATGCAGATACAGATTGTGCGGCATCACGGTCGCCCCGAGGATGCCGATGGACAGATAGAGCGGCTCGCGGCTGTTGATGGCGTGCCACGACGGCACAAGTCCAGCCATCACAGACGGCCAGTGCGGATGCACCAGCACCAGTTGCACGATATAGCCAATGCCGATGGTGGCGATCAGCCCAAGAATGATGGCTTCGAGATCGCGGAAATTTTTGCCCTTCAGGCCGAGCACGATCAGCGTATCGAACGCGGTCAGGATCACGCCGGTGGTAAGAGAACACTTGAACAGCAGATGAAACGCGAGCGCGCCGCCGAGCACTTCGGCGAGATCGCAGGCGATGATCGACACCTCGGCGAGCAGCCATTGAACCCGGGCGATGGCCGGCGAGTAGCGGCTACGCGACAGTTGTGCGAGGTCCTGACCGGTGGCGATGCCAAGCCGCATGCTCAGGCACTGCAGCGCCATCGCCGCGAGACTGGACAGCACCACCACGAACAGCAGGTTATAGCCGTAACGCGAGCCGGCTTCGATATCGGTGGCCCAGTTGCCGGGGTCCATGTAGCCGATCGAAATCAGCAGGCCGGGACCGGCGAACTGCATGATCCGCTTCCAGAGCGACGCCCCCTGCGAGACGGCGACGGTGCCCTGGACTTCGGACGGACAGAACGGCGCGGTGGCCGTAGTCGGTAAATTGAATGGCAAGCCGGCGACCTCTTGAGATTGACGTAGCAACGGCACCCGCCAACGGGTGCCGCAGTCGACCTCAAGTGTACAAAGAAACTTCCGGCAATGCGCCGCTAAGCGCGTAACGGCCAACGTCGCGCACCCGGTAGTCGAGTGGATCGTGCAGCGTGTGGACACGAGCGTTGCGCCAGAAACGGTCGAGCGCAAGTGGCGCATGGGTGGCGCGCGCGCCGCAGGCATCGAACAGGTTCTGACTCACCTCGAGGGCGGCCCGGTGCGCGAGAATCTTCGCCTCGGATGTGGCCAATGCAACCCGGCCGCGCTCCTCGGCGTCGAGTGCCGTGCCCTTGTTCCAGGCGTCATCGAGTGCTTGCGCGGCGCGCTCCGCCAGCGCCTCGGCACTGACTGTCTGCAAACGCATCTCGCCGAATCGTGCGATCAGGTAAGGATCGTCTGTGGCCTTGTCGACGCCGGAGTTGATCCAGGGCCGTCCGTTTTTGTTCACGTATTGGCGCGCTTCTTCAAGCGCACCCTGCGCAATGCCGACGAACAGGTTCGTCAACACCAGCTGCGACACCAGCGTACGCAGCGTGGCGCGCGGCGTGGGCAGTGTTTCCGAGCGGTGCAGCACTTCTTCCGGCTCGACCTTCACGTTCGCAAACGACACGCTACCGCTATCGGTTTGCCGCTGACCGATCGGGTCCCAATCTTCATTGACGGTGATGCCATCGCGCGTCGTGGGCACGACGGCGAAAATCGGCTTGCCGGTCTGCGGGTCGTGCGCCGATACGGTCATCATCCGCGAACCACGCGTGCCGGAGCAGAAGCCCTTTTGTCCGTCGAGACGGAAACCGCCGTCAGCCGTTGCGCTTGCAACCAGCCGGGTGTCGAGCGGATTGACCGCATTGCCCCACCACCAACGGCCCTCGACGGTGCCGCGCAGATAGCGCACCCGTTGCGCCGGATTGCCCCATACATCGACGCTCACGACCTGCAGGCACTGAAAACCCAGCAGATGCGCGAGCGCGCTATCGACGCGCGCAATCGAACGGATCGTTTCGTAGACTTTGGGCCAGGCCGCGCCAGCGCCGCCGAATTCGCGCGGCACGGCTACCGTCAGCAGACCCGCCTCGGCAATCCACTGCTTCTCCTGTGCTGCGTGGCCGCCCTGGCGGTCACGCTCCGCAGCGCTCGCGCGCAACGCTTCCAGCAGGCTCGACAGATCGCGCGACGCAGATGACGCCTGCGGGTCACGCGCCGCGGGATGGTCCAACTCGTTCATGCAAACTCCAAACCAAGTGTCGGATACCTGTGCATTATGCGCGATGACCGAGCCGACGCACAAAGCGATCGCCGACGAACTGCACGGCCGTGACGATGACAATCAGCAGAATGATGACCGTCACCATCACCGTGGTATCGAAGCGCTGATAGCCGTAACGGATCGCGAGATCGCCGAGACCGCCGGCGCCGACCGCACCGGCCATCGCCGACGAGCCGATCATCGCGACCACCGTGATCGTGAAGCCGCCGAGAATGCCAGGCAACGCTTCCGGCAGCAGCACATGCCAGATGATATGACGGCGCTGCGCGCCCATCGCCTGCGCCGCTTCGATCAGACCGCGATCGACCTCGCGCAGGCTGACTTCCGCGACGCGCGCGAAAAAAGGAATGGCGGCGATGCTAAGCGGCACGATGGCTGCCCACACCCCGATCGTCGTACCGACCAGCAGACGCGTGAGCGGCAGCAATGCGACCAGCAGGATGATAAAAGGCGTCGAGCGGAATGCGTTGACCAGTGCGCCAAGCGTCGTGTTGACCGAGCGCCGTTCGAAGATGCCGCCGCGCGTGGTGGTCACCAGCACGAGCGCCAGCGGGATGCCGACCAGCAGCGCAACCACGGCGGACACGCCGACCATCACGAGCGTGTCGCGAATCGCCCCGGCCAGTTCGGAGAGCCAAATGTCAGACATAACCGAGTATCTCCACGTGATTGGCATGCTGCCGTGCGCGCTCCACGAGAGCGGCAATCTGTGCGCGGACAGCGGGCGTGTCGGCGCCGCGTGCGCCGTCGGCCAAATCCAGGCCCGCGGCCGTGGGAATCTGCGCGGTCACCACAAGGCGTCCTTGCGCATGCCCTTGAATCCGGTCGATGCCGCCATGTACGAAGCTCACGCGCCCGCCCTCGACACTCAGCGCCTGAGCGAGCGCGCCCAGATCCGGCTCACGTTCATCCGCCCCGGTGAAGCGCACGTCAAGTAGCACCTGCGCGTCGCCTGACGTCACCTCATGCAACGGCTTCACACGAGCGGCGAGATCCGCCGGCAGATCGTGCACCAGCGTGCGCAACAGTGCACGGGTTGCATCGTGCTGCGGTGCGCCGAACACCTGCCAGACCGGTCCGGTCTCCACTACCTGACCGCGCTCGATCACGGCCACCGTATCGCAGACTTCGCGGATCACTTGCATCTCATGCGTAATGAGGATGATCGTCAACCCAAGGCGCCGGTTGATATCGCGCAGCAGCGCCAGAATCGCCTGAGTCGTTTCGGGATCGAGCGCCGAGGTGGCCTCATCGCACAGCAGAATATCGGGGTCGTGCACCAGCGCGCGGGCAATCCCAACGCGCTGCTTCTGCCCTCCCGAGAGACTTGCAGGATACGCATTGCGCTTTTCGGAGAGCCCGACCAGTTCGAGCAGCGCATCGACCTTGCGCTCGATCGCGGCCTTCGAGGCGCCTGCGATCTTTAGCGGCAAGCCGATGTTCTCGCGCACCGTCTTGGCCGAGAGCAGGTTGAAATGCTGGAACACCATGCCGGTGCGGCGCCGTAAAGCCACGAGGCCGCGCTCGTCCAGTTCGCCCACGCTGACGCCGTTCACGCTAACCGTGCCGGAGCTGGGGTTTTCCAGACCGTTGACGAGCCGCAGCAACGTCGATTTGCCCGCGCCGCTGCGGCCGATAATGCCGAACACTTCGCCGCGCGCCACTTGCAATTGCACATCGGCGAGCGCCGGAGCCGTGCCGGGCGAGTTGCCGAACACCTTGCCGATCCGGTCGAATACGACCGCCGGACCTTGCGCATCGGGCGCTGCAGGACGTGCGGACCAGGCCGGTGCGGCCGCGATAAAACCGGGCGTGTCGAACAGAGAAGGCATCGTATCCGTCCTAGCTAAAGCTTTAAATCACAAGCGAGCGCAGGCCGATGCGATTACCACGCAACCGCGTAGAGATTGCCGAACGCCTTGTCGAGTTCAGCGCGCACCTGCGGAGAGTGCTGATAGATGGAAATGAACTTGAGAATACGCGGATCGTTCGCGCTTTCCGGACGCACGACAAACTGGATTGCGAAGATCTTGTTTTCGACGCCATCGAACAGCAACGCGCTATTCGGATCCGCGGTCCCGGCGAGCTTGATGAAGCTCGGATAGCCTTCGGCCAGATCCACGTCGTCAAGCGAGCGCGCCAGTTGCGACGCTTCGAGCTGGACGATCTTCAGATGCTTGGGGTTGTCGACAATATCGAGCGTCGTCGCGCGATAGTCCACGCCCGGCTTTAGCTTGATGAGCCCGGCACGCTGCAGCAACAGCAGTCCACGGCCGCCGTTCACCGGATCGTTGGCAATCGCGACAGTAGCGCCGTCCTTCAGCTGACCGAAGCTTTTGACTTTCTTCGAATACAGGCCGATCTTCATGATCGTGCCGGGTGCGATCGCCACGAAGTTATAGCCGCCTTGCTTCTTGGCGTTCTCCAGAAACGGAATGTGCTGGAAGTAGTTGACGTCGATATCCTTGTTCGCGAGCGCCGCGTTCGGTGTATTCCAGTCGGTGAACTCAATGATCTTCACATCGAGCCCTTGCGCCTTGGCCTCACGCGCCGCTTCCTGCAAAGCACCGATTTGGGGCGTGGTGGCGATGCCGATGGTTAGCGTCGGCGTATCGGCGGCGTGGGCGCTCGCCGCAGCAACCGCCAACGTGAATGCCATCATGACGACACCGCTCAAGCGCGCAAACGATGCGCGCGGCGCAAGCGACAGCCGGCGCAAGTTGGAAATAGAAAAGCTCATGACGGACCCGTTCAATGATGTGTTTGCCTGGCGCAAGCGAACGCTGCAACATGCGCCAATGCATGCTGCAGGTAAGCGGATAGCAGGATCAGAGCCGCTGACGCAGCTCGAAAGGCGTGACGCGCAGAAGGATCAGCGCGGACAACGGAACGGTTGACAGGTCATCGCCTCTCTCCAGATGAGGTGCGAATCATGATAGACGCCAGGCGGAAGGCGGTCTACGAAGCGATTTTGGAAAGGAAATCGCGCCAGACGATATACAAAGGGGCTGAGCTCGCTGCTCAGCCCCTTGATGCACCAGTACTAGTGTTACCCACCACCAGGGCTAGGCCATTACTGCTTTGCCACCTGTTGTGGCACATCCTTCACAACAGCAACAACGGCGGGAGCAGCAGGAGCGGCGGAGCTCGCATTTGCGTTACCTGCCGCACCCGGCGCAGCTGCCACCGGCACGCCGGAAGCAGCAACATCCGAGCCCCACCCGCCACCCAGCGCGCGAATCAGGTTCACCGTCGACACCGCCTGCGTGCCTTCCAGATGGGTCGCCTGCAACTGCGTCTGCAGGACTTGCCGCTCGCTGTCGATGACATCCAGATAGCTCACCTGCCCTTCCTGATACTGCGTCTGTGACAGATGCGAAGCCCGTTGCGACGCGGTGACCGCATCGTTTTGCGCCTGCATCTGATCGTCGAGCAGGCGCAGATCGGAGAGGTTGTCTTCCACTTCCTTGAACGCCTCCAGCACCTGCTGACGATACTGCGCCACGTCTTCGTCGTACTTGCCGCGCGCCTGAGCGAGGTTCGCCTTGCGACGGCCGCCGTCGAACAGCGGCACCGTCAAGGCCGTACCCGCCAACGGCCCGAGCAGGAACGTGCGGCTCGACCACATGAACAGATCAGCCAACGTGGCCGATTCAAACCCCGCCGCACCGGTGATATCCAGCTTCGGGAAGAACGCCGACTTCGCCAGCCCGACGCGCGCATTGGCCGCAGCCATCGCACGCTCAGCCGCCGCCACGTCAGGACGACGTTCGAGCAATGCAGAAGGCAGACCCGGCGGCACGCGGGCAGCCACCGGCACGAGCGGCGTTTCCGGGAACGAGAAGTTCGCCGGCGCCTTGCCGAGCAGAATCGCGAGGCTATGCTCGGACGCGGCTCGTTGCCGGGCGATGCCCACCGCATCCGCACGTGCGCTCGCCAGTTCGTTACGCGCCTGCGCCAGATCCAGTTCGCTGATATCGCCTTCGTTGAAGCGCCGCTGGATCAGCTTGAGCGTGTTCTCACGCAACGCTACCGTTTGACGGTACAGATCCTGATCCGTATCGAGCTCGCGCAACTGGAAGTAGTTCTGCGCGACGTCAGCCTGCAACGCCAGCTGCACTGAACGGAACAACGCTTCGCTCTGCTGCGCATCCGCCTGGATCGCATTCACATTCGAGCCAACCCGGCCGAACAGATCCGTTTCGTACGACGCGGTGCCCTGCGCGCGCCACAGCGTCGTGGTTTCCGAACCGGTGCTCTGCGGCAGGAACTGCGAGGCTGCTGACGCGGTTTCGCGCGTCGGCCCAAAACCCGCATCGAACTTCGGGAACCAGTCGGAACGTGCTGCCTGTAACGATGCCCGCGACTCCTGCACACGCGCCGCCGCTGCCTTCAGATCCTGGTTAGCCGCCGCGGCCTGCTCTTCCAGGTCGTTCAACTTGGGGTCGCCAAAAATCTGCCACCATTCGCCGCGATGCGCATCGTCAGCCGGCTGAGCCGGCTTCCACGTGCCCGCATCCTGCGGCGCGATAGTGGGCGCTTCCTTGAACGCCGCCGACGTGTCGACATCGGGACGCTTATAGGTCGGCTCGACCGAGCAGGCGGCGAGCAGCGCCAGCAGCAGACCGCTCGCTGCAGCGCGGCCCCAACCGCTCAGAGATTGATATTGCTTCATTATTGTTTTCCTCTTCAAGCGTCCGTTACCGGCAGCGCGTAGTGCGGCGAGTCTTTTTGCGCGACGTGAATCGTCCCGCCGGCAAGCGTACGCAGCACGACATAGAACACCGGCGTCAGCATCAGACCAAACAGTGTCACGCCCAGCATGCCGAAGAACACCGCGATACCCATCGCATGACGCATCTCCGAGCCGGCGCCGCTCGACAGCACCAGCGGTACCACACCCATGATGAAAGCGATCGACGTCATCAGGATCGGGCGCAGCCGCATACGGCTTGCTTCAATCGCCGCGGAGAGCGGTGTATGCCCGTCGTGTTCGAGTTCGCGAGCAAACTCAACGATCAGGATCGCGTTCTTCGAGGCCAGCCCCACCAGCACCATCAAGCCGATCTGCGTGAAGATGTTGTTGTCGCCGTGTGTGAGCCAGACTCCGGTCAACGCCGACAACAGACTCATCGGCACGATCAGGATCACCGCGAGCGGCAGCGTCAGGCTTTCATACAGGGCGGCCAGCACCAGGAATACCAGCAGCACGCTGATCGGGAATACCCACATGCCCGCATTGCCGGCGATGATCTGCTGATACGTCAGGTCGGTCCATTCGAGTTTCACGCCACGCGGCAAGGTTTCCGCAGCTACCCGTTCAGCCGCGGCTTGCGCCTGGCCCGACGAATAACCCGGAGCCGGTCCACCATTGATGTCGGCGGCCGTATACCCGTTGTAGCGCACCACCATTTCCGGACCGAACGTCGGCGTCACCGTCACCAGCGACGACAGCGGCACCATTTCGCCTGCGGCATTTCGCGTCTTCAGTTGCCCAATGTCCTCGGCATGCTGACGGAACGGTGCATCCGCTTGCACCCGCACCTGATACACACGGCCAAAGCGGTTGAAGTCGTTCACATACAGCGAGCCCAGATAGATCTGCATCGTGTCGAACACATCTGTCACCGGCACGCCGAGCTGCTTGGCTTTGACGCGGTCCAGATCGACGTTCAGCTGCGGCACGTTGATCTGATAGCTCGAGAAAGTCGGTCCCAGTTCAGGCGTGGTATTGGCCTTCTTGATGAACGCTTCCGTCGCCTTGTTCAGCTCCGCGTAACCGAGCGCACCGTGGTCCTCCAGCTGCATCTTGAAGCCACCCAGCGTACCGAGGCCCAGCACCGGCGGCGGCGGGAACACGGCCACGAACGAATCCTTGATCGCGCCGTACTGCTGGTTCAACGCACCCGCAATAGCGCCGGCCGAGAGTGCCTTGTCGCCGCGCTCCTTGAATGGCTTAAGCGTGACGAACACGATCCCTGCGCTCGAACTGTTGGTGAAGCCATTCACCGACAAGCCCGGGAATTCCACCGCACTTTCGACACCCGGTTGCTTCAGCGCAATCGCGCTCATATCGCGGATCACCTTTTCGGTGCGGTCGAGCGAGGCGCCGTTCGGCAACTGCGCAAACGCGATCAGGTATTCCTTGTCCTGCGCCGGCACGAAACCGCCCGGCACGATACGCGTGATCAGCACAGTCGCGCCGAGCAGGATCGCGTAGACGGCCAGCATGCCGCCCTTACGGCGCAATACGCCCTGCACGCCCTTGCCGTACGCGGTCGAGCCGCGATGAAACACCTTGTTGAAGCCCTTGAAGAAGCGGCCGAACACCACGTTCATCGCCCGCGTGAGCCAATCTTCCTTCGCGCCATGGCCGCGCAGCAGCATTGCCGACAGTGCCGGCGACAGCGTCAGCGAATTGAACGCCGAGATCACCGTCGAGATCGCGATGGTCACCGCGAACTGCTTGTAGAACTGGCCCGTGAGACCTGTCATGAACGCGAGCGGCACGAACACGGCTACTAGCGTAAGCGCGATTGCGATAATCGGCCCGCTCACTTCCTGCATGGCCTTGTACGTCGCATCGCGCGCGCTCAGCCCGGCTTCGATATTGCGCTCGACGTTCTCCACCACCACGATCGCATCGTCCACCACAATCCCGATGGCGAGCACCATGCCGAACAGCGACAACGCATTGATCGAAAATCCGAACGCCAACAGCAGCGAGAAAGTCCCCACGATCGACACCGGCACCGCAATCAAAGGAATGATCGACGCACGCCACGTCTGCAGGAACACGATCACGACGAGCACGACCAGCGCAATCGCTTCGAGCAGCGTGTGAATCACGGCCTCGATACTGGAGCGCACGAACTGCGTCGGGTCATAGACGATCTGGTAGTCCACGCCTGCGGGCATGTCTTCCTTCAGGTCCTTCATTGCTGCTCGCACCTGGTCCGAGATCTGGAGCGAGTTCGCGCCCGGCGCCTGGTTAATCGCGAGCGCTACCGCCGACTTGTTGTCGAGCAGCGAACGCAGGCCGTATTCCGAAGCAGCCAGTTCGATACGGGCAATATCGCGCAGATAGGTCACTGCGCCATCCGGGCCGGTCTTGACAACGATGTCGCCAAACTCGCCGGTGGTCTGCAAACGGCCACGCGCATTTACCGACAACTGCAACTGCGTGCCCGGCAACGAAGGCGAAGCGCCAATCTGACCGGCAGCCACCTGGATGTTCTGCTCGCGGATCGCGTTGACCACATCAGTCGCCGTCAGGCCGCGCTGTGCCACTTTCTGCGGATCGAGCCACACGCGCATGGCGTAGTCACCCGAGCCCCACAACTGCACTTCGCCCACGCCCTGAATACGCTCCAGCCGGTCCTTGACGTTGAGCACTGCGTAGTTGCGCAGATACGTCATGTCGTACTGGTTGTTCGGCGAGATCAGGTGGACCACCATCGTTAGCGTCGGCGAGCTCTTGATCGTCGTCACGCCCAGACGCTGCACATCGTCCGGCAGACGCGGCAGAGCCTGGTTGACGCGGTTCTGCACGAGCTGCGTAGCGAGGTCTGGATTGGTGCCGAGCTTGAAGGTCACCGTCAGCGTCAGATTGCCGTCGCTATTGGCTTGCGACTGCATATACAGCATGTTTTCCACGCCGTTGATCTGCTCTTCGAGCGGCGAAGCCACTGTTTCGGCGATCACCTTCGGGTTGGCGCCCGGATACTGCGCGTGCACCACCACCGAAGGAGGCACGACTTCCGGGTACTCGGAGATCGGCAGCTTGAAGAGCGAAATCACGCCCGCCAGCAGGATCAGAACCGATAGCACGCCCGCGAAGATCGGCCGGTCGATGAAGAATTTGGATATGTTCATGAGAGGCTCTTGAAATTAAAGCGCTGGGATGCGGCGCGCAAGCAGCAATCGTTAAGCACTGGGCTCACGAATTGCCCTGCGCTTTCGCATGGCCCTGCGTTTGTGCTACCGACGCGCTGTCCGCATCGTCGTCGCCGTTCATCGGCACAGCATGGGCGCGCACCGTCGCGCCCGGCCGCACACGTTGCGTTCCGTTGACGACGATCCGGTCACCGTTTTGCAGACCCGACTTGACGACGCGCAGGTTGCCTTGCATCGCGCCAAGCTGCACCTCGCGGTACACAACCTGATCGCTCTTGTCGACGACGAACACGAACTTCTTGTCCTGATCGGTGCCCACCGCGGCATCGTCGATCAGCAGCGCCGCGTGCGGCGCGCTGCCGCCCACCTTGATGCGGGCGTACAGACCCGGAATCAGTGTGCCGTCCTGATTGTCGAAGCGCGCGCGTACGCGGATCGTGCCGGACGAGGTGTCGAGCTGGTTGTCGACCGAATCGATCACACCGGTGCGCGAGTATCCCGATTCGTCAGCGAGGCCCAGTTGCACCGGTACTTTGGTGCCGTCTTTCTCGCGGCCGATGTACTCCAGATATGTCTGCTCATCCGCATCGAACGACGCATAGATCGGCGACACCGACACCAACGTCGTCAGCGGCGTTGAACCTGGGCCGGCCGAGACAACGTTGCCCACGGTGATCTCCGCACGCGACACGCGGCCCGACACCGGCGCAATAACCTTGGTATAGCCAAGGTTAATCTGTGCGGTTTCGAGCGCCGCCTGCGCAGCCTTGACGTTGGCGCTCGCGCCGCGCGCGGCGTTCTGCTTCTCGTCGTAATCGCGTTTGGCGATGGCGTTATCGCCTATCAGGCGCTGTGCGCGCTCCCAGTCGCTTTGCGTATAACCCGCTTGCGCCTGCGCCGCAGCCAGTTGCGCGGCGGTGCGGTCCACTTCCGCCTGGTACGGGCGCGGATCGATCACGAACAGCGTGTCGCCCTTCTTCACGAGCGCGCCGTCCTTGAAGTTCACCGAAACGATCGTGCCCGATACCTGCGGACGTACTGCGACTTTCTCGACCGCTTCGAGGCGCCCCGAATAGCTTTGCCAGTCGGTGATGGTCTTCTGGATCACGGCTGCCACATCCACTTCCGGCACGATGGTCGGCGCGGCGTGGGCGGGCGAGCTCGCATCGACGCGAATCGCGCCGAATGTGCCGAGCCCGGCAATGATCACAACGGTGAGAACCGCTAGCGCCAGACGGTGGCGCGAAGGAGAAAAGATAGACATGAAAGGCTCCCGGCGTTTGTTGATTGAAATACGTTTATCGTTGGGTGCGCGCAGCGAAGCGGCACTGAAAAAAGCGCACAGCCTCCTGCAGCGCGTCCGGATGGTCCGCGAGCGCGGCATGCGAGACGCTCGGATAGCGGACCACCTGGGTCGCCACGCCTGCATCGATCAGGCTGCTGGCATATTTTTCGGCCTCGACGTGCAGCACGTCGTTCTGCGCGGTCGCGATCAGCGTGGCGGGCAAGCCCGCGAGGCGCAACGACTCGAGCGGCGCGGCATACGGATGCATGCGCTGCGAGGCTTGCGGCAGGTACGCGCGATAGCAGGCGGCGCACTCCTTGGCAGTAATATCGGAGCCAAGCCGCTGTTCGTCGCCAAGGCGCGTGAGACTCGGATCGAGCATCGGGCCGAACAGCGCCTGCGCCGCGATCCGTACGTCGCCGCGGTCACGCGAGATGAAGGCGAGGCAATTGGCAATCTGACCGCCCGAGTCATGCCCCGCGACGCCGATATGTTTGGCGTTACCGCCGAACGCCCGTGCGCGGGTCTGCACCCACAGCGCGGCGCGGTGTGCGTCTTCCGGCGCCGTGGGAAACGGAAATTGCGGCGCAAGCGAGTAGCCGACCGAGACGACCAGCGCCGGTAAGTGCTCCGCGAAATAGCGCGCGGGGAAGTCGGCATCGTCCAGCGAGCCGCGCACAAAACCGCCGCCGTGAAAATAAAGCAGTACTGGCAGTGCGGTTTTGCCCGTCAGGCGGTACAGCCGCAGCTTGATGTCCTGCGCGTGCCCTTCGATGGTCACATCCGTCACGTCGAGCCCCGCATGTGCCGAACGAGCATCGTCCGCCTGAGCAAGGTCAAGCGGCACAAAAGTGTACGGCGAGGAGTACGGCGGTTTGAATGCATTCATGTCGAACGGCGCAATACGCATAGAACTGGAATGGTGCGAATTGTGGGTTCGGCAGACTTCTAAATAAATGCCTATAATCCGGCAACACAATTCGGTACGCCCAAACAATCGAATTCGGCGCCCGGCAAAACCGGGCTAATCCGCGCCTATTCGATTGGAGTTGCGCGCCGCCAGCCCCTTCTTGGAGGTTAGCCATGGACCGTCTCCAGGCCATGCAAGTGTTCACCCGTGTCGTCGACACCAACAGTTTCACGCGTGCCGCGGAGACGCTCGACCTGCCGCGCGCCTCGGTCACCACCATCATTCAGAATCTGGAATCGTTCCTCGGCACACGGCTCATGCATCGCACGACGCGGCGCCTGTCGCTCACGCCGGACGGCGCGGCGTACTACGAGCGCTGCGTGCGGATTCTCGCGGACGTCGAAGAAACCGAAACCAGTTTCCAGAGCGGCAACAAGAAGCCGCACGGCAAGCTGCGCATCGACATGCCGGGCTCGATCGGCCGCCTGCTGGTGATTCCTTCCCTGTGTGAATTCCACACTCGCTACCCGGATATCGACCTGCAACTCGGCCTGACCGACCGCCCGGTCGATCTGCTGCAAGAAGGGGTGGATTGCGTAGTGCGGGTCGGCGCGCTGCAGGATTCGTCGCTGGTGGCGCGCCGGATCGGCATCTTCGAAGGCGTGACGTGCGCCGCGCCGGAATATCTGCAGAAGTACGGCACGCCGCTTACGCTCGACGATCTGGAGTCACATAGCGCGGTGAATTATTTTTCGAGCCGCACGGGTCGCGTGATCGACTGGGCCTTCAAGGTCGACGGCAAGGAAGTCGAGGTGAAAATGAAGGGCACGGTGTCGGTCAACGACGCGGATGCCTACGTCACCTGCGGTCTCGAAGGCTTTGGCCTGATCCAGCCGGCGCTTTTCATGGTGCTGCCGCATCTGCAGTCGGGCCAGCTGGTCGAAGTGCTGCCCGCGATCAAGCCGATGCCTATGCCGATTTCGGCGGTCTATCCGCACAGCCGGCATCTGTCGCCAAAAGTGCGCGTGTTTGTCGACTGGATTGCGGAGTTATTCGACCGCTGCCCGCTGCTGAGCGGCCGCGGCAGTCTGGATACGCCTTGCTCGAAGCGCACGATCGAGGAGCGCGAATCGGCGCCTACGCTCGATACGCCGGTGATCACGGAGTGGGTCGCCTGATCCGCCCCGCAATAACGATGACGGCAAGCGCGGCCTCTACGCTGCGATTGCCGCCATTGTTCTGAATTCACAACAATTCATTTCGTCGATCCGCCGTTTATCCGCACGTCGCGAAAGCCTACAGTTCACCCTGTCGCAGCGCCACCGTGCGCCGCAAACGAATCGACAGGAGTGAATCATGAGTCCATCTGAACTCGACCATTGGGACAGCGATACGCCAGTCTGGACGCCGTTCCGTTCGCCGCAGCACTAAGCGGCGGAGTGCATCAACCGGCAATATCTGCCAGCAGCAAATACGTCCGCCCTCGATCGGAGCGCCACCAGAAAGTGAGCGCGACGATCGATCGGGCGCCGTTCGCCTGTGGCCGTGCAGTGTCCGCGATTTTCAAATATGCTTAAAAGAGGCATGCGAGCGCATCACCGATGCGCTCGCGCCGTTTGTTGCATTTGAAAGTCCGTACAACACATCGGCATTACACACAGGAGCGTGACATGGAGTATGTGAAACTGGGCCGCACCGGCCTCGACGTCTCTCGGCTTTGCCTCGGCTGCATGAGCTACGGTGTATCGGATCGGGGCAACCATGAGTGGACACTCGGCGAGAGCGATTCGCGCCCGTTCATCAAGCAGGCACTGGACCACGGCATCAACTTCTTCGATACGGCCAACGTTTATTCCGACGGCACCAGTGAAGAGATTGTCGGCCGCGCGCTGAAGGACATGGCCAAGCGCGACGAGATCGTGCTCGCCACCAAGGTCCACGGACGCATGCATGCCGGTGCGAACGGCATGGGCCTGTCGCGCAAGGCGATCATGGCGGAGATCGACGCGAGCCTGCGGCGTCTCGGCACCGACTACGTCGACCTGTATCAGATCCACCGCTGGGACTACACCACACCAATCGAAGAAACCATGGAAGCGCTGCACGACGTCGTGAAAGCGGGCAAAGCACGCTATATCGGTGCGTCGTCGATGTATGCGTGGCAGTTCTCAAAAGCACTGCACGTTGCCGAAAAGCACGGCTGGACCCGCTTCGTGACGATGCAGAATTACGTGAACCTGCTGTATCGCGAGGAAGAGCGCGAGATGCTGCCGCTATGCGAAAGCGAAGGGATCGGCGTGATTCCGTGGAGTCCGCTTGCCCGCGGACGTCTCACGCGTGACTGGAACACCAGTAGCGCGCGCTCGGAGACCGACGAATTCGGCCGTACGCTGTATGCGAAGACGGAAGAAGCGGACCGCCGCATCGTCGAACGGGTTGGCGAGATTGCGGCCACCCGCGGTGTGCCGCGTGCGCAGGTTGCATTGGCATGGGTGCTGCAAAAGAGCGTTATTAGCGCGCCGATTGTGGGCGCGACCAAAGCACATCATCTTGACGATGCCGTTGCGGCGCTTTCGCTCAAACTGAGCGCGGAAGAGGTTAGGCAGCTTGAAGAATTGTACGTGCCGCACGAGGTGACGGGCTTCAAGTAAGTACGGTTCGGCGCTGCACGCGGCGTCGTGCCGCGGGCGCGCTCGCTTCGCGTTGGGCCTAAATGGAGCCGATCGTCTTTGGACGGATCACTGACGATCAGCCCCGTTGATCGCGTGGCACGTCCGGTTCGAAGAACACCCAGCGCACTTGCGGAAACGTTTCCTGCAGATCGGCTTCGATCACGTTGATCGCGTCGACCATCGCGCGGCCGCTCGGATACGCGATCATCTCGGCCTGCACGGCGACAACGACCTCGCGGCCCCACTGGAGTGTGATCAGATTGATGATGCCATGAATCTCGGGCCGCGCGCGCAGATGGGCTTCGATTGCACGCCGCACTTCCGGGCTCGCCGACTCGCCGACAATCATCGATTTCACTTCGCGCGCCACCAGCCATGCGATCACCATCAGCAGCACGCCAACGCCGATCGAGCCTAGCGCGTCGAAGGCCGGATTGCCGGTGATCATCGTCAGCAGCACGGCCACGAATGCAATCGCAAGACCCGCCAATGCTGCGATATCCTCGCCGGCTATGACCAGCAGATCAGATTCGCGCGTTTCGCGAAACCAGCGCCACATGGATTTGTCGGGATGCGTCTTGCGGATCTCCCTGACCGCACCCGCCAGCGACAACGATTCGAGCACGACCGAGACACCCAGTACAGCCAGTGCCAAATAAGCGTGCGACAACGGTTCGCGCGCAAACAGCCGGTGCACGCCCTCGTAGACGGAGAATGCACCGCCGACAAAGAACAGCAGCAAGGCTACCAGCAGCGAGTAAAAATTGATCTCGCGCCCGGCGCCCATCGGATGCAGCGGACTGGGTGGCTTGCGCGCCTCGCGCAGACCGAACAGCAGCAGAAGCTGATTGCCACAGTCGGCGCTCGAGTGAATGGCCTCGGCGAACATCGAGCCAGACTGCGTGAAGATCGCAGCGGCGAACTTGAAAATGGCAATCCCGATGTTCGCGGCGAGGGCGTAAAAGATGGCTTTCGGCGATTCTTCTTTCATCGGTCGATCACGCCACCTCGACGCGCGGCGTGCCGTCGCGCATCTCACCAATCACCACCGCGCGATCGAAGCCGTCCGCGCGGAAAATCGCCAGCACGTCATCGACGCTCTCCGGCGCACAAGAGACCAGCAGGCCGCCCGAGGTTTGCGGATCGGTGAGCAACGCACAGGCGCGCTCGGGCAGCCCAGCGCTCAAACCAACGCTCTCGCTGTACGAAGCCCAATTGCGCCCCGACGCACCGGTGATCACGCCCGCATCCGCGAACGCTTCGACACCGGTCAGCCACGGCAGGTCCGCATAGCGCAGATGGGCGCTCAGCCCCGCCCCACGCGCCAGTTCCAGCGTATGTCCAAGCAGGCCGAAACCCGTGACGTCCGTCAGTGCATGCACGCCCGGCAATGCGGCGAGATCGGTCCCGGGACGGTTCAGCTTGGTGGTATTCGCAATCATCTCGGCGTAGCCTGCATCGTCGAGCTGGTTCTTTTTCAGGGCCGCCGACAGCACGCCCACGCCGAGCGGCTTGCCGAGCACCAGCACGTCGCCGGCGCGCGCCCCCGCGTTGCGCTTGATGCGCTGCGGATGGACCACGCCAAGCGCGGCGAGACCGTAGATCGGCTCGACGGAATCGATCGAATGACCGCCCGCCACCGGAATGCCCGCCTGGGTGCAGACATCTTCGCCACCGCGCAGCACCGCCGCGATCACGTCGTGCGGCAACACGTTGATCGGCATGCCGACCAGCGCCAGCGCGAGAATCGGCTTACCGCCCATCGCATACACGTCGGAGAGCGCATTGGTCGCCGCGATGCGGCCGAAGTCGTACGGATCGTCGACGATCGGCATGAAGAAATCGGTGGTGGCGATGATTGCCTGCTCGTCGTTCAGGCGATAGACGGCTGCATCGTCGGCGGTCTCGGTGCCGACCAGCAGGTCGGGAAACGCCGGCAGCGGCACACTGCGCTTGAGCAGGTCGGCCAGCACGCCTGGCGCAATCTTGCAGCCGCAGCCGCCGCCATGCGATAGGCTCGTGAGGCGCGGCACAGCAGGATTCGATGCTACGTGATCGGTCATGGCAGATTCAAGGCGGAATGGCAAGAGTCGCTATTATGGTCAATCAGGGTGCCATGCGTCCAACTCCCCTCTGCGAGCCCCTCACAACCGCCCTTACCTCGCCGTTGCCGGCCAGCTTCAGGTCCGCTCCAATAGCGCCATTTCCCGCACGATCACAAGCAGCACCGAGAGGCTCGAGCCGCCCGAGGCGCGCAGATCGGCAACCAGTCGCGCATAACGCTCGAGCGGCGCCGCACGGTGGACTTGCCATCGTTCGACCAGTTCGTCCGGCGTCGACGATTCCGTGGCGCCCGCCAGCGCGCTCGTCGTCAAGGCGCGCTTGAGGCGGGCCAGTTCGGCGAGCGCAGCAGCACGAGCCAGCATGTCCCAGTGCGTTGGGGCAGGCAGCGCGTTGGCGCGCTCGGCGATCCAGCCATAGTTGAGCTGCGTGCCGAGCGCGAAATACACCCCGGCAACCAGTTCGAGACTCTTGCCGCAGGTGGCGGCCACCTCGGCTATATCGAGCAACGCCGCGGAGATTTCGCCGCTCGCCACCCGCACCGCCAGTTCGCTGTCCACCCCAGCATCCACCAGAATCCGTTGCCGCTCCATTAGGGCTTCCAGGTCCGCGGCGGGCAACAGCGCGGGCCATTGTGACGCGAGCCGCTGCGCGGCATCGCGGCAACGCGTCAGCAGATTGGTCACGTCGATGACGGCGCCCGATTGCAATTGCCGCAGGAACCACAGCGCCGTCCGCTCCACGAGCCGCGCCACCTCGACGAACATGCGCGCCTGGACATCGTCGGCTACGCGGTTATCGAGCGCGTCGATGCTGTGCCATACGTCTTCCAGATCGAAGACGTCGCGCGCCATGATGCAGGCCCGCACGATCTCGCCCGGTTGCGCGTCGGTCTCCTCCATCAGCCGGTGCACGAATTCGCAGCCCACGCGGTTGACAAGCGCGTTGGTCAGGTACGTGACGAGAATCTCACGCCGCAGTGGATGGCGCTGTATCGGTTCCCTGAAGCGGTGACGCAACGGTTTCGGAAAATAGTCGACCAGCATACTGCTGACCAACGGATCCCCCGGCATATCGGATTCGAGCAGCGCGTCGTACAGCCACATCTTGCTGTAGGCAAGCAATACCGCCCGCTCCGGCGAGGTCAGGCCTTGTTTGGCAGCTTGCCGCTCGGCGATTTCCTCGTCGGTCGGCAAGAACTCGATCACACGGTTCAAACGCCCCGCCCGTTCGAGCCAGCGCATGAAACGCGTCTCCGCGTCGAACAGTTCGACGCTGTAGCGCCCCGCGATCGAAAGCGCCTGGGTCTGGTAGTAGTTGTCCTGTAGAACCAGAAGCCCGACTTCATCGGTCATGTCGGCAAGCTGCGCGTTACGCTGCTTTTCGGTCATCTCGCCGTCCTTCACGACCAGACCGAGCAGAATCTTGATGTTGACTTCGTGGTCCGAACAATCCACACCGGCTGAATTGTCGATCGCGTCGGTGTTGATGCGGCCTCCGCGCAATGCGAACTCGATCCGCCCAAGGTGCGTGAGCCCGAGGTTGCCGCCCTCCGCTACCACCTTGCAGCGCAGATCCGCGCCGTTCACGCGCAACGCGTCGTTGGTGCGATCGCCCACCTGCGCATGCGTCTCGCGGCTCGCCTTCACGTAGGTGCCGACCCCGCCGTTGTAGAGCAGATCCACTGGAGCCTGCAGAATCGCGCGGATCAGTTCGTTCGGCGGCAACGCCACAGCATTGATGCCGAGTATCGCCTGCATCGCCGCCGACACAGGCACGGTCTTGGCCGTACGCGGAAACACGCCACCGCCGGCCGAGATCAGCGTCGGATCGTAGTCGGCCCAGCTGGAGCGTTCGAGGATAAAGAGGCGCCCACGCTCGGCCAGACTGGCGCCCGGATCAGGGTTCGGGTCGAGAAAGATATGGCGATGATCGAATGCGGCCACGAGCTTGATATGCGGCGACAGCAGCATGCCGTTGCCGAACACATCGCCGGACATATCGCCGACGCCCACCACCGTAAAATCCATGGTCTGGGTGTCGACGCCCATTTCGCGAAAGTGCCGCTTCACCGATTCCCAGGCGCCGCGTGCGGTGATCGCCATCTTCTTGTGGTCGTAGCCGACCGAGCCGCCCGAGGCAAACGCGTCGTCGAGCCAGAATCCGTACTCCTGAGAAATCGCATTGGCGTAGTCAGAGAACGTGGCCGTGCCCTTGTCAGCCGCTACCACCAGATACGGATCGTCGCCGTCATGCCGCACTACGTCGGGCGGTGGCACGACCTCGGTGCCGGCCAGGTTGTCGGTCAGATCGAGCAGGCCGCGCAGGAAGGTCTGATAGCAGGCGATGCCTTCGCGCATCCACGCTTCGCGGTCGCCGGGCGGCGGCGGGTTCTTCACGACGAAACCACCCTTCGAACCCACCGGCACGATCACCACGTTCTTCACCATCTGCGCTTTCATCAGGCCGAGGACTTCCGTACGGAAGTCCTCGCGCCGGTCGGACCAGCGCAAGCCACCGCGTGCGGCTCTCCCGCCCCTCAAGTGCACACCTTCGACGCGCGGCGCGTACACCCAGATTTCGAACATCGGCTTGGGCTCAGGCAAGCCTGGCACGCGCGCCGGGTTGAACTTGAACGATAGATAGGGCTTGGGGTGCCCCTCCTCGTCGAGCCGGTAGTAATTCGTGCGTTGGGTGGCCTTGATCACGCCAAGAAACTGCCGCAGGATGCGGTCCTCATCGAGATTCGGCACCTGGTCGAGCGCGCTATCGATCCATTTAAGCAGCACTTCCACACGCTGCTCGCGCGTGTTGCCCAGCGACGGGTCGAAGCGCGCCATGAACAGTTCGACGAGCTTGCCGGCAATCGTGGGATTGCCGGTCAGCGCGCGCTCGATGTAGGCGTCGCTGAAGGTCGAACCGACTTGCCGCAGATACTTGGCATAGGCACGCAGGATTGTCACTTCGCGCGCCGCCAGTTGCGCACGCAGCACCAGCCGGTTGAAGTCGTCGCTTTCGATCTCGCCGGTCCAGACCTGTTCGAAGGCATCTTCAAACAGGTTCTTCACACGCTCGATGTCGAATTCGGTGTCATCCGCGAGTTCAAGGCCGAAGTCGTGGATCCATGCAGGGGTCGCGTTCAGCGCTTCGATCAGATACGGGCGCTCTTCTTCGACGCGCACGCCGAGATGCTCGAGCATCGGCAGACTGCGCGACAAGGCGATCGGCTGCCCGACGCGGTACACCTTGAAGCGAAACGCGCGCGGACCGGATTCGATGGGACGATAGAGGTTCATCGCGATCCGCTCGCTGCCCTGCAGCCGCTCGATCAGTTCGATGTCGCGCACCGCCGTGCGGGCCGGATAGTCGTCACGGTAGCCGGCCGGAAATGAATCGGCGTAGTGCTGCAGCAGACGGTTGCCCTGCTCTTCGCCGAACGCATCGATCAACGCGTCGGCCAGATCGTCCTGCCAGCGGCGTGTCACCTGCACGAGCCGTGCTTCGAGCTCGCGGGTGTCCACATCCGGCATCGCGCCAGGCTCGGCATGCACGACGAAATGAATCCGCGCGAGGGTCGACTCCGAAAGCAAGGGCGTAAACTCGACGCTGGCGCCGTTGAACGCGTCGATAAGCAGGTTGGCAATGCGGCGCCGCAAGTCGGTGTTGTACTTGTCGCGCGGCACGAAGACGAGGCACGATACGAAGCGATCGAAGCGGTCGCGCCGTACGAACAGGCGGGTGCGCTGATGCTCCTGTAAACGCAGCACGCCAAGCGCGATGTCGTAGAGCTGGTCTTCTTCGGCCTGAAACAGTTCGTCGCGCGGATACGTTTCAAGCACCGTCACCAGCGACTTCGCCAGATGCCCCTTCGGCAAAAAGCCGGCGCGGCGCACGATATTGGCGCATTTACGGCGCACGATAGGTATTTCGGACGCCGATACGATATACGCCGTCGACGTATACAGCCCGATAAAGCGCCGCTCTCCGATGATCTTGCCATCCGCACCGGTCAGCTTGATGCCCACGTAGTCGAGGTAACCTGGCCGATGCACGGTGGCGCGCGAGTTCGCTTTGGTCAGAAAGATTGGCGAGGCGCCCGTGATGATCTGCGCGGCGGCAGCCGGTAATGGCGTGACATCGGCGGCGCCGAACGGCCGCAGCGCGTCGCGCAGAATGCCCAGGCCCGAATCGGGCAGTGCGCGCAGACCGAAGCCCACGTCATGCGAAACCAGTTCGTAGTCGCGCTGGCCGAGAAACGTGAAGTGGTCGTCCACCATCCATTCGAGGAAGGCACGCGCTTCCGCACCTTCGACGCCGGTGTCGCGCGCCTTCATGTCCTTGATGGTGCCGCGCGCAATCGCGACGATCTTCGGCCAGTCTTCCACTGCCGCGCGCACGTCACCTAATACTTTGGCGATGTCGTCCCTGAGCGAGTCGAGCTTGGCGGCGTCGCCGCAACGGTCTACTTCGAAGTGGATGAAGGAAGCGAGTTGCGACTGCGTGTCGGCCGCATCTTCTGCACCCTGACCGACGCGCACGATACTGCCATCGACGCCACGCCAGATGCGGAACACCGGGTGCACGACCGAGTGCAAGGCAAGCCCAAGCCGATTGACCGCCATCGACACCGAATCGACCAGAAACGGCATGTCGTCATTGACGATCTCAATGACGGTGTGATCGGAATGCCAGCCGTGCTGTTCGAGAATCGGGTTATAGACGCGCAATCGTTCGCTGCCGGGAACGAAGCGCTGGGCGGTTTGCCAATGCGCCAGTGCGGCGCCGTAGAGGTCGGCGATCGCGCGGCTTTGCAGATCGTCGGCATCGACGAAATCGTAGTAGTGCAGCAGGAAAGGTTCGACGATGGCGAATGTCGGTTCAGGCAATCGCCCGCGTGCGAATTCGATGACGTCGTTCAGCAGGTGCGCAACGGATTCTTCGTTCTTCGCTTGCAAGATCTCCTCCACAACGGGCGGCAATCGAATGCATCGTGATACGAATTATGCGCCAGATAGTTGAAAGTCAATGTGCATCCGCACATCGACTTTCAGACGAACGCTTTACTAAGGTGTTGCCCCAGGTGTCAAACCGATTGCGAGGTCTTAGCCGAGAAACACGTATTCGGCTATATATGGACTGCGCCCTTCCTGTCCTTCCTGCGTGCAGGGTCCGCTTGGCGCGACGCCACCATGCGTGTCGAGACGTTGCACATAGCGCACCGTGGAAAGCAGGCCGGGGCCACCGGCATTGGTCGCCCGCAGCAGCAGAAGCGGGATGCTGCCGGCCTGATCGGTATTCGGCGCTTGCTGGAGTACCGCGCCGGTGATCCTGCTGCCGTCCGCGGCGGCCCATGAGGGGCCCGCGCTGTGCGTGACGATCAATGTGCCCGATGCGTCGTACAGCTCGGCGCTCGGCGCCTTGAACGCCCACGAGAGATTGTTGCTGGCGTCGCGCTTGCACGTGTAGATCTGCGTGCCGCTCGCCTTGAGTGCAGCGACGACATGGGTCGCTTCGCCCGGGGTCAGGGAAGCGGGAACGGTGGCCTCGGCGAACGCTGCGCTCAGGCAGGCGGCGTTGCAGGCGAGCGCCAGCGAAGCGGTTGTAAAAACACGCGCCAGGGAACGGCGCGAGGCGATTCGTGAAAACATGCAGTGATCTCCTTGTGAGCCCAGTAAGCCCGGTCAGGCTGGGCGAAGCTATTCCTCAGACAGATTAGCATGGTCGCCCGCGGCGCGAGCACGCTTGATATGTCGGCAAAAGAATACTGGCTTACCGGGCGGACCGAGCGGCAAACAAGCGGCGTGGCATTTTCACCCGCGCCATGCCGTCTACTTCTTCAGAATCTTTTCCCCATCGTATCCACGACCTCCGGCAGCCAGGCGCCGACGGTCCCGCTGGTCCACACCGGATCGTCGTGCGGCAGATCGTGGCCGGCCCACGGATGCTGGATATGCGCCGCACCCCACGCCGCCGCCAGCTTCGCCGAACACACCGGATTCACCAGCCGGTCCTGCGCCGACGACAGGATCAGGGTCGCGCAGCGCGGCACCGTATCGCCGGCGTTGAAGCGGGCCGCCGCCCATAACTGGCGCAGCGCATTGCCGCGGCTCACCGGCGCGCTCTCGCGAATCGCGGCCCACGCGGCGAGGTCGCCCGCCAACGCCTGCGGATCGTTGCACGTCAGTCGATGGATAATCGTCTCAGCTTCGCGGGCGTCACGCCATCCGGCCGCGACACGCAGCAAACGAGGCCACGCCTGCGGGCGCAGACGCTCCGTCATGCTGCTAAACGGCCGCATGCTGGTGTTGATCAGCACGAGCCGGTCAATCTCCTCGGGATAGTGCTGCGCCCATGCCGTCGCCACCATCCCGCCCAACGACATTGCCAGCACGCGATAGGGACCGGGCACGCTGCTTTGCGATACCGCCCGCCGCACGAACTCAATCATCGACGGCACTTGGGCCGGCGCACGCAGATCGACGAGTGCGCCGTTGCCCGGCAGATCGAGCTGCAGCAAGCTGTCGGTCCTGACGGCGTCACGCAGGATGGCCGGAAAGCGGCCCCAGTGACGCGTCTCGCGCGTGAGTCCACGCAACAGGATCCACGTACTCATTCACCCGCCGTCCGATACCAATGCTGAATCGCATTGTGCAGAAGCTGCTGACGTCCGTTGCCCTGCGGCAGCCAGCGATGCCACGCAAAGGCGGCGCGGGTCAGGAAGTCCAGCAGGTTTGCATGACGCCGCAGGACACGCGCCGTACGATGCGCTTTCACCGGGTTGAACATACCCTGCCGCGAAAACAGTTGGCGCGGGTTCTTCTTGATCCATAGCCACGAGCCGAGTTCGAGCGTCATCGGCAAAAACACACTCTCCGACGGCGCGCGGTCATATGCGTAGTCCCATAGATCGCCGTGCAGCAGATATTGATGGCTTTGCGGCTCGAATGCATAGCCATGGTGAGGATGGGCTCGCTCGAACATCGTCTTGAGCGCGTACATTTCAGGCAGATGCGGCATCAGCTTTCGGGTGCGCGCATACGGAAACCAGATGCTGTCGCGCCAGCCGTAACCCGAGTGGCAATCGAGCGCGAAGCTAAGAGGACGCGAGGTCAGTTCAGTGTCGACCAGCTTGAGCAGTGCGGCAGCTTCGACTTCCATAGGTGCGCCGCGACGTCCGCGATACCACGGCAACCAGGCGCCCAGACGCTGGCCACCCGCGAGCAGCGGCACGCGTTCGTCGGCATCTTGCGGCGCATTGCGCATGAGATCGACGCCGTTCGGATTGGCGCGCGTGGCTGCCCACATGCCGCCCGGATTGCAGATGGGCATAAAGATAAGACGAACCGATTGCAATTGCCGCACCAGCAGTTCGTCCCATTCGAGACGTGACAGCAGCGAGCGCATGTAGTCGAGTACGAGTTGGGTGCCGATACGCTCTAACCCGTGGATACCGCCGAAGAATCCGATGGCTGGGGCTTGCGGATCGCTTGAGCCGATGCTCGCGGTCAGGACAGGAAAGGTCCTGCCGTGGACGCGCGCCTCGCAAACCGTGCGGATGTCGAAGCTTGCGCTGCCGGCGTCGAGGATCGCTTTGAGATCCTCGTATTCCGCGAAGCTGTCGGGTAGGAAACTGAGAGCCTGCATGGCGACGCCGGTGTGGTTTGCAAGGTTATTGGAGACGGCTTGCGCTTTGCTTTAGCAATATAGCTGAAGGAAGGGGTGGCGCGTGGGTCGTGTCATGTGGGTGACATATAGGCGGGTTGTTTTGCCTGCAGGCTAAGACCACCACTACCGCGCCGGGCGGCAATTACTTGCCAGCCTTTTTCTTCCCCTTGGGCCCCGCCAGTGCGGGCCGCCACCGATCTTCATCCAGCAGCCGCTCAAACAACCCATCCCTGGTGGAATCACTCAACGGCGAAAGCCCCAACAACGAATGAAACGCGATCCCGCTAGCAGCAAAATACCGCAATAGCGCCAAATCCGGATCACTCGCCTCCGCATGCAGCGCCTTCATTTTCGCTTCGTCGCTCGCCTTGCTCTCTTCAAGCAAATTCGGACTCTCGATAAGCGCCGCCAGAACAGCCCGTGCCACCGAATGCGGCTGCTTCACCGCCTCCCGGTAAATCGCAATCTGCGCCGCCAGGGTCGGTTCGGCCTTGGCCGCACCCTCATTCGCCATATAGTCTCGCGCAATCTGCTCGAACTGAAGCCGCTGATGCTCCAGCAATGCGCTAAGCACCCCCTGCTTTGTACGGAACTGATGCAGCAATCCGCCTTTGCTAATACCACTTTCGCGCGACAATGAATCGAATGTCAGTCCGCCAACACCATCGCGGCTAAGAATGGTAAGAGCGGCTTCAATCGCCTTCTTGCGGGAAATCTCTGAACGGGTCTGGTTGTCCATTATCGAGTTTGATGGCGTCGCGACGATTCGGCATGCCCCTAAGGCCGCCGCGTCGCGAACATGTCTGGCAAGTAATCCGGTGCAGTAACTCAATCTCAGCGAGCCGTCCCGCAGGGTCCCGCCCGGCAAGCGCTCGTGCGAGCGGTGGAATTGTACGCTCTCGGTTATACAACAAACAAACCGGATAGACGGTTTACATTCAATAAAGGTGATGGTACTCTGCGGCCACATCGGCTCTCGCTCCAACCAAACGCCAGTCGGCGCCCAACCTGCCCTTTCAGGAACACAGCATGTTCAAGCATAAACTCGTCCCGCTTCTTTTCACTGTCACGGCGGTGCTGACTCTCGCGGCATGCGCCAGCGTGCAGCCCGTCGCCTACAACGGCATCGCCTCTTCGTCACAGTTGCAGCGCAACCGGGATGACGATTCCGTCAAGATTCCCTACCGGTACACATCCCCCGTGACCTGGTCGCGCTACACGCAGGTGATGCTCGATCCCGTCATCGTGTATCAAGGCAGCGATAACCAGTTTGGCGACATGAAAGACGCCGACAAGACAGCGCTTGCCGACTACATGGCAAAGACATTCGCGCAGAAACTGGCCAAGCGATTCGACGCCGCCAATCAGGCCAGCCCTCACACCCTGCGGGTCAAGCTGACGCTGACCGGTGCCGAAAAGACAACGTTGCTCGTCGGACAGGCCATGCATTTCGACCTTGCGGGCAATCTGTATAACGGAGTGCAGGCAGTCCGCGGTGGTCAAGGTGCCTTTAGTGGTTCGGTGTCCTACGCAGTTGAAGTCTATGACAGCGAGAGCGGTCATCTGCTGAAAGCATACGTTTCGAAGCAATATCCGAACGCCATGAATCTGCCGGCAGCCTTCGGTTCGCTCGGCGCCGCAAAGACCGGCCTGGACAAGGGTGCTGATGCGCTGGTGGCACAACTCAATTAACGGTTTGAAAATCGCAAAAACGCGCGGTGTAGCCTCCAGAGACGTGTCAGGCACGTTGGCCGGAATCTTCGCGTCACTCGTCTACCTTACTCTGGTTATTGGCGTCTGATGCGAAGCCGTCCGTTACCTTCGGCCGTATGGCTCGTCCCGCTTGCCGCTGCTTTGCTTTGTCTCGCACTCCTTGTTCCTCGGCTCACGCAACGGGGTCCCGAAGTCGGCGTCAGCTTCCTCACCGCTGAAGGGCTCGAGGTTGGTAAAACCCGTGTGCGTTACAGGGATGTCGAAATAGGCAAACTGACGGGACTACAACTCTCGAACGACCGCACGCGTGTGCTCGCAGCCGTGCAGCTTGATGGCTCCGCCAGGCGGTTCGCAACATGCGGCACTCGCTTCTGGGTCGTCCGTCCGCGGATCGACACAGCCGGTATTTCCGGGCTGGCTACGGTTATCTCCGGTCCTTATATCGCCGTCGATGTTGGAAGTTCTTCAACACAATGCAAAGAGTTCGCCGGTCTGGAAACGCCCCCCTTACTGACTAGCGGCCAGGACGGCAGGAGATTCGTTCTGCATGCCGAATCACTTGGATCGATCAATGTGGGCGCGCCAGTCTATTTCCGGCGCGTACAGGTCGGACAGGTGCTCGGCTTCGCTCTAGCCGGGGGAGGCACCCGGGTCGACATCGATGTCTTCGTGAAAGCGCCATACGATCGATACGTTACTGCGGCCACGCATTGGTGGCATGCGAGCGGAATCGACTTGCGCCTCGATTCCAACGGTTTGAAACTCGACACCCAGTCGGTGACGACGATCCTCTCAGGAGGCATCGTTTTCGATTTGCCTCGATTGCAGGTTGCCCAGCCGCAATCTGCTGATGGCACTGCGTTTGATCTTGCTGCCAATCGCGAGGACGCGATGCATCGTGCCGACGACGGACCGGCCGCCGCCGTGAGCCTGCGGTTCACGCAATCGGTGCGCGGATTGTCAGTCGGCGCACCGGTCGACTTCCACGGCGTCGAGCTGGGCCGGGTGAGTGCGATCGACGTCGACTTCAATCGGTCGCGTGATAGCTTCGATATGGTCGTAACACTCAATCTGTACCCCCATCGGCTCGGCCAACGTTACCGGGAAGCACTCGGAAAGGGCGATAGTGAAGCCGGCAAGGCGCTGCTGCGTCAAATGGTTGCTCGAGGTCTGCGTGGACAATTGCGCATGGGGAGCGTCCTGACCGGCCAGCGTTATGTGGCGCTAGACTTTTTCCCACATGTATCCGCTGCCAGCATCGACACCCGGCGCAGCCCGGTCGAACTTCCAACCGTACCCAGTGCGCTCGATGAGCTTCAGGACCAGCTCGCCGGCATAGTGAGCAAGCTGGATCGCGTGCCCTTCGATCAACTTGGCAGCAATCTGAACAAGGCGCTCGTGAACGCGAATACCCTGTTTCAGCAGGTCAACACGGAGCTGATCCCGCAGGCCCGCACCTCGCTTACGGCAGCCACACAGTCGTTCAATGCGGCCAACGCCACGCTGCAGCAGGACTCTCCGATGCAGTCGGACGTTCACGAGGCGTTGACCGAACTGCGCCGCACGCTTGTCTCGCTCAATGCCCTTTCCGATTATCTGGAACGTCATCCGGAAGCGATCGTCTGGGGGAAGTCAGACGGACATTGAGGTACGCGGGGTTTGACTGGCGAACTACGCCAGTTCAAAACGCCGTTCCCTTCCCCAGCCCAAGCTTCTCCATCGCCTCATGTGCATCGATCACCATCGTAGCGATCTCCCCTACCGTCACCCTAAGCCCCGTCGCCCGCGAACGCATATGCTCGTATGCGTCGCTTTCGCTTAACCGGTGCGCCTCCATCAGAATGCGAATCGCTCGTTCGATATGGCGTCGCGCCTTGATCGCCTCTTCGAGTTTGCCGATCTTGCTGTGCAACCGCTGCTGATAGCCGGAAGATGCGCGCGCAAGCACCAGCGTGCTAAGAATACCGGTGGAGCGGTACGGTTTGGTGATCACGCCGTGCGCCTGCGTATCCAGCAGCATTTTTAACGCGGTTGGATTCTCGTAGTCGGACAAAGCAATCAGCGTCGCTTCGGTATCGGCCGCACACCAGTTTCCTGCGCTTCGCGTCTCAGGACCGACGAGAAAGAATATTGCGTCGACATCAGCGGGAAGTTGAGACGGAAACGGCCACAAGACGCGCACAGGGCAACCGATCCGCCGCAACTGCTCTTCGAGAACGCTGCGATCGTCACCGGGCGGGTGAATCACAAGGACGCGCAGCGTGCGCAAATCGTCAAATAGCCGACGAGCCCCCGTGCTCATGCCCGTTCTCCGTCGAGCCAGAATTCGGCGAAGCCGTACGACGTCAGATAGGGATCGGGCTTGATCGGGCCACGCCCCTCCCAGACGATGTCGAACGAGCCGTCCGGTCGGCACACCGCAATACGCGGAGTCAAAATCGCGTGGTTGTTCTCCGGATCAATTTTCAGCATGCCTTCAGGGGAATCGAATTCAACCTCGTGGATCGCTTCCACCAGTCTTGCAGTGTCGAGGCTTCGGGTGCGAGCCAAGGCCAGCGCAAAGAGATGAACCTGGTTATACGCCATCTCCGACCACAAGCTGGCGGGTTGATCTCCGAAACGTGCATGCCACGAGCTCAGGAAACGCTTGTTACCCGGATAGTCCAGCGTGTTGACATAGCTCGCGGAGATGATATGGCTCCCGCATAGCTCGGGGCCGATCATCCGCGTTTCACCTTCCGCCATCGTCAGGCTGGCGATCGGAATCTGCGCAGGATCGATACCGTGCTCGCGGTACAACTGATAAAAAATCCGCGCACCGCGACCGATTACGGTGGAGAACACCACGTCGGGTCCGACCGCCTTGATCTGCAGTACCACCTCTCTGAGTGCCGCCGGATCTGCGTCGCTGGGCAGATAGATTTCCTCAACGATTTCACCGCCGTGCTGCTCGACCATGTCTCGCATGATCCGGTTCGACTCGCGTGGATAGACATAGTCGGTGCCCACCAGAAAAAAGCGGCGGCCGTGATTGCGTAGCAGATACGCGGCTAGCTGCATGCTGTTCTGGTTCGGCACGGCCCCGGTATAGATCACATTGGGCGAATACTCGAAGCCTTCGTAGATGGAGCAATACCAGAGTAGCGCATTGTTGCGCTCGATCACCGGCAGCACCGCCTTTCGGCTCGACGACGTCGAACAGCCGAAAATCACCGTGACGTCGTCCTCCTGCAGCATCCGGGTGGCCAGGCGGCGATATTCATCCGGATCGCTCTTTGGGTCGTACACGACCGGATCCAACAGGCGCCCGTCGACGCCACCTGCGGCGTTGACCTCTTCGATCGCCAGTGCAGTGCCGAAAAAATGTTCCGATTCCGTCGCAGCTGTGACGCCCGTGCGGGAATAAAGGACGCCGATGCGCCAACCAGCGTCAGCCGACAGCGAGGCGTCTGGGTGTCGCGAGTTCGTCGCCATTCGGTTCCTCCTTGTATTGCTCTAGCCGGTAGAGCAGCTGTTTGCTTCCACAGCGCTCATCATGCCTCATAAAATGTGGCGTGTCAGACGCGCAGGTGCTCGAAGATCGATGCCGCCGCGCTCTCATCCTTCGCGTTTCCATCGTCGATGATTTCGCCTTGCTTCAGCACAGCATAGCGGTCGGCGACTTTCAATGCGAAAGGCACGTTCTGCTCGATCAGCAGGAGAGTCGTGCCGTGCTGCCTGCGTTCCCATAGCAACGCTTCGGCCAGGCGGTCGATCACGGTCGGCTGCAGGCCCTCTGTGATTTCATCGAGAAGAATGATCGACGGGCGCATCATGAGTGCGCGGGCAACCAGCAACATCTTTTGCTCGCCGCCGGAAAGCGTGCCTGCGAACTGCTTCAGCCGGCTCGTGAACACCGGGAAAACCGGCTCGATCTGCTCAAAGCGTTCCTCGAACACCGAGGCCTTCTCAAGCCCGATGCGCAGGTTGTCACGAATGCTGAGATCCTGGAACAAGGCGTGTTCCTGGGGCGCGTAGGCGATGCCTGCGCGTGCAATCCGATGTGGCGCCATGCGGGTGATATCTTGCCCGCGGACGCTGATCGCACCCGTCTTCTTCGGCAGATAGCCCATGATCGTTTTGAGCAGCGTGGTCTTGCCCATGCCGTTCTTGCCGAGCAGCGCGACGGCTTCGCCGTTGGCAACGGTCATCGACAGCTTACGGAGTACCACTGAGCTCCGGTATCCGCTTGTCACGTCCCGGAGTTCCAGCGCGTTCTGGCTCATAACGCCTCCCCGTGGACACCATCGCCGACTGGTCCCGTACCCTGCGCCGTCCCGGCATAGATTGTCTTGACCAGTTCCGAGTTGACCACCTCGTCGAAGGAGCCTTGCATCACAATACGCCCCTGATGCAGGACGACGATACGCGTGGCAACCTCTGCAACGAAGTCCAGGTCGTGCTCCACCAGCAGACAGCAGAGCCGATACCGGTGCGCTAATGCGGCCAGCACGTCACCGATCTGCGTGCGCTCAGTTTTCGTCAACCCGGCCGTAGGCTCGTCGAGCAGCACGATCCGTGGTTCCAGGGCGAGCACCATTGCCAGCTCCAGCGCCTGCTGTTCGCCGTGCGACAGATCCTTTGCGACCGCGCTCAACTTCCGGTCGAGTCCAGTGGTACGGATAACCTCGATCGCATACGGCGGTAAGGCGAGGGTCGCCGAGCGCCGGATGAGCGAAGGCCGTTCGACGATCGCGCTCGCGATCCTCAAACATTCCGCCACCGTCAGGCTCTCGAACACATTTGCATTCTGGAACTTGCGCCCTAACCCGAAATGCACGCACCGCTCCGGCGCCAGCTGCCGGATATCGTTGCCGCACAGCACGACCGTTCCTGCGGAGCGTTCGGCGCCATCGCTCATGCACCGCATCAGCGTCGTTTTGCCGGCTCCGTTGGGACCGATGAGGCCGACCAGTTCACCCGCGTTAGCCTCAAGGTCAATGCCTTGCAGCACCTTGAGGCTACCAAAGTGTCTCGCGACGCCGTTCAATTGCAGCATGGGTTCGGACGGCGTCTGCTGCCGTTCCGCCTTAGCCGCGCGCTCGACAATCTCAGGTTCGGCAACGTTATCAGCAAGCCTAAGC
>NZ_JAMFSB010000107.1 GCF_026225065.1 Paraburkholderia sp. | reverse complement strand
ATGACCTGCCTTGACGACAAATGAGCCGCCCTCCGGCAGTTGCGAACGCAGCGAGAGCGCCTGGGCAAGATCGTCGGCGACAAAAGCGAGACCCAGCCAGTCGTTCAGCACCGCACGCAGGCCAGCGTCGTCAATGCGCACCAGCGACAGCAGCGGCCGCAAAGCGGGCGGCGTCGCGGCGGGCGCTCCGGCTGCCGGCGGTGCATAAAAGGCGAGCTTGGCGGGCGGCGCATCGGTCGCGAAGGCCTTGACCCAATCGAGATTCGACACTTCCAGCGCAGCGAGGCGCTCGCGCAACACCGATTCCAGCGCGGTTTCCCAGCCTGCTTCGACGTGCAGCTTCTTCCACAGCCGCGGCAGGCCGTTCAATTCATGCTTCTCGAGCCACGGCTGGATCTTGCCTTCGGTCTGGACGTTTTCCTGCAACTGCTTGAGCGCAGCGAGGCGCGCGTCGAGCTGATGAATCTGGGCGGTTTCCGACTGCACGCGCTCCTGGGCGCTACGCCGTTCGCCGTCGAGGCGCGGCAGCGTTTCCTGGGCGTCGGCGAGGCGCGCCTGAGCGTCATGCAGAATTTCTTCGTGCTCGGCCAACTGCATGCGCAGCTCTTCGAGCTGGGTTTCGTCCGGTGCGTCGAGACCGCCCGCTTCCGACTTCAACCGCTCGTGACGCTGCTGCAACTGCTGCAGTTGCTGGTCGGCATTGCGCTGGTGCGCGGCTTCCAGCTTGAGCGCCTGCTCGGTCTGTGCAATGCCGCCGCGCTCTTCGTTCAGGTGTGTTTGCGCATCGCGCCAGCGGGCTTCGAGCGCGGGCATCGCGTCGTGCTTCGCAGCCGCTTCGTCTTCGGCGAGCGCGGCCTTTTCTTCCGCCACTGCCAGTTGTTCTGCAGCGTCTTCGAGGTCGTCCTGGGCCTTCTGGGCCTGCGACTGCCACTGCTCGCGCTGCGCGTTCAGCGCGGCGATCTGCGCCTGGACGCGATTGCGCGATTCGACGATGAACTTGATCTCGGCCTCGAGCCGGCTCACTTCGCCGTTCGCCTCGTAGAGCGCGCCTTGCGCGCCCTGCATCGCATCGCTCGCCGAATAGTGCGCCACGCGCAGCGTTTCCAGTTGCGCTTCGACTTCACGCAGCTTCGCGGTTTGGGCTTCGAGGTCGATCTGCGCCTGTTCGATGGCGCGTTGCTGGCGTTCCTGCTCGCCGCCGGCTTCGTTCTTACGCAGCAGCCACAAAAGGCGCTGCTTCGTCTCGCCGTCGGCCTGCAGTTCCTTGAACTTTGTCGCGACAACCGCCTGGCCTTCGAGCTTTTCCAGGTTCGCGCCGAGTTCGCGGACGATGTCTTCCACCCGCGTCAGATTCTCACGCGTGTCGTGCAGGCGGCTCTCGGTCTCGCGGCGGCGTTCCTTGTACTTCGACACCCCCGCGGCTTCTTCGAGGAATACGCGCAGCTCTTCAGGCTTCGCCTCGATCAGGCGCGCAATCATGCCCTGCCCGATGATGGCGTACGCCCGCGGCCCGAGACCGGTGCCGAGGAAGATGTCCTGGATATCGCGGCGGCGCGCCGGCAGGTTGTTGATGTAGTAGCTCGAAGTGCCGTCGCGCGTCAGCACGCGCTTGACGGCGATTTCGGCATACTGCCCCCACTGGCCGCCGGCACGGCCGTCGGCGTTGTCGAACACGAGTTCGACGCTGGCGCGGCTACCCGGCTTGCGCGCGGTAGAGCCATTGAAGATCACGTCCTGCATCGACTCGCCGCGCAGCTCGGAAGCGCGCGATTCGCCGAGCACCCAGCGCACGGCGTCGATGATGTTGGACTTGCCGCAACCATTGGGACCGACCACGCCGACAAGCTGGCCCGGAACCTGGAAATGCGTGGGATCGACGAATGACTTGAAGCCAGCGAGTTTGATCGAGGTCAGACGCACGGCGATATCGCTGATTGAAAAGGGAAAATAAAGGTGGACCGCAAGGGCCGCGCGTGCCGTTCCCAGCCACTGCGAAACGACCCACACGAACCCCGCGATACGGGCGCCGCGCACGCCCGGCAAGGCGCGTGACGGCAAGCAGGGGCAATCATACCATCGCGCGCGAGCCGTCCTGGGGCTTCGGGTCGAGCTTAGTGCGATGCACCCAACTCGACAACGCCGATGCCAGCACGATGCACGCGCCGCCGGCCCATTCGCGCGGGCCGGGCGTCTCGCCCGCAAAGAGCCACGCGGACATCGCCGTCACCACGATTTCGAACAGCATGATGATCGACGCGCGGTTCGCAGGAATGCGCGCCATGCCGTATTGCACCAGCATGTTGTTCGACGCCAGCAGGAAACCGAGGCCCATCACCAGCATGGCCGCCACGCCCAGGTGCGCGCCGGTGGGCGGCGCCGGCATCGCCTCGAACAACGACGCGCAGGCGCTGAAGATGGCCGCACCGCCGAAAATCGTCGCGGTGCGCATTTCCGCTTTCATCCCGGGCAGCACACGGCTCGTCTTGAGGATCAACACATTGCTCATGGCAAAGCCCATGCCGCCGGCGAGGCCACCCCATTCGGCCAGGTTCGCCGGCACCGGCAGACCCAACTGGGGCGACCACAGCATGGTCATCGCGCCCGCCAGCGACAGCGCCGCGAGTGCGGCACCGGTCCACGTCAGGCGTTCACGCAGGATGAAGTGAGCGAACAGCGCGGTCCACGCCGGGGTCAGGTAGAAGAGCAGCAGTACGCGCATGACCTGGCCATGGATCGAACCCCAGACGAAGCCCAGGTTCGTGACGCCGGCGGCCAGCGCCAGTGCGGGTAGCAGCCAATGCCAGCGGACGGTACGGATGGCGCGGTGGCGTACCAGCAGCACGAACAGGCAACCGGCGCCGCTCGTCAGGGCGCTGGCTGCCGTGCCCGTTACACCTAGCGCGGCCAGCATACGCAGCGGATACCAGATCATGCCCCACACCGAGGCGCCCAGCATGATGGCAAGCGCCGGCCAACTTGTGCGAATCCAGTTGTTCATCGTGCGGCGCTCCCGCTCCGGTTCTGGAGCGGGCCGGTCGAGCGCTGCACGGCGGCCGGACGTCCTGCAAGACCCGACTTGTCCTCAACCGCTAACTGACTTGCCACCTGAACTGCCACCAGCATTCTGTCTCCCAGTTTCTATTTGCGCGGGCCCCCTGACATGGGCCGCTTGGCCTGTAGCCTTCAACTCGCGGCGCTCGGGTGATTCAGCCCGGGCCTGCCAGGCACCGGGCCTGTCGCACCACGCTATAATCACCGATCCGCCGCCTGTGCCGTCATTTCACCGTCCCGATCGATGCGACGATGATTGCCGCCGCCGCACGTGCCCGTCACCTGTCTCCGCCCGTTTTCGATCAGGCTCGATCCGCCAAGTGAATCCGCTACTCGACACCCTCCAGTCCTATCCGTTCGAAAAGCTGCGCCTGCTTTTCAAGGACGTCACGCCGCCGGCCAATCTCTCGCACATCAGCTTCGGCATTGGCGAACCGAAACACCCGACCCCGGCGCTGATCCGCGACGCGGTGATCGCTTCGCTCGGCGGCCTGGCGGCGTATCCGGCCACGCTCGGTTCACAGGCGTTGCGCGAGTCGATTGCCAACTGGATCACGAAACGCTACAACCTGCCGCCCGTCAATCCGGCCACTGAAGTGCTGCCGGTTGCCGGCTCCCGCGAGGCGCTGTTTGCGCTCGCGCAGACCGTGATCGACCCGAAGCGAAACGCTGCGGGCGAGCCCGCGATCGTACTCTGCCCGAACCCGTTCTACCAGATCTATGAAGGCGCGGCCCTGCTGGCCGGCGCGCAGCCGTATTTTGTCAACAGCGATCCGGCCCGCAATTTCGCATGCGATTATTCGGCCGTGCCGGCCGACATCTGGGCGCGCACGCAACTGCTCTATGTCTGCTCGCCGGGCAACCCGACCGGCGCCGTGCTGACGCTCGAGGACTGGCGCGAACTGTTTGCGCTGTCCGACCGTTATGGCTTCGTGATTGCGTCCGACGAGTGCTACTCGGAAATCTATTTCGACGAAGCCAGGCCGCCGCTCGGCGCGCTGGAAGCGGCGCACAAGCTGGGCCGTGGCTTCGAGCGCATCGTGATGCTCTCGAGCCTGTCGAAGCGCTCGAACGTGCCGGGTATGCGCTCGGGCTTCGTCGCGGGCGACACGGCGATCCTCAAGCAATTCCTGCTATACCGGACATACCACGGCGCCGCCTTGTCGACCGTGTATCAGACTGCGAGCATCGCGGCCTGGAACGATGAGACGCATGTGCGCGAGAACCGCGCGAAATACGTGCAGAAATTTGCCACCGTCACGCCGATGATCGCCGGCGTGCTCGACGTGCGTCTGCCCGATGCCGCCTTCTACCTGTGGTGCAGAGTGGCGCGCACTGGCCTGACGGATACCGAGTTCGCCCAGCGTCTCTACGCCGACTATAATGTGACGGTTCTGCCGGGCTCGTACCTCGCGCGCACTGCGCACGACACGAACCCCGGCCGCAATTTCGTGCGCCTCGCGCTGGTCGCCGATGTCGACGAGTGCACCGAAGGCGCGCAGCGGATCGTCGATTTTTGCCATGCGCTCGCGCGCTAAGTGCGCCCGGCATGCAGCCCCTCTTCCTCAGACTTCAACTCTCTAATCCTCGATAAGCCACGAATATGTCGCAACAACTTCAGCAGATCATCGATACCGCCTGGGAAAACCGCGCAGACCTGTCGCCGAAGGCAGCCCCCGCCGACGTGCGTGACGCCGTCGCACACGCCATCGAGCAACTCGACAAGGGTTTGCTGCGCGTCGCCGAGAAGAAAAATGGCGAATGGGTCGTCAATCAATGGCTGAAGAAAGCGGTGCTGCTGTCGTTCCGCCTTGAAGACAACGCGCCGATGCCGGCTGGCGGTGGGGGTGTCAGCTACACGCAGTTCTACGACAAGGTGCCGTCGAAGTTCGCGAACTACACCGCTGAAGACTTCGCCGCCGGCGGCTTCCGTGTGGTGCCGCCCGCCATCGCGCGCCGCGGCTCGTTCATTGCGAAGAACGTCGTGTTGATGCCGTCGTATACCAACATCGGCGCGTACGTCGACGAAGGCACGATGGTCGATACGTGGGCCACCGTCGGCTCGTGCGCGCAGATCGGCAAGAACGTCCACCTGTCGGGTGGCGTGGGCATCGGCGGTGTGCTGGAGCCGCTGCAGGCCAACCCGGTCATCATCGAAGACAACTGCTTCATCGGCGCGCGCTCGGAAGTCGTGGAAGGCGTGATCGTCGAAGAGAACTCGGTGATCTCGATGGGCGTGTACCTCGGCCAGAGCACCAAGATTTACGACCGCGAAACCGGTGAGGTCACGTATGGCCGCATCCCGGCGGGGTCGGTGGTGGTGGCGGGCAACCTGCCGTCGAAGGATGGCTCGCATAGCCTGTACTGCGCTGTGATCGTCAAGAAGGTCGACGCGAAAACGCGCGCCAAGGTCGGTCTTAACGAGCTGCTGCGAGGCGACTGATGGCACGCGCCAACAAGACTGTGGTCTACGGCATCCCGAACTGCGACACCGTGAAGAAAGCCCGTGTGTGGCTGGAAGAACACGGCGTCGAGTTCGAGTTTCACGATTTCAAGAAGGCCGGCGTCACCGCCCCGCTCGTGCAGGACTGGCTCAAAGACGTCAAGCTCGACGCCTTGCTGAACCGGCGCGGCACGACATGGCGCGGTCTGCCGGACGACATGAAGGCTGCCGCAGACACGGAGCCCGGCGCGATTGCGTTGATGATCCACAAGCCTTCGGTGATCAAGCGGCCGGTGGTCGTGGTCAACGGGCGGGTCAAGACGCTCGGTTTTTCTGCGGAAGAGTACGAGACGTTGTTTGGCTGAAGCTGTTTGCCTGAGCTTGTTTACCCACGCGTCGAACGAGCGCCTGTTGCCTCGGGCGGCACGTGCATAAGAAGCTGTTGCCGGCTGTGGCGATTCACCCGCAGCCGGCATTTTTTCATTTCAAAGTGGCTAGTACTGAATCCATGTCCGGCACCCTCGCCCTTACCGAACAACTGATCGCGCGCGCTTCAGTTACGCCCGACGACCAGCATTGCCAGCGCATCCTGATCGAGCGCCTCACGGCGCTCGGCTTCGAGTGCGAGACTATCGAATCGCACGGCGTGACGAACCTGTGGGCCGTCAAACGCGGCGTCGACGGCACGCGCGGCAAGCTGCTCGTGTTCGCCGGCCATACCGACGTGGTGCCGACCGGCCCGCTCGAGCAGTGGAGCTCGCCGCCGTTCGAACCGACCCATCGCGACGGCATGTTGTACGGACGCGGCGCGGCTGACATGAAGACTTCGATTGCCGGCTTCGTGGTCGCCAGCGAAGAGTTCGTGGCAGCGCATCCGGCGCATCGCGGCTCGATCGCATTCCTCATCACGAGCGACGAAGAAGGCCCCGCCACCGACGGCACCGTAAAGGTCGTCGAAGCGCTGAAGGAACGTGGCGAGCGGCTCGACTACTGCATCGTGGGCGAACCGACTTCAAGCGCGCAGTTCGGCGACATGGTGAAGAACGGCCGGCGCGGCTCGATGTCCGGCAAGCTCACTGTCAAGGGCGTGCAAGGCCACATCGCCTATCCGCATCTGGCGAAGAACCCGGTGCATCTGCTAGCGCCCGCGCTGGCGGAACTGGTGGTCGAGCGCTGGGACGATGGCAACGAATACTTTCCGCCCACCACGTGGCAGGTGTCCAACATCCACAGCGGCACCGGCGCGAGCAACGTGATCCCGGGCCACGCAGACGTGATGTTCAACTTCCGCTTTTCGACGGCGAGCACGGTTGAAGGCCTGCAGAGCCGCGTGCACGCGATCCTCGACAAGCACGGCCTCGAATACGATCTGCAATGGTCGGTGAGCGGCCTGCCGTTCCTGACACCGCGCGGCGACCTGTCGAACGCACTAGCGAAGGCGATCAAGTACGAAACCGGCGTCACAGCCGAACTGTCGACCACCGGCGGCACCTCGGACGGCCGTTTCATTGCCCGCATCTGCGAACAGGTGGTCGAGTTCGGCCCGCTGAACGCCACCATCCACAAGATCGACGAGCATATCGACGTCTCTCATATCGAGCCGCTCAAGAACGTGTACCGGCGCGTACTCGAACAACTGATCGCTTAAACCGCTTAACCCTGGCCCGCCAAGGACACCCCCGCGATGACGCTCCCGTTTTCCACCGTCCGCGATCTGCTGCGTTTCGCAGTGACGCGCTTTAACCAGGCCGAACTGTCGTTCGGCCACGTTTCGGCCAACGCTTACGACGAAGCCGCCTACCTCGTGCTGCACTCGCTGCATCTGCCGCTCGATCTGCTCGAGCCGTTTCTCGACGCAAAGCTGACCGCGGCGGAAATCGACGCCGTACTGAGCGTGATCGAGCGCCGTGCCGCCGAACGCGTGCCGGCCGCCTACATCACGCAGGAAGCGTGGATGCACGGCTTCCGCTTTCACGTGGACGAACGCGTGATCGTGCCGCGCTCGTTTATCGGCGAGCTGCTGCAGGACGGTTTGCAGCCGTATGTCGAAGATCCCGAGCAGGTTGGCGCGGTGCTCGAACTGTGCACCGGCTCCGGATGCCTCGCAATTCTCGCGGCGCATGCCTTCCCGAACGCCGATATCGATGCCGTTGACCTGTCGAAGCCGGCGCTCGAAGTGGCGACGCGCAACGTCGACGAATACAAACTCGACGATCGCATTGCCCTGTTCGAAGGCGACCTGTTCGAACCGCTGCCGGAGCGCCGCTACGATGTGATCATCGCCAATCCGCCGTACGTCAACGCGCAATCCATGGCGACGCTGCCGGCTGAGTACCGGCATGAACCGGAGATGGCGCTGGCCGGCGGCGCGGACGGCATGGACATCGTGCGCAGGATCATCGGCGTGGCGCGCAACTGGCTGACCGAGGATGGCGTGCTGGTGATCGAGATTGGCAACGAGCGCGCGAATGTGGAAGCGGCGTTCGGTGGCCTCGACCTCGTTTGGCTGTCGACCAGCGCCGGGGACGACAACGTGTTTCTGATCCAGGCGGCTGATCTGCCGGGCTGAGTTCCCAGGCCAGGCGTCCAACCCGTCGCCGACCGTCGGCGAGCACCTTCGCCCTCGCCACTGCAACGAACAGCAAAGAATCCACCGAACCCGACCGCAAGGCGAACGGGTTCGGTAAGATGAGCGCGATCGACTTCCCTACCCTCATGCCGAACGGTCGGGAAGCGCACAAAAATTCTTCGCGCGCCTATGCAATTCGACTTCCTTCATATCGCACCGCTCGTCCTCCTCGCCCATCTGCTGGGCGTGATCGCGGCGTGCCATGCCATTCTGAACACGCGCACCTCCCAAGGCGCGGTGGCATGGGCGGTATCGCTGGTAGCCATGCCGTATCTGACGCTGGTGCCGTATCTTTTCCTCGGACGCAGCAAGTTCCGCGGTTACGCCGACGCGCGCCGTATCGAAAACGAGTCGCTCCGTACTCAGGCCCACCCCCACGCGTGGGACGAGCAAGCCTCGTCGGCTGGGCGGCCGACCGAGGAACTCGGCCCCCAGCTCGTGAGCTCGCTGACGCGTCTGGGCGGCATGCCGTTCCTGCCAGGCAACTCCGTGCGCACGCTGGTGAACGGCGAAGCAACCTTTGCTGCGATCCTCGAAGCCATCGACCAGGCACGCAGCTACATCGTCGTGCAGTTCTTCATTGTGCGCGACGATTCGCTCGGCGAGATGCTGAAGGACGCGCTGCTCGCCAAAGCCGCACAAGGCGTGCGCATCTATTTTCTCTACGACAGCATCGGCAGCTTCGATCTGCCGCACAGCTATGTGGCCGGGCTGCGGGCCGGCGGCGTAGAGGTGCATCCGTTCGCCACCAACCGGCGCTTCGTCAACCGCTTCCAGCTCAACTTCCGCAACCACCGCAAGATCGTCTCAGTGGATGGCGAGCGGGCGTTCGTCGGCGGACATAATGTCGGCGTGGAATATCTCGGCGCCAAGCCACCGCTGTCGCCGTGGCGCGATACGCATATCGAGGTGCGCGGACCGGTGGTCGCCAGCATCCAGTTCGTGTTTACGGAAGACTGGTACTGGGCGACCCAGACCCTTCCGCCACTCGATATGCCGTCTTACAAGCCAAACAACGAACCGGGCGACGAGGGCATGCATTGCATCGTCATGCCCACCGGCCCCGCCGACAAGCAGGAAACCTGTTCGCTGTTCTTCGTCGAAGCGATCAACGCGGCCCGCGAGCGGATCTGGATCACCACGCCTTACCTGGTGCCCGACGAAGCGGTGTTTTCGGCGCTGCGGCTAGCGGTGTTTCGCGGCGTGGACGTGCGCATCCTGATTCCGAGCCGGCGCGACCACTACGT